>DAOTZF010000037.1:0-23843 GCA_034434415.1 Anaerolineales bacterium | reverse complement strand
AAGTGGATTCACAACCTCACGGAACAATAAAAACAAGCGGGTGTTTGTTCACCTCACGGCGTTTCCTCTGCCCTCGTCCACATCTCAGTGACTGAACTACTGAGCATCGAATATTGCAGGTCAAGTTGTGCGTCGCTGCACTGGTAACTACCGCTGGTCGGAAATCCAACGACCGGAGGCGCAATTGGCGGGGCATCCTCGCTTGAAAACAAACCTTCTTCGACCTCACCGTCAATCACAGCGACCATCGATCCGTATTGCACCTCGTTGACAACACCAATAAACGTAACTGTTCTGCCGTCCGCCTGATAACGGTCATCGATGGGGAAACGTTCAAGTCTTGATACTTGCTTTCGATAGCGAAGACATCCATCTTCCACACTCCGCTTACGCAGGCATCGAGAGCGTCGAGCGCGTAGGTCGCCTGTAGGGTGCTTGAGGCTTCAAGCAATTGATCGTCTTCGGTTCGGGGGCGAAAACACGATTGAAGCATTACGGTCACCATCAACAGGGGCAGCAAAAGTCGAGCAAATCGTTTCATGGGGTTCTCCGCTTGGTTAAATTTTATTATCCAAGACGCCGATCAACTCCGCGTGTAACATTACATATTCATCATAAGCATTCATCAGCATTTTTGTCATCTCCCCCACCCTCCCCTGCCCCACTCTCGCATCGTCGATTTGGACAACCGGCACAATACCTCGTGAACTGGATGTGATGAACGCTTCTTTCACAAGGGAAAGTTGGTCCAGTTTCAACGCGCGGTATCTCACTTCGACCCCCCTCCCCCGCGCCGCGCGGATGACCATCGTCCGCGTGACGCCGAGGAGGATGCCGCGTTGGGCAGTACCGAGGTAGGACGAAATATTATTTCGTCCTACATAGAAGAAATTGCTCGTCATCCCCTCCAAAATTCTTCCATTCTTCACCAACAGCGCCTCGAAAATTCCTTCTTTGGCGATATGTTTGCGCTCGTCAGTACTAGCGGCAATGAAATCTGTGGACTTCACCCGCGGATCGTTTCGCCGTAGAGTCGTCGTTTCGACTCTCACACCCTTCTCGTAGATTTCGGGCGGTAACACCTTGAGCGGCTCGATGGAGATGTAGAACTCCCGTCCATGAGTTTCCATCACGCGCACGCGCGCCTCACCCGGTCGAAAAGACTCAAGGAGGCGAACCAGGTTGGCTCGGAGGAGTGAAGCGTCTGCGTGAGGGAGTCGCTTCAAATGTGCAGAGAGTCCAATGACGCGTGTGCATGAGTCATACGTTCGGAACGTCGAATACCACCCATCCGGTAATTGGCGCGTGATCGCGTCCAGAGAGGATACATCGTCAAAACGAGACTCTTTTGGGTGAGGTGAAATTTTCCACGTCCGTATCACGTGTCGGATTATAAACCTTGACACTTTTCAACTGAGAGGTGTACACTCCCGCACGTAACAAAAACGGACACTTTGTTATAAATCGAAGGAAAGGAGCGCACGAGAATGTCCATGTTCATCAGCAAGACCCGGCTTGTTCCAGTTGACGCTGGATTCGTACCTTCTCGAAGTGCGCCTGTTGACCGTTAGGTCATTCTTCCCTGTCGTTTTGGGCTGTGGCGTACTCGTCACAGCCTTTTTGTTTAATTTTTTTCAACCATAAAGGGCTCAAAGTACACAAAGAAAATCGAGGGAGAGGCGATTCGCTCCTCGCTCGTCCAACCTTAGTGACCTTCGTGTCCTTCGTGGTAAAGATTCGGAGAATGCAAAATGACCACAATCGAACCTGCAATCACATTCGACTTTCGCAACGCCATCCATGAAAACCGCCTCAAGGGCCTCTGGCGAATGATGGTGGATTACCGCGTACCATACCTCGGTGCGATCGCAGCCATCGCGGTATCGGCGGCGGCAAAAATGTACGTGTATGTTCTGCTCCGCTTTTTCACCGACGATGTGCTGGCGCGGGGCGAATACATTGGCGGTAGTCTCGCCCAAACCGCCGTTTGGATCGGGCTCGGATTCGTGCTGCTCGCGCTGGTCGAAGGCGGATTCTCCTTTCTTTCCGGTCGTTTGGCTGCCTTCACAGCGGAGGGGATCACGCGCCGCCTGCGCGACTTCCTCTTCGACCACATCCAGCGGTTGAGTTTCTCTTATCACGCCACCACGCCGACCGGCGACTTGATCGAACGCGTCACATCGGACGTGGACGCACTGCGCCGCTTCTTCAGTGAACAAGGCATCGGAGTAGGACGCATCATCCTGCTGTTCGTCATCAACTTTGCGGCCATTTTGAATCTCAACGCGAAACTGGCTTTGATGTCGGTGATCGTCATTCCGTTCATTCTGGTCGTATCGTTGTGGTTCTTCAAAAAAGTGACAAAAGCCTACGAAGAATATCAGGCACAGGAGGCAGTGCTGTCCACCACCCTGCAGGAAAACCTGACGGGCGTGCGCGTGGTCAAAGCCTTTGCACGGCAGGATTATGAAAAGTCCAAGTTCGAAAAGGATAACTGGGGCAAGTTCCTCAAAGGCAAGATTTTGTTGTTCATGCACTCAATGTTCTGGCCCCTTTCGGATATCGTGCTTGGCTTTCAAATGCTTTTTGGTTTCATGTATGCTGCCAACATGGCGATCCGGGGAGAAATTACAGTGGGCATGTACATCGCGTACGTTGGCTTGGTCGTGTGGCTTCTCTGGCCCATTCGCAACCTTGGGCGAATTATCGTCTCTGCTTCGACGGGTTTGGTTTCCTACGGCAGGCTCATGGATGTGGTGAAGCAAGCGCGTGAACCGCTCCATGATGGCAGGATTCAGCCGAACGGTCCGGTGCGAGGCGATATCGTTTTCGAGAATGTCTCGTTCATGTATTCGGATGGCAAGTCGAACGCGTTGAAGAATATTTCCTTCCACGTGAAGCCCGGGCAGGCGGTTGCCTTGCTTGGGTCGACGGGTTCCGGCAAAACATCGTTGGTGAATCTCCTCCCCCGCTTCCACGAATACACGGGAGGAAGAATCCTGCTCGATGGCGTGGAGTTGAAGGAGTACTCACGGTCGTACCTGCGCGGGCAGATCGGTATCGTGGAACAGGAGCCGTTCCTGTTCAGCCGTTCGATTCGCGAGAACATCACCTATGGAGTGGGACGGGAGGTTTCGCAAGAAGAAGTGGAACGCGCCGCAAAAGCCGCCGCCATCCATGATGTGATCATGTCGTTCCCTGATGGATATAAAACCATCGTCGGCGAAAAAGGCGTGACCCTTTCCGGCGGGCAAAAGCAACGCACGACGATCGCTCGTACGCTGTTGAAGAATCCGCGCATTTTGATATTAGATGATTCAACGTCATCGGTTGATACCGAAACCGAAGCGGAGATCCGCGGCGCGTTGAACGAATTGATGGAAAGCCGAACAACGTTCATCATCGCGCATCGCATTCAGTCGGTGATGATCGCCGACTTGATCCTTGTGCTGGATAGAGGCGAAGTCGTTCAGATGGGAACGCATAAGGAATTGCTCGCTCAAAAAGATGGAATGTATCGTCGAATTTACGATATCCAGACGCGGATCGATGAAGAATTGGAAATGGAAATGGCTAGAGTGAATTGAGCCTCGTTGGTCGAGTAGCCCCGCGCAAGTCGGGGCGTATCGAGACCAAAGGTAACCTGTGAGCAATTGATTACATGAAAACAGTGGTGTGGTTTCGATACGGCGCGCGAACGCCGCCTACTCAACCACCAAATGTAACGGAGAATGAAAAATGTCCGAAGAATTAATCGAACTCGAAGAAGAAGAACACACAAGTCAGCTCACCGCGCCGGTGTTCAAACGGATCTTGAGCTTGCTCAAGCCGCATTGGAAGTGGGTGCTTGGATTCCTCGTCACCATCGCGGCAACCTCGGCGACGGATGCATACTTCACATACCTGAACAAGGATATTGTCGATATCGGCATCAACCTGAAAGACACCGCCGCGCTGACCCGAATCGCATGGCGGTATGGTTCGATCATCATGTTCCAAGCCGCGAGCGTGTTCACGTTCATCTACCTCGCGGGCGTGCTCGGCGAGCGCGTGCAATACGACCTGCGTAAGATGCTGTTCAACCATTTGCAGGAGTTATCGCTTTCGTACTACGCACAAAACGCGGTGGGACGGTTGATCGCCCGCGTCACGTCGGATACGGGCCGCGTCTCTGACCTGCTCACATGGGGCGTGGTGGATACGACCTGGGCGGTGATGAACATCATTACATCGCTCACCTTCATGGCGATCATCAACTGGAAACTGGCGCTGATCGTTTTCACCGTCATTCCGTTAATGATCTTCATCGCGATCAAATTTCGCCAGTATATTTTGGTGGAATACCGCGTCTCGCGCCGCACCAACTCCAAGATCACTGGTGCGTTCAACGAGAACTTTCAAGGCGTGCGCGTGGTGAAAGCACTGCTCCGCGAGGACGAAAATACAAAAGAATTTCAAGAGCTCACCGGCAGGATGTACAAAGCCTCGTATCGCGCCGCGTGGCTCTCTGCGCTCTTCCTCCCCACCGTGCAGATCATCGCCGCGCTCGCGCTCGGTATCATCGTTGGCTATGGCGGAAACCAGATCACAATTGGGTTGATGACCATCGGCGGGATTCAAGCCTTCGTTTCATATCTCACGTTCATGATGTGGCCCGTGCAGGACCTGGCGCGCGTCTACGCGGAGATGCAGCACTCCATCGCGTCGGCGGAACGGATCTTCAAATTGATCGACACCCCTCCCGAGGTCCACGATAGACCCGATGCCGTCGAAGCGAAAACGCTGATGGGCGAGATCGAATTCGATCATGTGGATTTCTACTACGAAGATCGCAAACCTGTGCTCACTGATTTCTCGTTGAAGGTCAAGCCCGGCGAGATGATCGCACTTGTCGGTCCCACAGGCGGAGGCAAATCCACGATCGTGAACCTTCTGTGCCGGTTCTACGAACCACGCGCAGGGACAATTCGAATCAACGGGCGAGATTATCTGGATTACAAACTCGCCTCGATTCACAGCCGTATCGGAATCGTGCTCCAGACGCCGCATCTTTTCTCCGGCAGTGTGCGCGACAACATCCGCTATGGACGGCTAAATGCAACCGATGAAGAGGTGACCGAAGCCGCGAAGATCGCCGGCGCGCACGACTTCATCGTGACGCTCGAAAAGGGCTACGACCACAACGTGGGCGAAGGCGGCGGATTACTATCCGTTGGGCAGAAGCAGTTGATCAGTCTCGCGCGAGCCGTGCTTGCCCGACCCGAACTCTTCATCATGGACGAAGCCACCTCCAGTGTGGACACGCTCACTGAGGCGCTCATACAGCGCGGCATGGAAGCGTTGATGCAGGGACGCACGTCGTTCGTTATCGCGCATCGCCTCTCGACCATCCGCAAGGCGAATCGAATCGTTGTGATCGAAAATGGAAGTATCGCCGAACAAGGCTCACATGCCGAGCTCCTCAAACAGCGCGGACATTACTACCGCCTGTACACGCAACAGTTCAGGCACGAGCTGGAAGCGCAGTATGGGTTTGATGAAGCCGTTGGTGCTGTGAAGAAAGAAGAAGAGCCCGAATCGATGGCGGCGGATTAGGAGCCCAAAGTAGTTTATGCAGACGACATACATCTCCGGCGGTTACACCGCCGGAGATGTTGCATCGTGATAGCGGCGATACTTCTAAAGTAGTTTAGACAGGAGAGATTGATTTGCTTATTCTTCTGGTGTATAGTTCTTCTCAAGCTAGTTAATCAAATAAATTGGGAGCATGAAACGTGGGAAAAAATCATTGTAGTTGCAACCCCAAAGATGTAGTTCCATCCAAGCATTTTTACGCAAAAGGCAAAGTGGACGTTTTTATGGTCATGAGCCTGAGCGCTTATTTAACACCGGAGACAAGGGAAAATCTGGATAGGTTGCGCGGCGGGCGCGGCTTTGCCGAAGCGATAAAGAATCTCGAACCCGCCCGATTTTTTGCTCGAGACCGCGAAGAGGAAAAGGTTCTGGATAGCGGTCACGATTTTCAGGTCTTTCGCCGGCACTTGATCAAGGATTGGTTCTTTCCCACGTTCTATTTTCAGAAAGAACTGGTTGAGATACCTGACGATCCTCAATTGAAAGCCGCACTGGAACAATATGATGTTCGCGTTCGGCTATCTCGTTCAGGCTTCCTTGAAATCAAGTTAACCAAGCCCATCAAAAAAGAAGGGGAAAAACTTATAGAGATTCTTCGCAATTTGATGGAACTACGGCTTGCCAATAAAGGGAACTCCTCTGACGACCATTCTACAATGCTAAAGTTAACCTTGTTTTGTGCAGAAAAGTTTATCGAGAACCTCCCGCGGGAAATAGTGGTCAATGAAGGCACCGAGCCGGTAAAACTAACCTTGCAGCCTTTGGGTCCAAACCCTGAAACTCTGCCATATCGTCAACGGTATATTACCCTCTTCTTCGAAGAGATCTACTGTACCCACTGTTGGGGTCGGCGGATTGAAGCCGATAAATTGCGACGGGATTATATGGGAGTCCTGGCCGCCGTCGTTGAAGGCGTGCTTGTTCAGGATAGCAGGAACAATGTTAATTTTCCGGTAATCGATGAGGAATCTTACAAAAAACTTGTGGATCTTGCCAGTTGGCAGAACGATCTGTGTATTTTCGCCCCTGAACGCGCCTTGATCTATTACCCCGCCCAGAAAATATTCATCTCCGGGCGGAACAAGACCAGAGATATTGATTACAAATACTATTGGGAATGTATCAGCCGCGGCATCGAACATACTGTGGTTATTAGAACAGCGTTACAAAGCATTGCTTTCTCTACCACAGAGATTCTAGAAAATGTGCCGCGTCTCACCGAGAGAGTCGTGGATGGAGAAATCTCAAAGGAGGACACGCAGGATATTCTGCGCATGGCCCGATTGTTCTCGTACTCGTTCAAAACTCTTCCTTTCCTGCGCGATATACTTGTTCCTTCTTCTTCCTTCCGAGCCAGCTATGCAGTGAACAAATTTGAATATCTTAACGAGGTTCTTCATATCAAAGAGGTCAAAGATTACGTTGAACGGAACGTGGATGAACTGGTCAGTTTCGTTCAGTTCTTTTCAAGCATGGAACTTCAAAACGAGATCAGCAGCAACCAGAATGCCGTTGAGCGAGCTGGCACAATCATCACTATCGCCGCACTAGCTGCAGCAGCACCATCCTTTCTAATTGACTTTGTTGGTGTTCTGGGTATTCAAGAACCGATAGCAAAAAGCTATGCGGTTATCGCATTTGAAGCGTTAGCTGTAATTCTGATACTCGTTGCCACGTATTTGAGATTTGACGGAATTAAGAAAATCTTTAGAGGGTTTTGGAAACAAACGACTCGAATGCGGTAAACAATTTTTTATATAACGGTTTACGGCTCCCACTGGAAGTGAATCAATGCAACGAGTTTTGGCGTTCCCTGCACAAATTCAACACCTGCGATCCAGGCACGCCAATCGAGTCCGCCGTATTGCTCAGAGCCGGGTTTGTAAACCGTGTAGAAATTGATGTTGGTGTATTCCGCGGGCCAAGGTTCGAGCGAAAAAGTGGCAAGGTCAAGCGTGTTGTTGCAGTGCAAGGAATAATTCGCGCTGAATACTTCCTGTAATTTGGGTAGAGGTTGTTCAGAGAAAGTCCCACTTGTTTCGGTGCCGCTTCCGGGCGCGGGACCCCAACTCACCACATAATCCGACTCGAAAACCCACGCGGCTTCTTTCGGTGTGTAGTTTGCCACCGTCCCCCAGCGCCACAAGCGCAGATCCAATCCATGCTCAGGGCTGACGAGCGACTCCAGCAGATCGCCATTTGAGTTCAACATCGCGCTACGTACGTTGTTCAACAGATCGTTCACGCGCGAGTCCGTGCAAAAGGCGGATGGGGCAACATACTCCGTGAGGAAATTCGCGTTCACCCAACCGGTCCCGCCTGCGGGATTTTGGATCTCGACCCAGCGATCGCCTCCCGCGCTGGCGGCTGGTCCCGTGCGGTTAACTCCAACTGCTGTTGGTTCGAAAGAACCAACTATGGAATGTCCTGTCCCAGCGCTGGAACGAATATTTAGAACGTCACCGGCGCTCACAAGAATCACAGCGTACGGGTTGTGGATTCCTGTCACAGGCGGCAATGGTGTCAACGTTTCAGCCGGCGCGACAACCGTATAGGTAGTTGTGAATATAGGCGGCAGGGTTGCGACCGTTGAGGTGGCAATTGCAGGCGTAGCCGTTGAGGCAGTGAACGGGGTAGCAGTTTCAAATGAAGGCACAGGGGTATTTGTTGGTACTACCGGTGGTTGAGGCGCCGCGCAAGCGGTAATGATCAAAAGTGCGATGCAGATCACGATGAAATTTTTCATGACATCTCCTTCGTCATTGATTTAACCCGTCCCCTGGCTGATTTGTTCCCGACCTTGCGGTATTACTCGCGTCGTCTTTCCGATTCGTATTGAATCTCGAAGGGCAAGCGCGTCAGTTCTGAAAGCGTTTTGCCAAACTCTTCGGCTTTGTCCTCCTCCTGAAACGAAGCCACCAGAACATGATCCTTTTTCGTTTGACTGACCAGGCGCACATCATAGAAATATCGGGTCTTTCCATCTTTGCTTTTACTCACGATCTCGACCAACAACACCTTGTTGAAACTCGATATTGCATGAGTTATAGGTCGGCGATATACGATAAAGTCGTTCGCCTCCTCGACCTCCCCACGCGAGACATCCACGATAACCTTGCGGCGCATGAACGCCAGCGCCCAACCGGGGACGACGAAAATGATGAACAGAATCGCGAAGAGGAGCAACCAGATCCACGCGCCGGAGATCAACCCGGCGTAATCACCCGCTTTGAGATATTCAATGATGCCTGCGATCACCCAATTGTAGGTAAAGTAAACGCCAAACAACAGCCACGGGATGCCGAAAATTTTCCCACCCACGCCGGGCGATCCGTTCACTTCGATGCGGGTCTTACCTTCCATTTCCCAGTGATCGTTGAGCTTCGATTTTGAGAACATTGTCTCTCCTTGTTAGTTCAATACGATTCCCTCGTTTGTGATGGATAGTTCCTTCCCGCAATTCTGACATAGCAAGGCGCTCGCCTCTCTCTTCCATTGAATCTGCCCGCACCGTGGACAGCGCATCGCAGCGGATAATTTTTTCGCGCCAACGGACTGAAAATCTCCATTCTTGCGCGCCAGCACACGGTCGAAGAACTTCCACCACTTCGTGATGGCGACATCTCGCAGTCCATGTTCCTCAAGCAGAGAAGTAAAAACAACTTTGCTCTTCACCTTCGCCTTTCGCCCGGACTCTTCCGTGCCGCGCGAGGTGAGCAGGATTCCGCCGGGGCGGAGTACGCGCGTCAATTCTTTCAACGGCTCGTCCATGGACGGGAACAACTCCAACACTTCGAGCGCGCAAACTGCATCGAACGACGAGTCGGAAAACGGCAAGGGCAATGCCAAATGGCGAATCAATTCAACTTGTGAGCCCTTCTCAAGCGATGATAGTTTTGCCGAAGCCTGTTCCAGCATCCCCTGCGAAAGATCGAGCGCGAGGATGTGTCCGTTGAAATCCTTATGACTGAGTAGTGCGAATGATAATCGCCCAGTTCCGGTGGCAAAATCCAGGATGGACGGTTCAGGCGCGTCTTTCAGCAAATCCAGTAATGGACGCGCCAGCATTTCTTCATCCCGCAGTTGACTCTCGCGCTTGCCCGCGTCATATTTTTTCGACCAGCGATCATACAACCAGGCCTGCACCCGCGGACCAAGATGCACGCCTTCGTAAAAATAGATCTCGCGGTCGAGCAAATAGCCGACGATGATTCCGATTGCTATGCCAATGATCCAATTTATCATGGGATGATTTTACAGCATGCGGATAAACATTCCAAGCAGTCCTGCGCCCAGCATGACGACCACAACTGTCGCATTCATTTTCCAGCGATACAGCATCAATAATGCCAGGGCAAATATCCCAACGGCGGGCAGGTCAGGGAGCGCCGCTCGTAAAAGTTGAATGGCAGTTGCGGTGATCAGACCTACAACAGCCGCGGTGATGCCATCTAGAAACGAATGGACTCTCTGGTCATCCACCAGTTTCTCGAAGAAATCATGTCCGATCAGTGTGAAAGAGAAGGCGGGTAAGAATACACCCGCTGTGAGCGCCAAGGCGCCAAGCGGACCTCCACCAAGATAACCCACAAAGGTCGAGAAGATGATCAGTGGCGCGGGGAGAATGCTGGAAAGCGCAAGCCCATCGAGGAATTGCTGATTCGTCATCCACGCGCCGGAAACAACGGCATCCTGCTGAAGAAAGGGAATCGCCGTGTACGCGCCGCCGAAGGTGAGCAATCCCGTGCGCAGACCATACCCGAACAGCTCCAGAATTGTTGGCGTTGTGAGAGATAGAGTCGTTACCGTGAGAGGCAAAAAAAGAATTGGAGAAATCGAAAGTTTTGTACGTTGTGCCAGCGCGTAAATCAATCCGCCCGAGGCAAGAACCAGCAAAAAATTCATCTGTAGCAATGTTGCGACGCCGGACGCAAACGCGATTCCCCACAGCCACTTATTGTGCAAGGCATGGCTTCCGATGCGGTGTACTGCGCGCACGATCAACGCTCCCACGGCGGCTTGAAAGCCATAGAACACGCCTGAGAAAGCGACAGAATTTATCCCGTGTGTGAGATAAAACCCTGAAAGTGAAAACATCAACACAAAACCAGGGAGCATAAACCCGAACCCGGCAAGCAACCCGCCAATTCGCCCTCGGGCGATCATGCCGAAATACACGCATAACTCATGCGCTTCGGGTCCCGGCAGTACCTGATAGACCGAAAGCACGCGGTTGAATCGCTCCGAAGAGATCCACCTTTCTTCATCGACTAATTCCTGACGAATCATCGCGATCTGCGCGACGGGTCCGCCCCAGGCGAGCAAGCCGAATTTGAGAAAGCGCAGGAACAACTGCCAATACGAATGATATGGTATCGATCTTACTTGCTCCACGCGCGTTGCCTCATGGCTTCATACAGAATCAACGCGGTCGAAACCGACACATTAAGCGAATTCACTATTCCTCTCATCGGTATTTTCACTTTTACATCCGCGTTCGTGAGCCAAAAATCGGACAACCCAACATCTTCTGCACCGACTGCGATCGCGATTGGCTCACGTAAATTTATGTTGGAATAAATTTCATCCGCCGATGGAGTCGCGGCTGCGATGCGGATCTCTCTGCCTTTCAGCCATTTCAACGCGGACGCGTTATCGCACTCGACGATTGGTACGCTGAAAACCGCGCCGCGGCTTGCTCTCACCACGTTGGGATTCCACACATCCACGCGTGCATCGCAGACGAGAAGCGCATCCACACCGGAGGCGTCGGCAGTGCGGAGTATCGCGCCGAGATTGCCTGGTTTTTCGATGGATTCAGCGACAACGACAAGCGGAGTTTCGTTTGGTTGCAAATCGCCCAACGTTTTGCGCGGAATAGGAAAGATTCCCAGCCACCCATCCGGGTTTTCGCGGTACGAGACCTTTTCGAAGACCGCGCGGGTGACGGTTAAATGTTCACTGGCGGATACTATCAACTGGCGTGAGGCAATTTCAGGCGCGGAAAGAAGCGTTGTTGGTTTGTGTCCCGCCGAGATAGCCAGTTGAATCTCATCGAATCCCTCTACGAGCATTAAGTTATCCGTTTGGCGAGTCTTTTTATCCTCACGCAACTTCACAATATGCTTGACGCGCGGGTTCTGTGCGCTGGTGATGTCCATCACTTACCGGTGCCGAATTTCCAGAAGTTGATCAGGAAGACAATCCCGGTGGCGATATACGCGCCGAGGCCTGTGCTGAGCGCGGCGACAAGATAAGTCAGCGAACGCAAAGTGGTCGACAGCATAATATCTCCTTACTTTTTCAAAAGCAGGCAGGCTGCCCGATGCGTCTGGCTTAATTCGATCAACTGGGGATCCTGGGTCATGCAAGCATCGAAAGCGACAGGGCAGCGCGGATGAAAACGACAGCCGGTTGGTAAATCGATGGGATTCGGCGTTTCGCCCTGCAAAATCACGCGCTTCTTTCTCATGCGCGGGTTGGGAACAGGAATCACCGAGAGCAGCGCCTGCGTATACGGATGTTGGGGATTATCCAGCACCTCGGTCATGGTGCCAATCTCTACGATGCGACCAAGATACATGACAGCAACACGGTCTGCAAAATAGCCGACCGTACCCAAATCGTGCGTGATGAAGATGACCGAAATGCCGCGGGACTCGCGCAGGTCTGCGAGCAGATTGATGATCTCTGCACGGATAGATACATCCAACATTGAAACAGGTTCATCGGCAAGCAAAAGATGCGGTTCCAGCACAAGCGCACCCGCAATGACCACGCGTTGACGCTGTCCGCCGGAGAGTTGATGTGGAAAACGATGCAGGTAACTGTCCGCTGGTTTCAAGCCGGCATCTTCCAGCGCGCGGCGGACGCGCTCGCGGCGATCCTCGTGATTGGGTGCAATGCCATGAACGACCAATGGCTCAGAGACGATTTCTTCGATGGATTGGGTTGGGTTCAGCGATTCGTATGGGTCCTGAAATACCATTTGAATTCGTTGGCGAAAAGCTTTACGCTCCGCGTTGTTGGCGTGCGTGATGTCTATGCCTTCGAAGAAGATCGAACCTTCTGTGGCTTCTTCCAGCCCCATTAAGGTAAGTGCGAGGGTTGATTTTCCGCATCCGCTTTCGCCGACCAGCGCGATGACCTCACCGCGTTTCAATTGCAAGCTGACATCGTCTACGGCATGGATGAAGTTCTCCGCGCGCGAAAACCAGCCGGGCCTGCCAGCCTTGAAATATTTCTTCAGGTTTCTTACTTCGAGGATAAAATCGTCAGTCATAATTCTTATTGTCGTGGGTCGGGATGCCATCCCGCCTTACGATGCTTCAACCAAATGACAACTCGCAAGATGGCCATCACCCAACTCGTGCAGTCTTGGCATTTCGGTTGAACAACGTTCAAATGCCAGCGGGCAACGAGGCGCAAACCGACATCCAGGAGGAAGCGCATCCAGTTTGGGCGGGTAGCCGGGGATGGATATGAGTCGCTTTTCAGGTTGTGAAAGATCCGGGAATGCCTTGAGCAATTCCTGTGTGTAGGGATGCCGCGGCAAATTGTAGATCGTGTCCACCTCCGCGAATTCGGCTGTCACACCACCATACATCACCAGCACCGAATCGCACATTTCGGCGACCACGCCGAGGTCGTGAGTCACAAATATCACTGCCAGGCCAAGCTTCTTGCGGAGTAAATCGAGCAGTTCCAGAATCTGCGCCTGGATCATCACGTCCAGCGCCGTAGTTGGTTCGTCTGCGATCACCACCTCCGGATTGCACGAAAGCGCCATCGCGATCATCGCGCGTTGTCGCATCCCGCCCGAATATTGATGCGGAAAATGATTCTTATGCTCTGCGGCAATGCCAACGAGTTCGAGCAGTTCCACCACACGTTCATTGAGTTGCCCCGGCGGCATTGTCGGAATATGTTTGATGATCGCTTCTTTGATCTGGTCGCCGACCGTGCGCACCGGGTTGAGCGCGTTCATTGCGCCCTGAAACACGATCGAGATCCCATTCCAACGCACATCGGCAAGTTCTTCCTCCGAAGCGCTCGCAAGATCTTTACCGCGAAAATAAACATACCCATTCGAAATTCGCCCGGCAGCAGGAAGCAGTCGATTCAACGCCATGATCAACGTAGTCTTGCCGCATCCGCTCTCCCCCACCAAACCCATCATTTCGCCTTCGTGCAATTGAAAACTGACGTTATGCACCGCCTGCGCCACACTGCCATCGTTGAGGAACTGCACAGATAGATTTCGGACATCCAACAAGACAGGCGACTCTTTCCTCCTCTTTCTGTCTTCGGATTTAACTTCCGCTTCACTCTGGATTGTCGGCCTGCCCGGCATTAGGTGATGTGATTCAAGCCTCGGATTGAGTACCTGCTCCAGCCCGTGACCCAACAGAGTTAACGAAAGGACAACCCACACAATTCCAAAACCCGGAGTCGCGAGTGCCCACCACGCGCCGGCGCTCATCGCACCGCGCCCGAACGCGAAATTCAACATCTGCCCCCATGAAATTGCAGTCGGGTCGCCCAGGCCGAGAAACGATAAAGTCGATTCGTTCAAAATTGCCAGCGAAATGACAAGAATCGCGTTGACCACAAGCAACGGCAACACCAATGGCAAAATGTGATTCAAAATGATGTGCCGATTCCCTGCGCCGATCGCCCGCGCGCGGAGCACGAATTTGCGCGACTTCACCGCCAAGGTCTGCGAACGGACAATGCGCGCGGTGGTCGTCCAGCCGAGCAAGCCGATAACAAAGATGATGTTGAGAAGGCTGGGCTTCGTCAACGCGACTATGACGACGATCAAGGGCAGGTCCGGGATGACCAACAACAAATCTGTGAAGCGCATGAGCAGGTTTTCAGTTCGTCCGCCGTAAAATCCTGCCACGATTCCGATCACACCGCCAATGACAATTGAAATGAATGCCGCGAAGAAACCGACAATCAACGAAACGCGCGAACCGTAAATAAAGCTGGAAAAAACATCCTTGCCAGCATCATCTGTGCCCAGCCAGTGTTCGGCGCTGGGCGCGTTATAAATATCGCTGGAAGTAAGCCCTTTCGATGTTCGAGGATCGTATGGCGAAATAAGCGGAGCGAAGATGGCAACAACGATCGCCACCACAAGCATGACCAATCCAACCACACCCATGCGATTCTTGCTGAACGTTCTCCAAAACCCTGAAAGAGGCGAGGAGGGAACAGCTGGTTTGAGTTCAGCAGCTTTAATCGCCATGGATTATTCTGCCTGCACGCGTGGATCGAGAAATGAATACGTGAGATCGGCGATAAGGTTTGCCAGCACCACACTGATCGCGATCAGCAGAAACACTCCCTGCAAAACAGGATAATCTCTGCGTTCCAATGCCTCGTAGACCGCGCCCCCGAGCCCGGGCCATGAAAATACCGATTCGATCTGAATCGCGCCTGCCACAGTAAAACCCAGGTTGATGGCAATAATCGTAACAATCGGCAACATGGCATTCTTCAACGCGTGGTCTTTTAAAATTTGGAACGTAGTCAGTCCCTTTGCTTTTGCGGTCAAAATGTAGTCTTCGGCGAGGACATCCAGCAGGCTGGAGCGCATCACAAGCAGGTATTCGCCCATGTATACGATGGTGTATGTGAGTGTTGGCAGAATCATGTGTCTTAGAATGTCGCCAACCTGATAGAAAAACGGATATGAACTGGTGCCCGGTGTCGCCTTCCCGCCAATAGGAAAGCCATTATTACTCCCCCAAAATAAAAGAATAATTCCAAGCCAAAACGTTGGGAGACTCCACGCGACCAACCCCGTGATCAGCGCACCGTAATCAATGGAAGTCCGCGCCTTCCATGCGGCGAGTATCCCAAAAATCATGCCGATCACAATGGAAAGAATTTGCCCCGCGCCGATCAACAAGAGGGTATTCCACAATCGCGCACCCAGCACTTCAGCAACGGGGCGATTCGTATGGAAACTGAACCCCAGCTCACCCTGAGTCAGGTTGCGAAGATAGATGAAGAATTGCGTCTCGAAGGGATTGATCGCGCAGTCCCCCACTTTGATCGGGTTCAGAGTCTCGAAGCAATTAATAACTGGTTTGTCCAACCCAAAGCGGATGCGCAACGCTTCCTGTGCATCCTTCTTTAGCCGAGGATCGCGCGTACCCGAACGAACAGGGTCGCCTGGAAGTACTCGAAAAAGAAAGAAGTTGAGAACGACAACGAACAGAACTGTAAAAATCGCCCAGCCGATCTTCTTCCACAAAAAACGATAACGACTCAAAACGACTCCTCAGCGAGAATACGAAGAGGGACAGCATGGTATACCGTCCCTCTTCTTGATACCGAAGTTTATTTAACAGGCTCTACCTGAACCAGCGAACTGACATCAGATAATTCGATCTTGGGTGTATCGGTGATCCAACCGGTGAAGCGATCCACGCGGTATGCTTCGATCGTTTGGGAATAGAATGGGATAATATACACAACATCATTGAATACGATCTCTTGCATCTGCCAGACGAGTTCCCTGCGTTTATCGAGGTCAAGTTCAACGCCTTGTTGGACGTAGAGTTCATCATAAGCAGGGTTGGAGTAACCTGTTTCATTGTATCCATTCGGGATCTCACTCGTGGCATACACAGATAGCAACAGGTTCGGGTCGGGGTCTGAACCCCAGCCCCAGAGAATAATATCGAAGTCGAAGGCTGGACAACATTCGGCAGTCAGCGCATCGGGGTCGATCGCCTGTAATTCCAGCGTCACACCTACTTCACTCCACATCTCACTGAGAAGTTCAGCCATGCGCGGGGCGTCAATGCTGTCACTGGGCCAGTGTGTACGGAAGGTCAACGGACGGGAACCATCGGGCATCTCACGCACACCATCGCCATCTGTATCAAGATAACCTGCATCGTCAAGGATTTGGTTCGCATTGGCAACGTCGAATTCATAATCTTGAAGTGAATCGTTATACCAATGACCCAAGCCGTCCGGAATCAGCGTGAGGCCGGGAGCGCCAAACCCGAGTAATACGATATCGATCAGTTTTTGTTTATCGGTTGCATGAGCCAATGCGAGGCGAACATTCCGATCGCGCAACGCTGGGTGACCCGTGCATATGCCGCCCACATCCGTCGGGCAGTTTTCAGGGTCAACTTGATTGAAGATGACATCCGACACGTATGGCGCAAAGGGCGCGCCAGTGACCACTTGGATCGTCGAATCGCCTTGCAACGTTTCAACGGCAGTGGCAGGCATTTCGGTGATCATATCCACCGCGCCGCTTCTGAGCGATTGCACCAGCACATCGTCGCTTTCAAAAGTTTGAAAGATTACCTCGTCAACTTTCGGGGGGTTGTCAAAATGTTCCTTGTTCGCTCCAAGGCGGACGAACTCATTCTGTACATATTCCAACATCTTGAACGGTCCTGTACCGACCATCTCCAGATTTTCGAATTCTGTGGATGCAGGCGCTTCGGTGTAGTCAGCCCAAACATGTTCAGGCACGATGTACAAATAGGAGAGAAGATAGTCCATGTTCGGCACAGCGCTGAGCATTGTGATAACCACGGTGCTATCGTCTGTTGCTTCGACGGTGTCAAAGTTCACGGTGTAGGCATTCAGGTAGATGAAATCCGGGTTGTTCTTGTACAAGTTGACGGAGAAAGCAACATCCTGCGCCGTCATCGGTTGGCCGTCATGGAAATTGATCCCATCCCGGATCTTGAATGTATACGTCAAATTATCATCAGATACTTCCACGCTTTCGGCAACATCGAGTTTGTATGTGCCATCGAGTTGGTATTCATATATGGTATCGTACACAAGCGCAAAGATCGTGTACGCCTCTGCTAGTACGCCTGTGCCTGGGTTAAGCGTATCGGGGCTTCCCGCCCATCCCACGCGCAGAACGACAGGTGTTCCCTGCCCCAGTCCACCACAAGCAGATAGAACCAATGCTAACAGAGTCACAACAACTAGAAAGTTATATTTGATTTTCATTCCATGCTCCTCTACGTAATTAAATAAAACTGCATCGCCAGGCATTACAGCCGCGATGCAGTACCGTCCAACGTTTGATACCGGGAGGTGGTACGTGCTAAGACCTCGGTCGAGTACATTGTTGAGAATTCTACTGTAATTTTTGGATTGGGGAAAGGTGCTTGTCGAATGGATTATCCTTGCTATACTTTATGTAATTATTGTTTTGATAAAAGTAAATATGTAGGATAATTTGGCTACACGCAAAATTTAAGGAGACCAGAACATGACTACATTTTTTGCATACGATGAACTTACTTGGGACAAGGTAGCGGATTTACCGCGCGACACTCCACTAATTCTTCCACTCGGATCAGGCTACGAGTTGGACTTGCTCGCAAGCCAGCTGGGGAATCCACCTCGTGCAGGACTACTCCCGCAATTTCCCTTTAGCTGGCGCGGCAGTGGATTGGAACTGCCAGATAAATTTTTTGCTCAATACATTTTCAATCTGCTCGATAGTTTACGCGACGATGGATTCTCACGCGCCTATTGTCTCGCGCCGTCAGGTTTTGATCCTCAAACATTATTTGTTGACAAATTTTCAACTTCGTTTTTGAGGCTCCCCTCCCCCACTCATAACGCGGCGCCAACTTTCTTGCCACCAGACAGCGAACGCGGTAAAGTGATTTTAATTCCAATCGGTCACACAGAGCAACACGGATTCCATCTTCCCCTGTCCGTTGACACAATCATTATCGATTCGATTGCAAAAGGTACAGCATCTAAATTGCCTACACGCTGTTGGGCGATGCCTGTGATGCCATACGGAGTAAGCACTCACCGTTCATCCTTCGCAGGGACGATGAACGCAGGGGGACGCGCGTTCGAAGATTTCTGGGTTGCGGTGATCGACCTGCTAGTCTCGCGCGGATTTGATCGCTTCTATTTTATGAGCGGTCATGGCGGCAACACTTCTTTTCTAGTCAACATCGTGAAGTACGCTGGTGAACGCCATCGCCGAATCTTTTGCGCGACAACCTGGCTACATACATCGGGGAGAATCGGCTCTGAAGTCATACCAAAGTATCGCACCTCAAAAATTGGTGGAATGGGTCACGCGTGCGAATTGGAAACATCGTATCTGCTTCACCTTCGTCCCGACCTTTGCCACATGGAACGAGTGGTCGATGAAACGGATTTTGTTTCAACTCCCGATTACTACATGGATTGGATCGAAGGTGGCGCGCTTGTGGCAAACCCGCCGTGGGATGACGATACGAAGACAGGCGCGTACGGCGCGGGAAGTCACGCCACAGCTGAGAAAGGACGAATGTGGCTCGAAGCCGCCATTGAAGAGAAAGCTGATCACGTGGAGCAGATCCATGAACAGCATGAGAGGCGCGAAACGAGACGGAACGAGGGATATGGATTGTGGGGGAAGATTAGAGACTAGAGAATTGGAGAAATGTGTGCCGCGACTTGTTGGGCAAGCCGCGGCACATTTTCATTTGGGTACGATTTTCTGTTTCTCCCAAAGACGGCGATCTTCTTTTTTATCGGCATCAAGATAGAGTGGATGAACTTCTTTCACAACTGTATGTCCGTGCGATGTCCACAGGTCGGCGGCGAGTTTGCGTGCGTCGCATTTCACGCCTTGTGATTTGAAATACTGACACACGCGCATCACATCTCGCTGAAAGATCATCCATGCAGAGGGATTCATTTCGGGAAAGGTCACCTGAGGGAAATCGATCAGCGTGATACCGCCATCCCAATACAAAATGTTGTAGGCAGACAGATCCCCGTGGATTCTGTCGTGGGTTAGAAGCAGATCCACGTTGCGAATGACGCGGTCAAAGAGTTTACGAGCTTCGTCGCGGTCGAGTGTCACCGTGTTGAGAGTCGGCGCGGCATTTCCAAAATCCCCGATGTATTCCATCAGGATGGCGTTCTTTTCCATGCCGATCGGTTTGGGAACATCCGCTCCCGCGGCGTGGAGAATCTCAAGCGTGCTGAACTCGTACGCGATCCACGATGTATGACGGACTTCCTCGCCGTACGCGGTGCGCTTGATGATGGCATTGATGTCTGCCTCTTTGAAAAGTTTCTTGCCATCCTCGCCGAGGTCAGTGCGACCCGTTCGATAGATCGCGTCATTCTTGAGGTTTCGCAACTGGCGCGGACGATAAACCTTTGCCGCGAGAAGCGACTCAGCGGACTCAACACCTCGGCACAGATAGACGGACGCTTCTTTGCCGCCCTTCAACCTGCGCAACACATCGGAGATTAATTTGTGCTCGTAGAATCCTCCAATGGATTCGAGGAGCCACCATTCTTCGAAGCGTGCGGCTTTGTAGGTGAAGTTGTACGTGCGCGCAGAATCATCCTGTCCCTTGGTAAATTCAGCGTCGCGGACTCGGGCATGTTTAAAATGCCGTTCGTGGAAACGTTGAGGGCGCTTGTTCTTATTGATGAAGTTTTCGGTTTGTTCGTTGTCATCGAGTTCATCGAGCAATTCGAAGTATTGATTGGTGTCCATTTTTAACCACAGAAGAAAGGAATAAATCGGATACGGCTATTTGCGGTTAAAAGAAAAACCGCAGGTGAGCGCGCCTGCGGTTGCAAGTTAAGAATAAAGGTAGGCAGCTATGCCACACCAACAGGAGGCGCGTTCAAGACTTGAGTTGTGGTCTTCATGCTGGCTTTCATGATTTCGTGCCTCCTTTCAAGGTGGGATAAGATGCTCAGAGTGTATCACTGGGAAAATGATGCGTCAAGGTAGGGGCGGATCGCGATCCGCCCCTGTGGTTTCAAATAATTTTCCTTTTGCTTTCAAACACGGGTTTGTTCCCGGCAATTCGGTTCACCGAAAAAATGGACAAATCCAAAGTCGGCGTTTTTCCCAACATCAACTCAGCGGTATACCTCCCCACGGCGTGTGCCTGCTGAAAGCCATGACCGGAGAATCCGTTGGCAAAAAAGAAACCCTTCACCTGTGACGACTCGCCCAAAATCGCATTTCCATCCAGTGTGTTGACCTCGTACAGCCCCGCCCAGCCGCGCAGGATCTTGAGTCGGTCGAAATCTGGGATGTACTCCACAAGTTCGGGCCAGACGCGTTCTTCAAATATCTTTCTCTCCCACATGAAATCATCTGTGCCGATGTAATCATCTGCGAATGATTTACCCACCATGAACATGCCTTCACCTTCATGAATGACATACAAGCCTGAAGGCAAAAACAAAACTGGCAAGACGCCTTCGCCGTGATAGTTGGTTTCAACGATAGTGACCTGGCGTTTTGTCGGGGCAATCGGCAAATCCACACCGACGGTTCTGGCGATCTTCGGCGCCCACGCGCCTGCAGCGTTCATCACAATGCCGCAGTTGAAAACTTCTCCGTTAGCTAACTTAACACCGGTAATTTGGCTGCTCTCCCGTAAAACTTCCGTGACCTCAGCGTGGATATAACTCGCACCCATTGAACTCGCTTTCCGTTTATAGCCATCCAACACTGCCATCGGAGACATTGTCCCGTCGTGCGGACCGAACGTTCCCGCCACGCATCCTTTCAAGTTGTAAAGCGGAAAATATTTCCCCACACCGTCAGGTATCAACCATTCGACTTCGCACCCGAGGCTTCTTTGCAGGAGCAATCCCTCGTGGGCTTCTTCTTTGCTCGCTTCATCTAAAACGAACATATTTCCCTGCTGGCGAAACGCAGGATCAGGTTTCTCGCCGTCCACTTCCATCTCTTCTGCAAAAGTTTTGAGAACCTCCAGTCCATACTGCGACATCTGGATATTCTCTTTGATGTTGAACTGGATGCGCGTGTTTCCGTCTGATAATGGCGTGGAGGCGCGCTCATAGGTCGGGTCTTTTTCCAGGACAGCGACGCTGAGGTTCGGATCAAATTTCAACAAGTAGTAGGCGGTCGCGCATCCCATGATCCCACCGCCGATTATGATGACATCAAAATTCTTTTTATCCATTATCTTTTCCTCTCCCACTCCGCGATAAACTCCTCGCCTTTCGCAATCAACTCCTCGTGATCTTCGGGGGCGGGCAAATCCTTCAGGAACTCAATCGAATAATCTTTCAGCCACTTCTGCGCGTGGGGCTGACCGGCATCCAGCCACTTTTCCATGCTCCAGCGCGGGAAGATTTTGCTCGTGTAATAGCCGGTCTTGTAATTCTTGAGCGTGGTCGGCGCGGAGACGAATCCCTTACCCGGTCCCACCGCGTGGATTTCATCCAAGCCGACGCTGGCGTCATCCAGTTGAAATCCCGACGAGAAGCGCAGAGCCTGGTCGATGATCTCGTGACAATAGATGAACGTCAACGGTGAGACGGCTTTCGATCCCAACGTATCGCCGACGAACGGCGCGATACCACCCTTTGTCAGAGTCATCATCAGCGTGTTCATCCAATACGTTTCGGCGGCGAGCAAGTCCATACCCCAGCCGGTGCCACTCCCCGACGTGCCACAATGAGGGATGCCGTAATACGCCATCATTTCCGCGCACGCGAGACTCACCAAAATACTTTGCGGATCGTAAAAATTCAACAGCGTTTTCATATCGAGATACACAGGTAACATGCCGAGCAACATCGGCGCGCCTTCTTTATACAACTGACCGATCACCAGCCCCGCCAATAATTCAGCGAGCAAAACAGCGATCGTCCCTGCGGGCGTGATCGGCGTGGTCGCGCCGGACAAACTGTAATTCGAAACAATCACCGGCAGTCCTCGTTCGATGGCGATCTTCATTTTGTCAACTGTTCCCTCATTCATTACAAGAGGCGAGACAGGGTTGAAGTATGGAATG
Source organism: Anaerolineales bacterium (assembly GCA_034434415.1). GTDB lineage: Bacteria > Chloroflexota > Anaerolineae > Anaerolineales > Villigracilaceae > Defluviilinea. The sequence continues at coordinate 1,392 of DAOTZF010000037.1, read as the reverse complement.
ATGAATGGTTTGTCGCTTAGATCGCGCTCATGCAAATACTGAATCATGTTCAACACATCATCAAATTTGTGTTCATCCGAGCATAGCAAGACCATCGGTTTGATGCCATTCGCAAAATGTTCGAGCGACCCGATCAAATCCGTCAGGTAATCGGGCACTTCGCGGCAAATACCGATGGTCGAGACCATGTCGTAATATAGAAGTTTATTTCCCACGCGCACCATGTCACGCATGTGTTTACGTTCGAACAGCACGGGCGTGTCGGTTTCGGGTTCCTGATAAAACAACGCGGTGACGCCGATTCCAAATCGCGTGCGATCCGCCTCGCCTCCAATCTGGAATTGCGGATTCCCGCGTCGATCATAGATCTGGATTCTACGAGGCGCGGACTTGATCGCCCATTCGACAAGTTCACGCGGTATCCGCACGGTTCTCCCCTCGACGTTCGATCTGCCTACTTTTTTCTCCAACATCTCCACCGCGGACGGGGAGTCCACGCGCACGCCGGTGGTTTCAAGAAGCTTCAACGTGTATTCGTGAATATCTTGAATTTGTTCTTCGGTCAGCATCTTCATCTGTGGTCGGACGGTGTTCATCCAATGCTCCTGCGCACGACCCAAAAGGGGTCAATTGATTTTAGAGTATGAAAAATACGACAATCTCGTAATTCCCGTTGTCAAAATATTATTATAAATGTTCATCGAAAAAGTTGAGCACGCGAATCATAAAGTCGAACCAGGGCTGACCAACGAACGAGTGACCTTCGCCTTCGTACCGAAAAAGTTCAACGTCTTTGTCCGCGTCGAGTAAAGCCTGATTTAATTTGAGCGACCATTCGGGAGGTGTGCCGCTGTAGACGAGCCCGTCGTTCGTGCCGTAGTGGATTTGAATCGGCACAGTGAGTGTGTCAAGATGATAGATCGGCGAGACGCTTTGCATCAACTCGGAATAGCTCGGTGCAAAGTGAAATGCATTCAGCAGGCTGTTCGGTAATTCAAGAGGGACGATATCGGACGAGTTGCATCCGAGGATTTGTTCGCCCGCGGCGATGTCACCGAGACAACCGTTGCCCCAGCGCGCGATGATATCCGCATGATCTGCGCTGACAGTGGAATAGAGCACGGCGGCTTTTATGGTGGTTGTGGTCTCGATACGCCCCTCGCTTTCGCTCGGGGCTACTCGACCACTGAGAATGGTCAGCACTTTTATCGTCACTCCCCCGCCCATGCTGTGACCCCACATACCGACGCGAGTCGCGTCTGCTTGCGGAATGGACGGGATCGCATCGAGCAGATTGATCACGTCAATCGCCAAGCCCGAATAGAAGAGGCTCTCGCCGATGTCCGACCCGCCCCAACTCCGATAGTCAGAGGCGAGGGTGATGTATCCGTG
>DAOTZF010000036.1:0-1800 GCA_034434415.1 Anaerolineales bacterium | reverse complement strand
ATTTTCATCTCGGCGGCGACCAGCGCGCGTTGCAACAAATGCGCGCCGCGTTGAACGTCGTCTATGCTGATGATGTGCTTGGACAAGATACACTATCGATCATGGATACGTTGGAAACGCTCGACCCGCTCACGTACGCTGCATCTCGCAATGCGAAGTATCCCGACTCCGAATTTGGTCTCGCGCTCAAACAGACTGCCATGCTCATCAAAGCTGAAGTCGGACTCGAAGTCTCCGCCATTGATGTAGGCGGCTGGGATACACACTTTGCCCAGGGTTCAACAACTGGACTCATGCCAAACCTGATGAAAGATCTGGCAGACGGCATCGCGGCTTTCCACGCCGATCTGCAGGATCACATGCAGAACCTCACAGTGGTCACCATGTCTGAGTTTGGTCGCCGCGCTTCAGAAAATGGAAGCCTCGGCACCGATCACGGCCATGGGAGCATGATGATGGTCATGGGCGGCAGCGTGGACGGCGGCAAGGTCCATGGCGAGTGGCCCGGGCTGGAGGATGGTCAAATGATCGGACCCGGCGATCTGGCAGTCACGACCGATTACCGCGATGTGTTATCCGAGGTATTGACGAAGCGGTTGAACAATCCCGCGACAAACGAAATCTTTCCAAATTACTCGCCCATCATACGAAATCTGTTGAAGTAAAGCTAAATGTCATGCTGAGGAGCCGCTGGTCGAGTATCCGCGAAGCGGTGTATCGAGACCGAGGCGACGAAGCTTCTCAACCATCCCATGTTTGAGACTCTTCGGTCGCTGACAACCGCTCCGTCAGAGTGACACATTAACTTTTCAAGTACAATCCATCTCACAATGGATTCTCAAAACAAAATCATCACCACATTCGACAAGACTCTCCTCGTTGGTTTGGGATGCGGCGTGCTTGTTCTGTGCGGCGTCATCGTGTGGTTTGTTTACATTGTTCAGACTTTGCCGGTGCCTTCTTCTGAATCCACACAGGCTGCGGTTATTGACCCGCTGACTCAAATTCCCAATTCTCCAATTCCCGAATTCCCAACACCGACAGTACCTTCGCCTGCCGAATCGAATTCTCCCACATCGATTCCTTTTCCCGTTCCCAGTTTCGGCGATTCGCCTCCGCCGATGGGCAAAATTGTTTTTGTCTGTTACGTGCAACAGATCGACCAGATCTGCCTCATGAACGCGGACGGTTCAGGGCGCGAGCAACTCACCGAATTCAACGCGACCACGTTCTACCCATCACTTTCACCGGATGGGCAAACTGTTTACTTTTCTTCCAAACGCAGTGGTGGATTTGAGATTTATTCCCTCAACATTGACGGGACGGACTGCAACGCCTCACGCGCGACATTGGAAGTCTCTACGCCCCCGAGCTTTCTCCCAATGGAGAGTTGATCCTCTTCACCAACCACGGCAATGGACTCTGGGTAATGAAACCCGATGGCGAAAACCCTCGTCCGCTCACGAACCGCGACGATATCGACCCGACGTGGTCACCCGACGGTTCGATGATCGCGTTTGCTTCTTCTCGTAACGGGCAACGTCAATTATTTGTGATGAATTCCGATGGAACGAATATCAGACAAGTCACAGACTTGAACAATATGGGCGGACGCAGTACATGGTCACCCGATGGGACGCGTCTCGCGTTCTACCGCGGACCGTTCGGAGATCGAAACATCTACATCATCAACGTTGACGGCACAGGCTTGGTGCAACTCACGAACGGCGGCGACAATCTCGGTCCCTCATGGTCGCCGGATGGTAACTGGATTGCGTTCACGTCTTTCCGTGACGGTAA
>DAOTZF010000035.1:0-13779 GCA_034434415.1 Anaerolineales bacterium | reverse complement strand
TTGGATAATTTGACTGCCTCATCCCACTCGCCTGTGTGAGCATAACCTTCGATGAAGACAAACAATTCAACGGGATTGTTGAAATGCTCGCCACGGTTGAAGGCTTCTTTGGCGAGACGATTGACTTCGTCCCACTCGCCGAACTGGCGCGCCAACTCCGCTTTCTGGAAATAGTAACACCATCCGTGCGATGGTTCCGCGCCGTAGAACGCGGGCATCGATGAGACCGGCTCGCGCAAAATCCGCTCGGGGTTGGATAACTCCGCCGCTTCGCGCATCAAACTGAAATCAAGGATGAAGCGGTTGTTCGAGTCCAGATCGGGGTCGAGCAGACGAAGGCAGAACGGCGGTGCATAGTAGAACGCGAGGGCATCCGATGTATTCCCGTTGAATTTCCCTGCGGTGTAGTTGTAGATGATCGGCGTATTCGGTTGCAATGAGGGGAGCGATCCGCCGAGACGATTCACGGGATAGAACAACGCATAGCTGATGTCGTCCGCCGATGCGTCCGGATCGTAGATCCAATTCAAAGCCGCGCTGATCGAGTTATCGGCATTGAACAACAACTCCTCGTTCATCAACACGAGCGTATCGGGTTCGATGCCCGGCGCGCGCCAGTGCATCTGCCAGAAGAGATTTTGTTGTGATTGCCAGTCACGCAGGAAATCCACCGACCACAGGAATTGCCTGCCCGCCGAAAGCGCGACAACCAGAACGGCAACTGAATATTTGATGCGCACGGGCAAAAGGTCGATCAACCCGACCAGAAAAAAACACGCGCCGAACATGAACGACAACAACGCACGGTTGGCGGGGAAGCCCAGGGTTACGGGCAGATTCGTCACCCAATACGGAACGCCGCCCAGCAAAAGCATGACTGCGCCGAGAGCAACGAGCCAAAGGGAATCGCGTTTTGTGGTCGTCGTCTCATTTTCATTCAACCGCCCGAGGATGAAGATGCCCATGCCGACGATCAGAACGACAAAAATATACAGAACGCTCGTGCGTAATCCGTTGACTTCAGTAGTCGGAAACTGGAAGATCTGCATCCACGCGCCGATCGCCGCGGACCAAAGACTCGTCAACACATGTTGAACCAGTTGGGCAATGGTCTCGATCGGCGCGCGGGCAACTTCCTCGGTGAGGCTGTAGCCAAAGCCGGGATGGCTGTACACCAGCGAGCGGTAGAGCAACACGAAGATCACGACACTAATGTAGGGAAGCCACGCCCTGAAAGTTTTGACGATTCGTTCACGGATCGTCAGCGGTCCATCGCGCAATGCGGCAAAAAGAATGACCGAGCGCATGAATTCGAGGAGGAAGAAATACTCGAACATCAAAAGATGCAACGCTGAAAAGAGCATGGCTGGGATGGTCTTTCCGCGAAGCATCAAGTGAAAAGAGATCAACAGGAAGAAAAGAACAATGAAGAAGTGCGAGTATACATAACTCACCCACTGTTGGTTGAAGCCGGGGTACAACAGGAGGAATAATGAAAGAAGGCAGGCAATCCCCTTGCGATTCGGGAGCAGCCTTGCCATCACCAGATAGAAAACCAACATTCCCGCCCAACGCCAGAACATGGCAAACAATTGCCATAGCGCAGGGTTCGCCGGCAGGATGAACCCGGTCAACTGGTAGAGCAGCGCCCAGACGGGGCGCGAATCGGAAAAGTATTTTGTCGTCGCTTCTGTCCCCAATTCATAGCGAATCCACGAGATCGGCTGGTCGTCCCAGTAAAAGCCCAACCTCCAAAAGGAAAGCCCATAGGCGAGGACGGTAACGATAAGAAATAAAAGTGGGATTGCAATCGGTCGCGAAGTGAAGTTCGAAATTCGCTGCTGCCAACTTTTCATAGATGGGTATATCTTATCGTGAAATCCCCGGTTTGGTCATCCCGGGTTCACGCGCGGAGCGGTCGAACCAGTAGATGATGCCGCCCACAAGACTGCCTGCCAGGTTCAAGGCGAACACCGTCAACGAGAACGCGACCGCGTCCGCGGAGGTGATGCCCCATGAAGCGGCAAAGATCACGAACACGCTTTCACGAATGCCGATTCCATTGAAAGACAACGGTAGGAGAATTGCCAGATACAACAGGGGAACAAAGAGGAGCAAGTCCGTGAATTTGACCGGCAATTGGATGGCGACGCCGACCACCCAAAAGGAAAGTATGTCTGCGAGTTGAATAATGAAAGAAATGAGAAATACAGCCCCCAACATGACCGGGTGATTCACCTTGAAGCGGAAACTATGCACCCAGTCTTTCAAACGAAGTTTCTCCGCGAGGGGAAAGCGGGCTACAAAATTTTCAACCCACCGTCCAAACGCAGGAAGGGTGGAAACCGTTGTGATACTTATTAGCGCAACAAACACGCCTCCGAGCAACAGCCAGAACACCCAATCGCGGGCGAGGTCAAAGCGAAACGAAAGCACGAGCAAGCCCAACGTTACGAGTGAACCGTAACTCAGGACGCGTTCATAGAATATCGTGGCAGCGACCGCTTCAACTTTGCCGGTGTCGCGTCCGCCCGAATAGAGGCGGAATGCATCTCCGCCAAGGCTGCCGGGCAGGAAGTTGTTGAAGAACAAACCGATCAACAACCGACGGAGGAGAATCCCGAATGTCTGCGTCAGGTCCCATGCTTTGAGTAAAACTTTCCAACGCACGGCTTGCAGACTCACAGAGAAAAAATAAAGGAGGAAGAACGCCAGCAAATACGGCAGGCTGATGCGGCTGAATGCGCGCGTGAGCTCCGTGAACGCCGAGAGACGAATCAAATACGCAAGCAATAACCCGCTGACGACAATGCGCAGGGACAATGAAACGGCAGGCTTCCTGAGAAATTCCCAAACCCGAGTCAGGGATGAATCCTTTTGCATGGTCTCAGGCGCCGGGTTCCAGCCGAAAGACGAAGCCCTCGCGCGCCTCGTACATGACCTTGAAGCGCGGGTGTTTCGCAAATGCCATATTGCCTTGCGGATGCAAATGAACCACCCAGATCTCGCGCGGTGATTGTTCGTATGATCGCAGGATATTGTCAATGACTTTCGCGGTCAACTCTTCGTTGAACGGGTTGGAGAAGAACAACAGGTTTGCGTCGGGCGGAATCGGATATTCCGAAGCATCCATGTGAAGAATTTCGAACTCCGCTTTGCTTTTGTATCGCCGTTTGAAGATCTCGAGATTCCTGCGGTTGACCTCGACCAGCTCGATGGAAAATTCCACGCCGATGATTTTGCGGAAGCCTCGCTCCGCCGCCATGAACATCGCCTTGCCTTTCCCGCTCCCGAAATCGACAAAACAGACCTTGGATGGGTCGATAGCGACGCGCGAGATCATCTTTTGGAAGATATAGGCGTTCGTCCCCTCGTAATAATTCCCAACCGCTTTGTTCTGTGAATCGATCTTCAAGGTTTCAAGTTGCGCGGTGTTGATTGTATCTATCCGGTATCTCCAATCAAAAAACAGGTCTGAAACGACATAACGAACCGTAGTGATCAACCCGACCTTGCGGATGTTACGAAAGACTTTCCTGAAATTCTCAATGTTAACGATTTCGAGAACAGACATGGTTTGGAAATTCCCTTTCTATAAAAAGAAGCGGATGGCGGGCGATAGAAACGTGGTGACCATTCTTGATGGAAGTTTGGAAATGAACCTTCGCGTCCAACCGACCCGGTCGAAGAGGCGAGGCGACGGTTCGGCGGAGAGCCCCGGAATAAAATAACGGCAGGGTTCCAGCACTTCCGTTCCCCAGCCGCGCTTGAAATGATTCAATCCGTGATGGTCTCGCGCGGCTTCGCCCATGTTGAACCAGCGATAACCCTCAGCGATCGCATCCTGAATAATCTTCCAGATCAGGAAATGCGTCGGGTGATGGACGCTATCCGGCAAGACCGCCGACCAGCCATAATATACTTCATTGTGCGTCCAGAAGGTGAACATCGCCCCAACAAACCGACCGTTAATTCGCGCCAGATAAATTCGCGCGGCTCCCTTTGGGAAATGACGAAAGATCGCGCGAAACAATCGCTTTCCGTGCGGGATAAACCCATGCTTGCCCGCGTAAATGCTCACGTACAGTCGGTGGAACGGGTCAAGGAAATTCCCATCGGTATCCACGATGAGTTCGATTTCTTTCAACACTTCGGTCTTCCGCAGAATCCTTTTGTGGTCTCGGCTGAACGCATTGAACACCTCTTCCGATCCATTTTCAAGCGACAGGCGATAGGTGTAATCCAACCGGTCTTCAAACGGAAGAAGACCCGCTTCAACTTCTGACAGTGGAACTGGCGACAAAACTTCGGCATGGTCCGCGCTGGAGGTTTTCTCTCTCACCGCCTTCAAGATCGCATTCAACGCTTCGGAGGAATCGACCAGCGGTCCGCAATACGTGGGGAACGGATTGGTCACATAATGAGCTCCGCCGAAGAGAGGCTTGCACAAGAAAAACGGACACACTCCAACAACCGATTCACCCTCCAGGGCGATCAGATGTTGAGTATCAACGCCATAGGATTCGCGCAAAACATGTCCCCACGCAAGGTCATGCCCGAAACGCGCATCCCCCCGCCTGGCGAGATAGGATTCGTAACGGTCATGCAGTGATTCATCCAGCGTTACAACTCGAATCATCGGTTTGATGCTTTCATACGATTCCGCGAATCACATGAGGACCCAGTGCGCGCACAACGAACGACGGTAACCGTTTCCACATCCAAATCGCAAATTGGAACTTCTGGCTTTTTTGGTTCAGTTCAGGGATGTCTCCACCCTTAGGCAGGTAATACCAGTATGCAAGCGGCAGTTTACGAGGCTTCCATTTGAACTTGAAGGATTCATTGCCTGAGCCGTTCAGGCTACGACCCATGTCGCACATCTTCATTCCGCGCTGGATGTAATGTTCGAGGATGTTCCAGTACAAACATTCACCCGCATATTCCGAACGATAATTGTGCAGGATGTTCGCGTGCAGGTTTGTAGCGGTTTCGCCATGATACACAAGCACAGCGCCGCCCACGAGGGAAGCCTTCGCATCTTTTATCACAACAAACTCAAGATTCTCACCGAGCAAGGATGCCATGCTTCGTAAATAATTTTTCGAGTGATACGGCGAACCGAGTTCGTGCATGCTCTGCGCCAGCGCTTCGTAGGTTTCATCCAGCAGTTCGAGATGCCCAAAGGTGACTTTGAATCCTTTTCTCAACGATTGGCGGGTGTGTTTACGATGTTGATGACCGAAGGTTTTCATCAGGTCTTCAGGATCGGACGGGAGATCAATAAGGTACGTGGAATAGATCGGGTTTTGAAGCCAGCCGGAGGGAGGATGAATTCCATCGTCAAGGAATCGGATCACTGCATACTCAACACCTAACCGATCCGCCAGCGATTTCGCTTCGTTCAAAAGCAACTCCCGCGCATCCATGGAGGAAAACGCAAACCCGCCGAATGAACCGAACGGAGAGGTCGCCAGATAGTTCCCAAACACGGGATGGCGGACATGTGTGAGAGCGAGGATGCCCATCGCTTCATTATCTTGTTTCACTTCAAAGCGATGAGTATCGTAGCCGTACAAATCCCTCACGAGTTGAGTCCATGAATCCAGCGCGGTAAAGGTCGCGGAGGAGGAAAGCGCGTCGGGCAACGTCAACGCTTGATCGGGGGATAATTTTCTAACTTGAAGGCTGCTCATTCAATGCGATGGTTTCGTCGAGATACGATCTCAATGATGAAGTGGGGAAATTCTTGAGCAAGTCGCGCAGGAACGGGGACTTGTCCCAGAGAAAAGGGATGAAGAGGGGATTCCAAATCAGGTCGCGCGTGAGGCGCAAGGAGGCGCCGGGGTTCACCAACTCGTAGGGATGCATGATGAGGACGGGGGAATGTCCGCGCTTGAATTCTTCTTCAATGATGGAAAGGATGCGACGAGCCATGAGCCCGATGCTGAAACTCGAACCGTAGGGGAATTCGCCGCCTAAAAGAAGTTTGAAAGAAAAATCGCGCGGTGCCACAAGGTCTTCATGCGCGTCGCGTGTGCGCCACGTGCTGACCGGAATCTCCCACATGCCTCCCTTTTTCAACAGCGTGCCTGCGGGCGCATAAATGGACGAACTGTATTTGAAGCCGAACGATTCGAGGAGCGGGTATGCCTCTTCGCTGATGCCGACCATCGGGGCGCGATACCCCTGTACATTGTATTGCTCGCGCCACGCGGACGAGTCGTGCAGATCGCTTGCGAGCTGATCCACCTTAACCAGCGGGCGGTGGAACTGACAGTGCAAGCCCAGTTCATGCCCTGCCGCGACGATGCGCTGCGGCACATCCGGGTACCATTCCGCGATCTCGCCAACCAGATAGATGCTCGCTTTCGAATCGCCAAGTTGCTCAAGGATCGAATCCAGCGCGCGGCGCGTAAAGCCGCCGTCCATATCGCGGCGCGTGGCCGCATCGGTGATATGGTCGTAATGCCGAAACAGGGCAAAGACCGGTTCGTAATCTATACTCAATAATATACGCGGAGAAACAGCCATCTTTTGGATAAATTCTACTTCACGAAACAAAATGTTGGGTAGTTGCTCGATACAGCAGAACAACTACCCAACCATATAACCATTCAACGATCGAACTATTTGACGATCCTCGTCCCCGTCTCACCTTTGAGCGCGCGCCCGATGTTCTCCGGGTTGGTGATGAGCGCCTCGCCGCCGCCGTTCTCCAAATACATGATCGCGGCTTGAATCTTCGGCGCCATCGAACCTTTGGCGAAATGTTTGCCTTCAGCGAGATATGCCTTCGCCTCGGCAAGGGTCATTTTGTCGAGCCATTGCTGGTCGGGCTTGCCGAAGTTGATCGCCACTTTTTCGACCGCGGTTGCGATGAGGAATACATCTGCGCGGATGGAACTTGCCAACAGCGACGATGCGAAATCCTTGTCGATCACCGCGGCTGTGCCGACGAGCTCGCCATCGCCGCGATCCACCACAGGGATGCCCCCTCCGCCCACGGTGATGACAACCTGCCCCGCGGCAAGAAGCGTTTTGACCGCGTCCAACTCGACGATCTCCTTCGGCAGCGGGGACGCGACGACCCTTCTCCAGCCTCTGCCTGCATCCTCCACCACCGACCAGCCCATCTCTTTTTCGCGTCGCTTCGCTTCGGCTTCGTCCATGAACGAGCCGATGGGCTTCGTCGGTTTTTTGAACGCGTCGTCTTCTTTATCCACCAACACCTGCGTGACGATCGTGCAGGCTTTCTTGCGGATGCCGCGTTTGAAAAATTCGTTTCGTAACGCTTGCTGTAATTCATAACCGATCGCGCCCTGTGAATCCGCGCCGCACACATCCAGAGGGACTTCGTGCATCCCCTCCACTTTTGCGGCGATCTCGGAACGGCGGAGGATGAATCCCACTTGCGGACCGTTGCCGTGACCGATGGCGAGGTCCCACCCCGCCTCGATCATATCCACGAGGTGGACGGCTGTTTCACGCAACGCGACAACCTGATCTTCCACTGAGACGCGTTTGTCATCTTTGATCAAAGCATTGCCGCCAATGGCGACGACTGCGAGTTTGGTCATGTAGTCTCCTTGTTTTCCAGTTCGATAGTCCTGCGATGGTCACATAGCCGAATGAGTAACTGTCTGACGATGTGACTAACAAACTATTCGACTATCTAACTCATCGTCAACGCCATCACGGCTTTCTGCGCGTGGAGGCGGTTCTCGGCTTCATCGAACACCACTGAGTGCGGACCGTCCAGCACGGCGCTGGTAACTTCGATGTCGCGGTCGGCAGGGAGCGGGTGCATATATATTGCATCCTTGTGTGCCACCTTGAGTTTGGCATCATCCATGATCCAATTCTTGTAGGAGTCCTGGAGCTTCTTGCCTTCGGTCTTATCGTTGGTGGTCAGCAGCGGACCCCACGACTTGGCGTAGATCACATCCGCGCCCTTGCAGGCTTCCGTCATGCCGTCCTTGGTATCGATGATCTCAAACGAGGTGCCAGCGATCTTCGCCTGTTCCTTTGCCTGTTCGACGATCTCGGGCATCAACTGGAATTCAGGCGGGTAGGCAAGGGTCACATCCATGCCAAAGCGCGGCATCTGCAGGATCAGCGACTGCGGAACCGAAATGGGTTTAAGATACGAAGCGGCATATGCCCATGAAACAACGATCTTCTTTTTACGCAGATCACGTCCCTTCTTTTCCATGATGGTCATCAGGTCAGCCAGGCACTGGAAGGGATGATAGATATCGCATTGCATGTTGAGGACCGGAGCCCGGCTGGACCTGGCGACATCATTCAGATATTTGTTGCCGTCGCCGAAATCGCAGTGACGGATGGCAATGCCGTCGAAGTAACGCCCGAAGATCTCGCCGATCTCCACCGGGGTATCGCCGTGTGAGATCTGGGTGGTCTCGCTGTCTATGAAAGCGCCGTGCCCGCCCAGCTGCGCCATGCCGGCTTCGAACGAGCCGCGCGTGCGCGTGGACGAGAAGAAGAACAGCATCGCCAGCACCTTGTCGCGCAGGTAGGGATGCGGTTCACCGAGGGCGCGTTTTCGCTTCAGATCCCACGCCACATCCAGCACGGTTTCGACTTCCTCCTTGGTGAAATCAAGATCACCAATGAAATCACGTCCACGAAAATTGGTTTGCATAAGTTAGTCTCCTAGTCTTTTAGTCTCCTAGTTGTTGGACAACTAGTTTGATTTTCTAAGATATTTCATCATGCCATTGATAAGTCGCTTGACCTCCGTGGCTTTTAATAAATGAATTGGCAACAGATCTCGACGATTTTCATTATTGAGGTTTGTAAGTATACAAGTAAACAGGTAAACACGTACACACGTGAGTACCTGTCTCCTTGTCTACGTGTTTACCGTTTCAGCGCCATTAAACCGGAACAGGTTCGGCGGGGGAACGAGGCGGGCTATTCGATCCCGTGCGGTTCCTGTACCTGTGAGACATCCACCGTCAGTGCATCCAGAATCTGATGGAGATCGCGCGCCGCCTCAGAAAGCCACTTCACCGTGTTCCTGAATTCCTCGGCGCTGACTTCTTCAGGAAGACAATCGCAAATGCTGTCACTTGCGATCTGCAACAACTGCGCCGACGACTCAACCGTGATGATGGGTCTCAACAACTCGCGGCGCAGGATGTGCAACTTCTGCTCCGCACTCGCCGAACCGTACTGCCTGCGAAGATCATCGAGGATCGTTGGCATATCTGCCTCCTATTCCATGGCTCCGAGGACAAGCGCAAGAAGGGTCATGCGCATCACAACACCGTTGAACGCCTCCTGCCAGTAACGCGACCATTTGGTGATATCCACATCGGGTGGGATTTCATCCATGCGCGGGAGCGAGTGCAGCAGGATTGCATCGGGCTTGGCTTTGGTCTCCAGCAGTTCGCGCGTGATCTTGTAATTCGCGGGCGTGAGACCGACTTCCTTGCCGCGTTCATCGCGCGATTTGGTGTAATCAGGCTGCACCACAGGCTCCACCAGAATCACATCGGCATCGGCGATCGCCTTTTCCACATGATCGGCTTCACTGAAATTCACGCTGAATTGCCTGAGTTCCTTTTTGAAGTCATCGGTGAGACTCATATCTGGCGGAGAAACGAACGTGATCGGGCAATCGAACTGGCTCATGGCATACCCGAGCGAGTGCATTGTCCGCATACGCATGTCGCCGACCGCCAGCCATTTCAACCCGTCGATGCGGCCCTTTTCGCGCAGCACCGTGTACAGGTCGGTGAGGATTTGAGTCGGGTGTTCTCCCCAGCCATCGCCGCCGTTGATGATGGGCACACTAGCCCACTTCGCGGCTTCGTGAGGCGCACCCTGTTGAAAGTGCCTCATCACGATCACATCGCCGTAATATTCCAGCATTTTCACCGTGTCCTTGATGGACTCCTGATAAAAATCCCCGGCGCGCGTCATCTTGGCGTCCGAAAACCCGGTGACGCGTCCGCCGAGCCGAAGCATGGCGGATTCATGAGCCAGACGGGTGCGCGTGGAGGGCTGATAAAAAGCGGTGACAAGGATCTTCTCCTTGAGCAACTCCACGTTCTTTCTCGACCGTGCGATGGGTTCCATCTTTTGAGCCACATCGAACACGTGGAAGAACTCATTGCGCTCGAACTCCTTGAGCGAGAGAATGTCACGACCGGCAAAACTGCGCATACGAACCTCCTATTCAATTGTCAAATCTTGTGGATGCGATAGTGCTCCTTTCTTTACTATACCTTTGCAGACTCGTGTTACTCAATGGATACTTGACCCGATTTCGCAAGTCATTACTCACATTATTCATCGGTAAAGTAGCTTTAACGAATTCGACCTATTTGACCTTTTCACTCAACATCTTTGGGAACAACGCGTAGAAGGCGGTCGCGTCGACGAGGTCGTCCAGTTTGACCTGATCCAGAATCGTGTGCGCGTGGACCTCGTCGCCGGGACCGAATCCGATCGACGGGATGCCTGCCTTGCCCGCCCAATACGTCCCGTTCGTGGAGAAACTCCACTTGCCGCTCGGACGCGTTTCATTCCATAATTGACGCACGGTCTCCTGCCCCGCCTGCACGATAGGATGCGATTCCTCCAGCGCCCACGCCGGGTAATATTTATCCACCGGGAAGACGAAACCGGTGTACGAAGGCTCATCGTAGAACAACTCCTCCACACTGATCTGGTCGCGCAGGTATCCCGGGATCAGATCCCTCACCTGTTGAACCGCCTCTTCTTTTGTTTCGCCAAACGTCAGGCGGCGGTCAATGAAAATGGTAAAACCATCCGGTACGGCATTGATGGAAGCAGTGCTGATGCGCGTGTCGGTCACCATGATCGTTCCCTTGCCGAGGAATTCGTGGTTCTTCAAGTGCGCGTCCAAATCGCGGATGCCGGAGATCACGTTCAACATTTTATACAACGCACTGTCACCAAGATGATGAGACGCGGCATGCGCCGACCTGCCTGTGGACGTGACCTTCAACTCCACGCGCCCCTTATGCCCGCGATAGACCTGCATCCGCGTCGGTTCGCCGATGACAACGAAATCAGGTTTGACCTTCGGATCGACTTCGACAAACGTGTTCGGGGCAATTCCGTCACACCACTCCTCCATATTGCCGAAGTAATAGGCGGTGAAATCATCGAGATAACCGAGGTCGCGCGCCATCGCAAGACCGTAGACCATGCCCGGCGTGGAGGCTTTCTCATCACTCGCGCCGCGCGCAAACAAGATTCCATTTTCAACCTTCCCCTTGAACGGGTCCCATCCCCACGTGGACGGGTCACCCACACCAACGGTGTCGATATGCGAGTCATATACGAGCACGCGCTTACCGTCCCCGATGCGCCCGATGGTATTGCCCATCTTGTCGAAGCGGACTTCGTCAAAGCCCAGTTTTTTCATCTCCGACTGTATGCGCTCGCCAACGGGACCAATTTTTGAATCCATACTCGGGATTTCACAAATTTCGAGCATGAACTGGATCAAATCTTCGCGGGATGAATTTACCCGTGAATGTATTTCATTTATGTTATCTACCATAAAAACTCCTTAATCCGTTTACAAGTTTACAGGTTAGAACGTTCAAACCTGTAAACTTGTAAACGTTCTATCCGCTCCCCACTCGGCGATTCACGTGGAAGTGAAAATAACCCGGGATGAAATAGCTCACCGAATAATCCACCACGTTGTTTTTGAGGTCGAACAACTGCGACTCGAATTTCAGCAGAACATCGTCACGTTGGATCTCGAGCGGTTTCGCAACATCGGCATGCGCGTTCGTCGCGCTGATGACCGCGCGCGAATTGCCGAGCTTGTCGCCGCGGGAGAGCAGGAAGTCCAGCACGGAGCCGCTGAAATTGGCGGGCAGGTCGCTTGGCGAAAGAATCGAATCAGGCAGCAGGTCCACCAAATACGCGGCGGGACGCCGGTCAGCGCGAATCACGCGTCGAACGCGCGTGAGGCGTGTCTTTTCTGCAACGCCGAGTCCCTTGGCAGAGTCCGCATCCGCATCGAATCCTTCGATGTGCAAATCGCTGACCGTGATCTCCAAATTCATGCGGCTTGCCATGCGTTCGATGCTTTCGAGCCGTTCGAGCCCGGCATCGATGACGGGGACCTTGCCGACCACGTAGGTGCCAGAACCCTGACGACGGCGTATCACGCCCTGCGTTTCGAATGTGCGCATTGCTTCGCGCAGCGTGGCGCGCGAAACGCCCATCTGTTTTGCGAGTTCAGGCTCCGAGATCAATCGCTGACCCGCAGGAGTCTTCGCGATGAGTTTTGCAAGATCGGCTTGCAAGCGTTGAAATGGGAAGTTAGCCATTGTTCTCCAATACGGGAATGAATTCGAACTTCGTCACATCCACCAACCCCTTATCTGAAATTCGCAACTCGGGGATCACCACCAGCGCGAGCAAACTCAACTGCATGTTCGGGTTGTTCAACTCGCAGCCGCACATTTTGAATCCCTCCAAAATGGATTCGGCTTTACGCGCGACAACGTCCGCTTTTTCGGTGGACATCAGCCCCGCGATTCTCAACTCGACCAGACCGACGACTTCGCCGCCTCTTACAACAACCTGACCTCCCCCGGTTCGCGCCAACGTGTTGGCTGCCAGCGCCATCGACGCGTCATCGGTGCCGACGACGATCATGTGATGCGAGTCGTGCGCGACCGTGGAAGCGATGGCACATTTGGCGGTGAACCCAAACCCGCTGACGAGTCCCAACGTGATTCCGCCCGTGCCTTTGTGCCGTTCGACGAGCGCGATCTTCGCAAGGTCGCGGGTGACATCTGCCTTGATCTCGCCATTGACGGGTTCAAGGTTGAAGGTCAGATGTTTTGTCGGCGCTTGATTCTCGATCACACCGATCACATTGGCTTTGACCTGCAACTTTCCACTCTCCACTTTCAATCTAAAATCTTCCGCTTTCAATTTTCGTTTCAACTTCACCGAGTTCTTCGCCCACGCGGGATAGGATGCCTTCGGCAAATTCACCTTCCATTCGCCTTTTTCAGCGATCGCTTTTCCTTTTGCAATGACCAAATCCGCTTTGAAATTTTTCAAGTCTTCCACCAGCACAACATCCGCCCAGCGACCGGGAGCGATCATGCCCATCTCTTTGGAAACGCCGAAGTGCTCGGCGGTGTTGATGGTCATCATTTGAATCGCGGTCATCGGCGGAAGTCCCTGCTCGATGGCGTGGCGCAGGACGCGATCCATGTGACCTTCGCCGGTCAATGTTCCTGCGTGCGAATCGTCGGTGACGAGCATGAAGTGACGCGAATCCAATTTCTTTTCGGTAATCGCTCCCACTTGCGAAGCAACATCGAACCACGCCGAGCCATAACGAAGCATGGCTTTCATCCCCTGCCGCACCCGCGCTACCGCGTCTTCCAAACGCGTGCCTTCGTGATCATCCTCCGCGCCGCCCGCGACGTATCCATGAAACGGGATTCCCAAATCGGGCGAGGCATAATGACCGCCGATGGTTTTTCCGGCGGCGTGTGTGATGGACATTTCATCCAGCATGTTTTTGTCGCTCATAAACACGCCCGGGAAATTCATCATCTCGCCCAAGCCGATGATGCCCTTCCACTTCATCGCGGTCGCCACCTCTTTGGGACCGATGTGCGCGCCCGGAGTTTCAAGCCCCGGCGCGGACGGAACGCACGACGGCATTTGCACCCACACATGAATGGGTTGCTTCTGTGCTTCATCCACCATCAACTTGACGCCGCGCAAACCAAAGAC
>DAOTZF010000034.1:0-32693 GCA_034434415.1 Anaerolineales bacterium | reverse complement strand
TGCCATCCCCCACCTGGCGAATATCGCGCTTGACCACGAATTTTCCGATGAGGTATGCAAAAGGAATCGCGCCGAAAAAATAACCGAAGGCGGTATAGAGAAATATATTTGTCATGGTGGCTCCCAGGTTTATAACACAACACGCGGCGACTCCGATACGAGGGAATCAATCGCTTGACCCATTGCGCAAAGAACCGTATAGTGGGAGGGCATCTAACCAGAGGAAAACATGACATTGGCAGACATCGTCATTTTCAATGCACAGGTCTTCACTAGCGACGATTCAAACCCTCATGCGGAGGCGGTTGCCGTGAAAGGGAAACGCATCGTGTACGTCGGTTCGAACGACGGGGCGGCTGGGTTCAAGGATGCGAACACACGCGTCATTGACGGGGGCGGGCGGACGCTCACTGCGGGATTCATCGACTCGCACGTGCACCTGCTCTCCGGCGCAACGTGGATGGGACATGCCGAGTTGCGCGAGGTGAAAACACGCGACGAGTTATTGACCGTTTTGGAAAATTTTGCGTCAAACAGCAAGACCGAAGAATGGATCGCCGGGCGCGGAATTCGCTACGGAATCGTCTCCATCCGGCAGGAACTTGACTCGATCATTGCTGATCGTCCCATCTACATCGGCGCGTTCGACGGTCACACCGCATGGGCGAATACCAAAGCGCTCGATATGGCGGGCATCCTGAAAGATGACCCGCGCGAAATGGTCAATGGGATCATCGTCCGCGATGAACAGGGGTTCGCCACCGGCGAATTACGCGAGGGAGATGCGATGAATGCGGTCGTTAGGCTGGTCCCCGAGCCTGATTCGAATCGCAAGCGCGAATTACTCAAGCTCGCCATCCATGAATTCAACAAGACCGGCATCACCAGCGTCCATAACATGAACGGGGATATGGACGAATTGATGACGTATGCCGCGCTCGAAGACTCAGGGGAAATGAACTTGCGCGTATATGTACCCTTCCATGTTCTGCCCGAAGCAAAGGAGGAAGATCTGCAAGAAGCCGCCGAGATGGCAAAAGTGCAAACGGAATTCGTACGCGGCGGCGCGGCAAAATTATTCATGGACGGCGTCTGGGAATCATACACCGCATTCAATGTACATCCGTACGCGGATGTCCCCGATACAAAAGTGGAACCCATCTTTTCGCTCGAGCATTTCGTCCGAATGGCTGGCGCATGCGACAAGCTGGGCTTGCAGATCGCCGTCCATTGTTGCGGAGACGCAGCTGTGAGACAAACGCTCGATGGATTTGAAGCGATCCAAACGTCGAATGGGAAACGGGATCGCCGGCATAGAATCGAACATATCGAAGTCTGTCAACCAGAAGACATGCCGCGCTTCAAGGAGTTGGGTGTGATCGCATCCATGCAGGCGAGCCACGCTCCATTCAGTCTTGCCGACGATCTCGTGTGGACAGCACGAACAGGTCCACAACGCTGGCATCTCGCTTTTCCCTGGCGGAGTTTGAAAAATGCCGGGGCACACCTCACATTAGGCAGTGATTGGACCGTTTCGCCGTTCGACCCGCTGTACAACATCCATTTCGCGCTCAACCGCAGGAAACTCGCCGATGACAACCCCGATCAACGGCTGACCCTCGAAGAGTGCATCCTTGGCTACACGCGCAACGCGGCATTCGTTGAGTTTAAAGAAAACGAAAAAGGACAGATCAAAGAAGGCTTTCTCGCTGATCTGGTTTTATTCTCACATGATCTATTCGCATTAAACCCGGAGGATATCCGCATGGCAAAGGCGGTATTGACGATGATCGATGGAAGAATCGTGTACGACGGCAAATAAAAAGAGACAGGTAATAACCTGTCTCTTTTGTTGTACGGCGGAATCTCACTTACTGAAGCACAAGCCAGATCAAGAGTCCCTGCCCATCCACTGACGGTGCGATGGTAATCGTTACGCCTTGCTGGTCTTTCGAATAATACAGCAACGTTGTTTCGCCGGTCTCTCTCACCTGCTCAGACCAACCCAATGTAGTGAGCTGGGTTGTATAGAATTCCGTCGCCTCTTCGTTGGTTGCATTTGCCTTGTAACTGTACAAACCCTGCGTCTCCTGCCCCGCCGTCGCCTGCGGCATCACAGGAATCCCATTCCATTCGGAGACTGGCGTGCCTTGCGGATTGAAAATATCTCCGACTTCAGGCAACAGGGACGGGATCGCTTGCAGTGTCTCAAGCGGCACCGTACTGGCAATAGAGACAACTTCCGTTGCGAGGGCTTGCGCTGTACTCGCAGTGTTCTTCACATCATTGATCGGGTTGGTGACCAATGAACAGGCGAGAATAAATACCGAGACGAGCGAAAATAGACCGATCTTGCTCAAGCGTGACATGCGAACCTCCGGGTTACTAGGTTGAACAATTCAATTCCGACGATACCCTGTCGTACACTGTAACAAATGCCGGGGATTTTTGCAACCCCGTATGATTAGCCCAAATAGCACAAAGGCTGTCGTTGTTCCTTTTTGAAATATCTGTAACTTCGAACGTCAAAGCCTCCGCCCTCTCGAAATCGCCCTGTTGAAGAAAGGCATCGACAAACAAGAGGTTTTCCGATTCGTTGCTGGCATTCATGTTGTGAGCTCGAGCTTCATCGAACAAACGCGTAACCTCGTCCCATTCCTGAGATTGCCGCGCCAAATCCGCTTTTTGGTAAAAGTAACACCATGTATGGCGAGGTTCCGAGCCAAAAATGTCTTTGGGCGGCATCCAATCTGAGAGTGCTGACTCTGATTTGATCCGCTCGGGAGAGGATAACGACAGCACATCTTGAAAATAAGCAGGGACTTGTTTAATAAACCTGTCATTTGACGAAAGTATCTGCAAGCACTCGCCCGCCCCCTCGGGGAACACCAGCAACAACGAGTGAGTACCCGGCGCACTGAAAGTGTGATTCAAGTGCCGGTAATCCAACGGCGCTCCCGCGACGAGTTTATCCACGATCTTATTGATACCCTCGTGATAATTGAAAAACCAGATTGGAACATGCCGCGGATCGTCCACGGGCGGGTATAACAGAGAAATGCCAAAGGATGTGGAATACAACCCCATGTTGGTAAACAATTCACCGTCAGAAATGATCGCTGTCCCCATCTGAAGGTGCGGGGCGCGCCAGAATAACTGCCAGAAGAAATCCTTCTGGCGTTCCCATGAGTACTGAAAAGCTTTGGCAATATAAAGATTCGTATGGATGCTCAAGGCTAGGAGCCCCAAGAGCACCGCGATCTTTGCATTTCGATCCGCGGAGAGCCAGTCCAACACACCGACGAGAAAAATACTCACGCCAAGCATAGCCGCAAAACTGAAACGATCGCCACCCAGGGTGACCTGTCGCCCAATCGCCCAAACAGGCAGCATGGCAAGAACCGTTGCGACGAGTCCAAGGATGATGAAATCCATGCGGCCTCGCGATGCAAGCGCGGGTGGATCTGACCTGCGATAACTACGCAATAGAAAACCGAATACAATAACGGACAAACCGATCAACGCCAGCACAGCCAACGAAAATGGCCGCGTGAGACTTACATCCAGCGGGTTAACCCAAACAATCCATGATGTCAGCAAATAGTAGGTGTCTTGGAACACGCGCTCGACGAGATTTACCATCGTCATCAGCGGGGTATTCACCAACTGTGACAAAACAACTGGCTGATTCGCTTCCGCTGGATGAAGGAAGAGAAACCGCGCGACCACATACAACACCAGCGCGCCAATATAAACGCTGGAAACTCGCATCGCGCGCGCGAGTGCATGTTTTGAAGATATCTGCGGTTCACGCTCGCGAAGATAAAACCATAACAATACTGGGCGCAATAATTCCAACCCGATCAGATATTCCAACGTGAATAATTGGACCAGTGAAAACAGGATGGCAAGCGACGTGAAAACATAAAAATATCCTTCTGATTCCTGAGCTCTCAGCATGAGATAGAGAGACACGGAATATAAAAGGAAGCAGATCCAATGCTGGCTGTATGCCACCGCCACCTGTTGCTGGAAAAATATGGGGCAAACGGCGAACAACAACGATATCCAAAACGCCTGATCCCTCCTTCCGCCCCAGATGGTTTTCAGCACCAGCCAGAGAAACACTGCGGTGAGCCAGCGCAAGACCAGCGCAAACACTTTCCAAGCCATCGGGTTTGAGCCAAGAATGGGGTCAAACACAACGTAATTCCACGCGGAAAGCGGATGCACATATCGGAAAAAATCCCACATCCCATCCGCTCCCTGCGTATGCGCGATATAGATCAGAGTCCAATCATCCCAATAAAAACCCAGCCATGGAATCAACAACCCAAAAGACAAAAAGACGGCAAGCAGTAAAACCCAGGGCACTGCTCCGTCATTCAGATGTAAATCCTGCGCCCAATTTTTCAGGCGCGATACCCGGAGGCTCAATTCAACTTACCCTCAAGGATACCTGCAACTTTCTTGAGCGATTCTTTGATTTCCCCAGAAAGACTCCCCTGCGCCATGTTCGGACGACCACCTCCCTTACCTCCCATACCGGTGATGAGATCGCCAGCTTTGACTCCGCGCTTGACAAGATCCTCGGTCAGGACCGCGAGTACAGTTGATCCTGTTGCCAGTACAGCCGCGCCGCCCTTCGGATATTTCTCGCGGAATTTGTCCGCCAGCATCCGTAATGTATCCGCGTCCACATTGGGAATTTCCACTGCGAGAATATCTACATCTTTTACAGTTTGAACATTGGCAAGCTGCAGGTTGAAGGTTGACAACGCCTGTTGAGCACGGAGATCGGCAAGTTCCTTTTTCAGGTCAGACACTTCATCCTGCAACACCATCACTTTCGAAGGCACATCGTCAACGGATGATTTCAAGGCTCCCGCTGTTTGTTTGAGCGTTTTGAACCGCTTGTGAATCAACTCGTACGCGCCGCGACCAGTCACCGCTTCGATGCGGCGGACGTTTGCTGCAACCGAACCTTCACTAACGATGAGGAATGCCCCAATATCGGATGTGCGTTCGAGGTGCGTGCCACCGCACAATTCGTAGGAATACTTTGTTCGTTCGGCAGTTGAACTGCCGAGCGAACCTTCGAGTATCGAAATCGTGCGGACCGTCTCGCCATATTTTTCACCGAACAACGCCATCGCACCTTCTTTTTTTGCATCGTCCAGCGATTTCGATTCCTTATGAACGGGCATATCTGCTGCAACTGCTTCATTGACCATGCGCTCGATACGTTCGAGTTGTTCAGCGGTTAACGCTTCGGGGTGATTGAAGTCAAAGCGCAGGTGAGTCGGCGCGACGAGCGAGCCCGCCTGCTTGGCTTGGTCGCTTAACACAGTGTGCAACGCTTTGTGCAATAGGTGAGTCGCGGTGTGATTCCGCATAATATCATGCCGGCGCGCCATATCCACTTCGGCGATGGCTTTGTCGCCGACTTTAGGCTGTCCGGAGATCACCGTACCAATGTGGACGATAACGCCTGCGGAGGCGCGACGCATGGCAGTGACTTCAATTTGCCATGTTCCTTCGGTAGTTGAACTGCCAAAGGAACGGATATAACCTGTATCATCCACCTGGCCGCCCGATTCAATGTAGAAGCCGGTTTTTGGAAGTATGACTTCGACTTGATCATCAAGTGAAGCAGAGTCAACACGCTCGCCATTGACGATCAGGGCAAGTACTTCGCCTTCGACGCGCGGGCTGTTGTACGGATCGTATTCAACGCCATTTTTGCCAAGTTTCTTTTTCGTTTGCAAGTCTTTCAAAATACCCGCGAAGAATTCCGCGTCTTCACCGCCTAGTTTCCCCATCGCTTTTCCGCCGCCGGAGGCGAGGGCGTGTTGCTCCTTGGCTTCGTTGAATCCCTTTTCATCCACATCGAGTCCCTGCTCGCGGGCAATGTCGCGTGAAATTTCGAAGGGAAGTCCGTACGTGGCGTAAAGGTCGAAGGCTTTGTGACCGTCGAGAATCGTTTGTTTTGAAGAGCGAAGGCTGTCGAGGTGATTCTGCAAATGGGCGGTGCCAGCTTCCACCGTCCGCGCGAAACGGATCTCTTCCCGAGTCAAATTATCGAAGATGGCAGGTTGAGCCTTTTTGAGTTCGGGATAAAAATCCCCGTATTGATGAATGACCGCTTCGGCGACTTTGGCTAGAAACGGTTCGTTCAAACCGATCTTCGAGCCGAAGCGTGCGGCTCGGCGGATGATCATGCGCGCTACATAGTTGCGGCCCGCGTTGCCAGGCACGACGCCATCGGCGATGAGGAACGCCGCCGAACGGACGTGGTCGCAGATCACGCGATAGGGCGTGAAATCGGCAAGCATTTCTTTTTCGCTGTGACCTGTGAGGCTTCGTAAAACTTCGAGGGAGCCCGTGAAAAGATCGGTCTTGTAATTCGAGTCTACACCCTGCAAAACAGCGACGATGCGCTCGAAGCCCATGCCAGTATCCACATGTTTTTGCGGGAGAGGTTCGAGGCGGCCGTCATCGAAGAGGTTGTATTGGATGAAGACGTTGTTCCACAATTCGAGGAAGCGCGTGCACTCACCGTTCACACCACAGACGTGGTCAGTGCCGCGCAGGTTGTCGCGCTCTTCGCCGAGATCGATGTGAATCTCGGAGCAAGGACCGCAGGGGCCGGTCTCTGCCATTTGCCAGAAATTTTCCTTGCGCCCGAAAAATAAAACATGTTCGGGATTGAAGCCCGGTTGTTGTTTCCAGATATCGGCAGCTTCATCGTCTCGCGGGACGTTGCCTTTGTCGTCCTCAAAACACGTGGCATAGATTTTGTCTTTCGGCAGACCCCACACCTCGGTCAGTAACTGCCACGACCAGGCGATGGCTTCCTTTTTATAGTAATCGCCAAACGACCAGTTGCCGAGCATTTCAAAAAATGTATGATGCGTATCGTCGCGCCCGACATCCTCGAGATCGTTGTGCTTGCCTGCCACGCGCATGCACTTTTGAGAGTCCACGGCACGCTTGTAAGGTTTGACGTCCGTGCCGATAAAGACATCCTTAAACTGCACCATGCCGGAGTTGGTGAAGAGAAGCGTACTATCCCCACCCGGGACGAGCGACATCGAGGGCACGGCGGTATGTCCATGCTCGACGAAAAAGTCTATGAAGGTTTGGCGGATTTCATTGCCGGTGAGTTTTTTGGTCATGCAATCTCCAAGATTCTTAAATGTGACTGGCGAATTATACCAAGCCAGTGAAACAAAAATCCCGAACCTGTGGGTTCGGGACTGTGTCTATAGAGTTCAGTCTCAAGCCGTGGCAGGTTCAATCGCAACGCGGTGTAGCGGCGGCTTGAGCAGCAGGAATAGTCAAAAGGGAATTTTGTTGCATGACTGGGATTATACCGTAGATTATCGACAAAGGAATCAATACATCCCCTCATCAAAATCCTTAATGGGCTATGCCGGCACGTGCTCGGTTACATCCTCGATAATACGGTAGACCTTGTCATGCTCGTGCACCCGTTCGAGCACCTTGATCGCCACGTTGTCGCCGGGCTTCACCCACACAACGGATTGGCGATCCACTTCCATCGAAGCGACGCGCTCCGTCAGGTTGGTGTGGTGACCGACAATGTGGATCTTATCCCCGAGTTTCAGATTATCCGTGAGAGAAATCACAGCGACGTTGAGGTGGTTGTAGTAATGAGTAACCTTTCCGATCTCGATCTCCATGATATTTCTCCTCGCCCGACCCCGCCAGAGGTCGAACACTAGCCATGTGTCAACTATAAGGAGTTTCAAAGTGAAATACCAGTGACGAATTTCCGTATTTCCCTCGCAAGATTTTGGGAACCGTCGGTTGAAAAATCCCGTCAAAGTGCTATACTCAAGTGGAAATCATCCTACGGACAATGCAGTTCCCGCCGCGAATCTGGCAGAAAGGGAAAGGGCACGGACAATGAATGTCTTTACTCGCTTCCTAACATTGGGGATTCTCATCGCGTTAGTGCTCTACGGGTGTAATATCGGTGGAGGTTCAGGCACGCCAACCGAAGTTGCCCCCGCCATCATCGGTCCCGCTTCAGGAGACGTGGCGTCGATCAGCCTGAGCGTTGTGGCGGTCAACGGCAATTCTGTCTTTAACACAGTCGGGCAGGTCATCAACTACAGTTACACGGTGAGGAACACAGGCAACCCTGCCCTTGCGGGTCCGGTCACCGTCACTGACGACAAAACGACTCTTCCCTCCTGTGCGGCTGTCAACACCGTGGGGAACTCCGACAACAATCTCGATTTCAATGAATCCGTTACCTGTGTGTCGTCCTACACGATCACGCAAAACGACCTGAACACGGGCTCGGTCGTGAGCAATGCCACTGCACAGATCGCTGGGGTTTCTTCCAGTCGAGTCACCACCACTGTTGCCATGGCGTCCAATAAGACGTTGACCGTGTCAGTAAGCCCCAATACAAGTACGTACTGCTCGGTCGGACAGTCAATAACATATACCTATACCGTAAGAAACACAGGTTCAACAGCGATCGGACCGACTCAATTCGTGGTAACGGATAACAAATTCACAACACCGATCAACTGCGACGCCTCGAACCGAACGCTTGGACCAGGCGAGTCGATCACCTGCTCCGGCAATTACACCACCACCCAAAACGACATGGGCGCCGCGAACATCACAAACTCAGTGACAGCATCCGGTGGCGGTGCAACTACAGCTCAACCTGCAACCAGTGTTGTGACCAAATGCAATGTGCCTACCGGTAATTACACCAAGGGAAGCACCATCACCCATCAAGTGAAAAGCGGCGAATGGCTGCTGCAGATTGCACGCTGCTATGCTGTGAACGTCAACAACCCAGACGAATATAAACGTCTGTTGAATGCCAACCTATCCATCACCAACCCGAACTTGATCCTGCCTGAGATGACAGTCACCATTCCAAACATCGGTAGCAACAATACGCCAATCTACGGGCCGCCATGTGTGGGTTACTATGTTGCGCAGGTCGGCGATACCTGGGAAAATATCGGAACGAGATTCAACGCAGCGGTCGATGTGTTGAAAGCCGCGAACAGAACCATCGTTTCACCATCCTTTGGGAACTGCCTCAAGATTCCATTGAACTCTGCCTACGGCTCGACCCCGGCACAACAAGCCGCGACAGCCTGCCCGGGGGGAAGTACGCCTCCTCCTACTCAAACGACCGGCACCATTCGCATCACGCCCAATGTCACGGTGACTGGAAACGTACAGCCATCCAGCAAAGTCCGTTATATATTTTCTGCAACACAGGGACAAACGTTGAGCGTCCGTGTGTTCAATGCGCCTGCCAACGAACTCGCCATGGGCATCGTCGCCTCGAATGGAACCAACTTGAAGTCACAAGATTCAACATTGACGTTCAACGGAACCATTCCCTCTACTGGAGATACGAACATCGATATCGTCGCCGTCTCCGGCAGTTCGACAAAGACATTTACTCTGGAAGTCACTCTCACCACACAACAAACTTCATCCTTCGAACGCGCGGCAGATATCAACCCCGGCGTCACCAGTTCGGACCCCGCCTTTCTCGCTGTGTTCAACGGACAATTGTTCTTCCGCGCAACCGGCAACGATAATGCCGGAGCCGAATTGTGGAAATTCGATCCGACGACCAAAACACCCAGCCGCGCGGCGGACGTAATGCCGGGAACGGGCAGCGGCAGTCCAAGCTATCTCGCAACTTATAAAGGCGAGTTGTATTTCCGGGCAAATGGAAACGATGGCGCCGGTACGGAATTGTGGAGATTCAACGGTTCAAACCCCGGCAGGATGCCGGACATCAACAACGGACCTGGCGATTCGAACCCAGCCTACCTGACTGTGTTCAATGACCGGTTGTACTTCAGTGCCAAGGGAGGCGACTCTACAGGAGTCGAGCTCTGGCGTACAGACGGTGTTGCCGTTGAACTCGTAGCAGACATTCTGACCGGCTCCGGCGACTCGAACCCATCCTACCTGACAGTGTTCAATAATGCGCTCTACTTCAGCGCGGTGAGCACCGACGGGAAAGGTGTCGAGCTTTGGAAATACGACGGAACCAACGCTCCGACCCGTGTGTCAGACCTCAACCCCGATCTGGGTAACTCGAACCCGTCCTATCTGGCTGTCTTCAACAGCGCTTTGTACTTTGCCGCCAACGCCAACGATGGCAAGGGAATCGAATTATGGAAGTATGACGGCACGAACACACCGACGCGCGTAACTGATATCAACCCCGAAGCCGGAGATGCCGCGCCGGCGTTCCTCACCGTTTTCAATAACGCTTTGTATTTCAGCGCGATCAGCAACGACGGAAAAGGCATCGAGTTATGGAAGTACGATGGATCCAACGCAAAACTTGTGGGTGATTTGAACACGGTCGGTAATTCAAGTCCCTCGTATCTGGTCGTATTCAACAACGAGTTATTTTTCCAGGCAAACGGCAATGATAATGCCGGCACAGAACTGTGGAAGTTCAAAGGACCTTAGTAAAACACTCAAAAACTTCTAATCTTGCCACGCTACAATGACAGGATGAACAAGATAAAAATTCTCACAATATCTTGGATCATCCTGTCATCGATTCTCAGCGCGTGCGGGATGGTCGAAAACTCCGAATCAATCCCAACCCTGTCTGTCTCGCCAACTTCGACCGCCTCCCCCCTCCCAACCGTCATCTCAAGTGAAACCCCAACATCCACACCGCTCCCAACGGCAACACCGATCCCACATCCTTTGTCCATCGATTCGATGCGCGCACGGGAGTATCCCGGCAGTGATGTGGTCATCGAAACAGAACTCGACCCCGGCGTAAATTACGATCGGTATATTGTTTCCTATCTTTCGGAGGGGCTCAAGATCTACGCGTTGATGACCGTTCCAAACGGCGAGAAACCTCCAACGGGCTGGCCCGTGGTTATTTTCAATCACGGCTACATTCCACCGGACGTGTACGTCACCACCGAACGCTACGTCGCCTACGTTGACCTGATCGCGCGAAATGGTTATATCGTCTTCCGTTCCGATTATCGCGGGCATGGAAATTCCGAGGGTGAGGCGGGAGGCGCATATAGCCGCCCCGATTACACCGTGGATGTTTTGAACGCGGTGTCCTCCATGAAGCGCTATCCCGATGCAGACCCGAACCGCATCGGCATGTGGGGGCACTCCATGGGCGGCTACATCACCCTCCGCTCGATGGTGACAACGAACGACATCAAAGCAGGTGTGATCTGGGCAGGTGTAGTCGGTTCATACCCCGATCTCTTATACAACTGGCGGCGCGGACCGACCGCCTCACCAGATTCCACACCTCGCCCCGGCTCCTGGCGTTCCACCTTCGTTGACCAGTACGGCTCGCCGGAGGAAAACCCCGAGTTCTGGAACTCGATCTCAGCAAATTCATACCTCGCTGAAATTTCAGGTCCGATCCAACTGCATCACGGCACGAACGACACGGACGTGCCTCTGCTATTTTCGGAAAACCTGTTTTTTCAAATGCTGAATGCCAACCAGTATGTGGAGTTATACAAATACGAAGGCGACAACCATAACATCTCCAACTATTTCAGCACCGCCATGGCTCGAACCATGGAGTTCTTCGATAGATACGTGAAATGACCATCCGCCTTTATCTCGTCCGTCACGGAGCGACGCCGCTCACTGCCGAAGACCGATTCTCCGGCGCGGCGAACGTGTATTTATCGGACGAGGGTCGTTTACAAGTGGAGCATCTTGCAAAACGATTGGCGGACGATCACATCTCTGCCATTTATTCCAGCCCAATGGATCGGACAATGGAAACCGCCGCGATCATCGCCAAACCGCATGGAGTCGCCCCAATTGCAAAAGAGCAGTTGCGAGAGATCAGCCATGGGCACTGGGAGGGGCTGTCGCGAACCGAGGTCGAAGAAAAATTCCCGGACGAATACGCCGCTTGGGAATCAGACCCGTTCACGTTTGCTCCGGAGGGAGGCGAATCAGGCATCACAGTGTTAGCGCGGGCGTTGCCAGTGATCCGCGAAATCGTCCACAACCATACAGATAAGAACGTTCTGGTTG
Organism: Anaerolineales bacterium; assembly: GCA_034434415.1. Lineage (GTDB taxonomy): Bacteria > Chloroflexota > Anaerolineae > Anaerolineales > Villigracilaceae > Defluviilinea. The sequence continues at coordinate 20,618 of DAOTZF010000034.1, read as the reverse complement.
TATCTCACAAAGCCACCTTACGACTCATTCTAAGTAGTCTACTGGGCTTTGACGCCCGCGGCTACCGCGACCGGCTCGACCAGGCTCCCGCCTGTTTGAATATTCTGGATTTCAAAGATACCGTCCGCGCCCGGCTGATGCTGTTCAACGACATTTCTCATTACGCCGACCATCCACACCGTCCGCAAAAGCAACTATCGCGCTGGTGGGATGCCGCTTCAGGGTAGAGACCTGGAAGAAGCAGAGGCAAACCCACACGTCGCGAGAAGCGCCTTCCACCAGACATAACAAAAATATAATTTGGAGGGAGTCCGATTTGGTGTACAATTTCGGGAGTACTTAACTCCTATTCGTTTGTTCCTTCATTCCAGCCCGGAGGTCGCCATGTTCAAGACCCAAAATCTTTACCAGAACGACGATAAATGGAAGAACGTCAGGCTCGGAAATTCCTCCGAAACCATTGGCGGCTGGGGTTGCCTGCTCACATCGGTGACGATGATGCTGAATGGCATCGGCTACAACGAGACTCCCGAAACGGTCAATGAAAAAATGAAGGCAAATGGGGGTTTTCAAGGGGCTTTCTTCATTCCCAGTGTAGTGCCATACATCTGGCCGAATGCCGTCTACCGCGATATGCAACCGTGCGATACAGTTCCTGCGCCGATCGCGCAGATCGATGCGGCAATTCTGGCTGGAAAACCCGTCATACTTCAGGTGGATTGGAACAAACAGGCCGGAATTCAGACTCATTTCGTTCTGGTCAAGGAAAAAAAGGGGAATGATTATGTGCTGTATGATCCCTATAAATACACAGGTGATGGTCCCGATAAAGAAGTATTGCTCACCTCGCGTTATAAATACAACGGTGCACGCATCGATACCGAGATCAGCGCGGTCCTCTGGTTTGAAGCGTTGGGTGCAGTACCTGCAGAACCACCCAAAGTCACCAAGGTCCCGGTACCAGCCGATAAATTCATGCTCTACGCGGCAGAGGATGATCTCGCGTTACGCGCAGATGCCTCTGTCGGTGGAATGCTTCTTAAACGCATGGTTCGCGGCACAGAGCTCATTTCACTCGAGCCCAAAGCGACAGCCAAAGCGAAACTTGGCGTGAACGGAAAATGGATCAATGTGCAAGACCCGAAAGGTGATCAGGGATATGTTGCGGCATGGTACGTTTCAGAGACCAAAGGTGGAACGCCTCCATCTACAGCCGCGCCTGCCTCAACGACTTCAACTTCTCCATCCCCTTCAACGAGCAACCTACCACCGGGAGCACTTGCCTTCCTTCCTACCGAAGAACTCTCGTTCCGCACACAACCAGTTATTTCACCCGATACTTTGATCAGGCGAATTCCGGTGACGGAAAAACTTGTCAGCGTGGAACCGGCAAATGTAGTGATCCCCAAAGTGGGCGTAGTGAATCAATGGCTCAAAGTACGCGACGCCTCGAACAAGGAGGGGTATGTCGCGGCGTGGTATGTGAAATATGCCGGTGGCTCCACAGCGCAACAAACAGCAACAACTTCACCTTCAACGGGTGGAGGCACCAAGGTTAAAGCTGCGGCGCAATCGGTCGCGTTCCGCAAACAACCCGTGGTCAGCGAGTCCACTTTGATCCGCTGGTTACCGTTGGGAACCGAGTTGACCATTGCCGAACCCGGCGGCGAGAGCAAGGTCGGCGCGAACAACCAGTGGTTGAAAGTTAAAGATGCAAGCGGCTTGGAGGGATACGTTGCCGCGTGGTTCATCTCGCGATAAAGGATTCCAATGGCTGACCAGAAAAAAGGCGCGAACGGAAGCGTTTTCATCTCGTATTCGCGCAAGGACAAGAAGTTCGTAAAGAAGTTGAACGATGCCCTCGACAAGGAGGGCGTAAAAGCATGGGTGGATTGGGAGGGCATCGAACTGGCATCCGATTGGCGGGCGAGGATCGCCGACGCCATCCAAAGTTCAGATGCTTTCATCTTTGTTATCAGCCCGGATTCATTGGACTCCAAGGTTTGTACGGAAGAGCTTTTACAGGGACTTCAATATAACAAGAAACTCATTCCCATCCTGCACCGCCCAAGAAAGCCCGGCCAAAAAGTACCCAAGGAAATCTCGAAAAAGAATTATGTCTACATGCGCCCGGAGGATAACTTCAAAGCAACGTTGCCGAAACTCGTGGAGGCAATCAACACCGACCTGGGCTGGGTGCAACAACATACAAAGCTACTCGGTCAGGCGGTGGAATGGGAGACAAAGAAGAAGAACAGCAGTTTCCTGCTTCAGGGCGAAGAACTCAAAGAGGCAGAAGCCTGGATGGCGAACGCCTCAATACAAACGAACCGCAGTATCCTGCCTGTGCAAGCGGAATTTATCACCACGAGCCGCGTATCGTCCGATCGACGTCAGCGCATTACGCTATTCGGCGTGACATTCCTGCTTGCGTTGAGCATCATCCTGAGCGTGCTCGCTTTCATCGCCCGCAATGACGCGCGTGTATCCCAGCAGATCGCGCAAACCAATGAAGCCCTCGCGCTTCAAAGGGAACAGGAAGCTTCCATCGCGCAAGCCGCCGCTGAGGCGAACGAAGCGCTGGCAGAACGACAGACCAATCTCGCGCAGGCACAGCGCAGTGCAGCGCTTTCACAAATCTATCAATCCCGTCCGGGCGAACTGGATACAAGCACGCTGCTCGCGCTCGATTCGTGGGACCGAGCCCCTTCATTCGAGGCAGAGGATCTGATTCGCAGTAATGTCAGCCTGTTCCCGCTGCCGTTGGCGCAGATGAAACAAGACGGGCAGATCTTCAACATCGAATGGAGCCCCGATCATCAATTTTTTGTCACAGGTAATAAAAGCGATGAAGCAAACAAGTCAGCGAAAAACCTGGCTTGTGTCTGGCGCGGGGACACCGGCGAAAACGTCTATTGCGTGGAACACGACGACGATGTGACCGACGCGCTCTTCAGCCCGGACGGACAATACCTCATCACATCCAGCGCAGACAAGAGTGTCCGTTTCTGGAACGCAGCGGACGGAGAATTCGTACAACGGATGGATTTCGGCGGCGCTGTCCTCGACCTCGATGAGAGTCAATCCGTCCTCGCCATCGGCAGGGAGGATAATTACCTGACGCTCTATTTCTTCGATCGACCTGACCTGAAGCCCATCGATTATGAATTCGTCCACAAAGTGAATAACATCAAGCAACCCGTTGGCATCAGCACGGTCAAGTTTTCACCCAACGGAGTCTATCTTGCCTTCGGCACAACCATCGGCGCAGTTGAGTTCTGGCAGGCAACGAACAATTTCTTCTATCACGGACCCAAACATGCCGACAGCACCTACCTTACACTTGAATTCAGCCCGGATAATTTATGGCTCGTATCTGGCGGCAGTGACAGCCTCTCACGCCTGACGAAACGCGACGGCACATTCCAATACAGCATTCCTCATGGAGATTGGGTTGAAGATGTCGCGTTCGGACCCGATCCTTCGTGGTATGTCACAGTTTCAGATGACAACAAGGTCCGGGTGATCGACACGGATACCGGTGCAGAAAAAGTCCGTATGTCGCACTCGGACTTCATTCAAAAAGTGGAGGTCAGTCCCGACGGGCAGTGGATCGCGGCTACCGGCTACGATAAGCTGGTCCGGATTTGGGATTCGGTCTCGGGAAGCCTGATGCTCGAGTTCCCGTTGAACGCCAACGGCTCGGCGGTCTCGTTCAACCAGGATGGCACACGCATCATCGCTGCGGATGAAAGCGGCATGATCTCCATGTGGGATATCTCTGCTCTTTATGCCCGCCTCAACACCATTGAATTCACCGAATTCCTGCACGAAGCGCGCTTTACACCTTCCGGTGAATTTCTGATCGTGAACGCGGATGATTACAACGTGTGGAGGATTCCAACCGCCGACTTGAACACATTGCGAGATGGGACACAAGGCAAGGCGATTCTACGCGCTCGAAGCCTCACCTATGACATGGCGATCAGCCCGGATTCGAACTGGGTCGCCGTAGTGGAGAACGACAACGTCAACCCGCAACTCAACCGCGCCCACCTCGTGAGCACGGACGGTGAAGTGGAGCTCCCGCTCGAACACGGTGGCGAAGTCACAAGCGTCGCCTTTACGTCCGATGGCAACTTTACACTTACCGCGGGTGTCAACGGATTGTTGACTGCGTGGGAGGCCGGATCATCGGTTCGCAGTTTCGATATCGATAACGGAGAGCCGATACTCTCACTTGCCGCAAGTCCGATAAGCAATTTTGTTGTGGCTGGCTTGCGCGACAAAGCTAAAGTTTGGGATCTGCAAACAAGGCAACTGATTACAGAGATACCACTCAGAGGCAATATCATCTCGCTGGCATTCAGCAATGACGGCCAATGGCTCGCCATCGGAAGCACAAATGGCACCGCAAGTCTATGGAAAGTTGAAGCGGAAACGTTCACACGCACCGGTTCAGATGTCCAGTTTAGTGGATCGCTCAACTCGCTGGCATTCAGTCCGAACAATCAATGGCTCGCAGGTGGAGACACCACTGGCTTTGCTTATTTATGGGATACTGCCACCACGCAGGAGTTGAGCCGTGTCCGTCATAGCGACGCCGTGACCAGCGTGGCATTTTCACCGGATGGTTCCCAGCTGATCACCGTTGCCCGCAAGGTGGTGAGCCTGTGGGATCTGGCTGCCATTCAACCCTACGCGAGGGAAGACCTCAAATCGTTCGCCTGCAAGCACTTTACCTCCAACCTCAGCCAGAATACCTGGGCATCACTCTTCGGGGCTGAACCATATCATCCAATTTGCCCAGACTTGCCTTGACGAACCGAGTTAAAGAATAAATTTCTGCAGAGGAGATAGCCATGGAAACCAACACGACCGAGGAACAAAAGGTATTGCCGATCCTGCAAATCGCATGGACCCGGTATGCCCATCTGGCATCCACAGCAAGAAAACGAACCGCCACGTTCTACAGCATTCGTCGATGGATCCTTGCACTTGGAGTTATCGCCACGCTCTTTGCCATCTTGACCGAGACCTTTTTTTCCGATTCGACTTCGCTTCTGGGCTTGGTCCTTAAAGTGGTTTTTGTTGCCACGCCTGTGCTGGCATCCGTTCTTGCCGCTTTCTCCTCCAAGTTCTACGCCAATGGTCACTGGCTCGTCTATCGGTCCGGAGCGGAAGAGATCAAGAAAGAGATTTACATCTATCGCACGATTCTGCAACAGAATTTGCAAGCAAGGAAATACCTCGAAAAGCGGCTCGGCGAAATTCAGCGAAGTCTTTACCAGACGCTCAGCGGCGAATTTGCCTACGAGCCGTATAACGGTCCCATCCCGCCAAATTACAATCCTGAGGATCCGCACAGCGACCCCGGATATAACGACCTCACTGGTGAAGAGTATTTTAAATACCGGGTGGAGGAACAACTGGATTGGCATAACAGGAGTATTCTGAGGCACAAGCGGGAACGGCGGCAGATGACACTTTTCATCTTATTTGCCGGCGGTTTGGGTTCAGTATTTGCCGCGTGGGGCGGACCGTTAAGCATCTGGGTCGCCTTCACCGCGGCAATCACTTCAGCATTGATCGGATGGCAGGAGCTGAGAAATCTTGATAAATCCATAGGGAACTACAGCAAGGTAGTCATGGAATTGACGATTCTCTACGACCACTGGATCAATCTGGAACCCGAAGAGCGGACAACACCGGAGTTTTACAAAATGGTCCGCGCCTGCGAAAACATTCTCTGGTCGCAGAATCAGGAGTACATCAAATCCATGCAGGAGGCATTGAAGGAAGCCGACCTGGATGAGGAAACCAGCCTGATCAACAATGTGATTCGGGAATCGGTCGAATCCACGAAACGAACCCATCAGGGTATGCGCGACGCGGTCGTCGAGGTCACGCGTGACGCGCTGGCAGAAGCCGAGGAAAAGATCATCGAGGAATACGAAAAGACGCTTGGCAATCTTGCCGAGGAAGCCTCCTCCGAATTGGTCCAGCAGGAATTGGAAGCGATGCAAAAAGCCGTGGCGGAAACCGCGCAAGCGGTGATGGCGCGCGCATCTTCGATCACATCTTCATTGCAGGAGATCGTTTCCGATTTCGCGCACGTTGATATTGGCAGAGACACACCCAAAGAGGAATTGAACACCATCCTTTCCCGCTTCCCGAAAACAAGCGAGGTCAAAGGTTGATATTCCTTGTAGCGAAATACCTGATAATCATCACCGTCTAATTCGTGTACAATAAAGTCACCCACGCATCTGGAGCAGGAATATGGCTGAAAAGACCACCACCGAAGTTAAGCCTGAAAAAACCGGGGTTCCACAAGAGGCTTCAGCAACCCCTCAAGTCAAATACCCGCGATTGCTTCCGCGCAAATATGCATCTGTACCTTCCGAGGCGTACATCGCCGAAAGAGTGAACGATGCGATCGCCTGGTACGACAAGAGCGCCGACAAGCAGAAGAAGCTTTACCTTCGCATGCGCGCCACAACTGTCATTGGCGGTGCGATCGTGCCGGTACTCGTCAATGTAAAAAACGATTACGTAGATATTGTTACAACCATCATCAGCCTGATCGTCGTCCTGTTGGTTTCCCTTGAAAGCGTATATCACTATCGCGAACAATGGACAAATTACCGCAGCACTGAACAATGTCTGCGGCACGAGTATTTCCTGTTCACGTCTAAGGGCGGAGTGTACGCAGCGAAAAACAAAGCCGCGGCATACCAGCATTTCGTCGAACGCGTCGAGGAGTTGATCAGTTCGGAGAACGCGTCCACCCTGAAGGTCATGACTGCCATCTCAGATGCAAACATCGACGCAAAACTCAAATCCTCTCGAAAGAAGAAGTAATCCGGCGACTTACTCATGAGGAAGGCCATTTTCCTCAGCGTAGGCCAGACTGCAACCCCGGAGCAGGACAATTTTGTTCAGGCGGTGGAGAATCTTCTCCACGAGCATGGCCTGCGCACGCGAACGGTCGGACGTACGGATTTCTCCACCGGCAAACCGCTCAAAAAGATATTGGACGTCATGAAACAGTGCTCCGGCACGGTCGTCATCGCGTTCGAGCGTTTTCACTTCGAACGTGGAATTGAATTAAAGGGCGGCGAGAGGGAATCAGCCATCACAAACGTGAGCCTGCCAACGGTATGGAATCAAGTCGAAGCTGGTATGGCTTATGTTCTTGGTCAGCCGCTCCTTGCCATAGCAGAATCCCATCTCAAGAGCGAAGCCATGCTGGAGGAGGGATACGACTGGCTGATCAACTGGGTTGATTTGACCCCTTCCAGCCTGCACACCCCCGAGTTCCAAACAACGTTCAGAAAATGGCTCAGAAAAGTCGAGCAATATTCAGCGACGAAGTTTTCAAAGTAATCTTCGGAACAGAAGCTACAGAAAAGACCTGGAGGATTCGTTATGCGATGGAATTTTTTGAAGGGGATTCTAGCTCTACTACTAGTGTCTCTTGCCTGCTCGAATTCGACATCCCCGCAACCCTCTGCCGAACCAGACTATCGCTACGATGACCTGCCGGAGGCCGGCGATGAATCTGCTGCGTTCACGGAGTATCGAGCCATTTCTCAATGGGGAAAACTCGAGGTAACCTATTTCTTCGTCAATGGAACCGGCAAAATATCAGGCGAGGAGGAAGAAACGCTGATCAAACAAGCCTTCGACCTCTGGGCTCAACATACGCCTCTCACATTCACGGAAGTGGCGAATCGCTCCGAGGCAGATATCGTGATCGGCTGGGCGACCGGCGATCACGGCGACGGCGACCCATTCGATGGACCCGGTGATGTGCTTGCTCACGCGTCGTTCCCAAACCCCTACGATGATGGGCAGGTATTTCTTCATTTCGACGATGATGAACGCTGGGTGAACAGTACCTCGCAAAACGTGGATTTGCTCACTGTTGCCGCACATGAGATCGGTCATACGCTCGGACTCGCACATAGCAACGACCGCGATGCGTTGATGTATCCCAGTTACAGCGGACCGCATCGCTTCCTCGGGGAGGATGATATTGCCGGCGTACAAAGCCTCTACGGGGTGGCAAGCGCGCCACCGCATGCACCAGAGGTCCCTGCAAACGATGCGCCGCCTCCCAGCGCAGATAACGATTCAGACCGCGATGGAATCTCCGACCGCGACGAAGTCCTCGTGACTGGTACCGATCCAAATTCTGACGATACCGATAACGATGGCTTGGGTGACGGAGTCGAAGTGCTGAACCGCATGAATCCGCTCGAACCTGATATGGATCGCGACGGCGCGAGCGATGGTCAGGAAGTGGCGAACGGAACCGACCCATTTTTCCCAGAGCAGGCAGATATTTCGCCCGAACTTGAAGAGGAAGTGAGCGATTTCCTTACGGAGGCGATTGAACTCCAGATCGAAGCGTATCAACGCGGCGATGCTTCGATCGCATCATCCATCATGGCGGGTGAGATATTCGATAACTTATCAAGCGAGATCAACACTCTCAACACGCAGGGATTGGTTTCGATCTCTGAGATCGACTACTATGAGAGTTACATCGACGATATCCGGGTATTGAATGAAGCACATATCGAAGTGGATACGTGCGAAGTATGGTCAACTGCCACATACCGCCTTTCGGATGGTCAGTTGATCGCCAACGAGGGACCAAGTCTGTTGCCGCAGACAATAACTATTCAAAATTTGAACGGTGGTTGGTTCATCACAGCTGTGGAATTCTTCGACGCACCCTCGTTCTGCGATTAACTTTCTGTTCGTGCGGCAGTTGAACTGCCGCACGAACAGAGCAAGAACTGCTACCCATGAACAAACTAATCACAGTCGTCGGCGCGAGCGGCGTTGGAAAGACCACGCTCGTCAACGCACTTGCCCGCACAGGAATGTTTACGACGGCACTTGAACAGCATACGGAGCGTCCATTTCAATCCCTTTTCAAGAAGAACAAGCGATTCGCACTTGCCAATCAGGTGGACTATTTGCTCCTGCGCGCCGAACAGGAAAAACTACTGCGCGCCGCAGATCAGATTGGATTGATGGACGGTGGACTCGACCTGGACTTCCACGGATTCACCCGCCTCTTTCACAATCGCGGCTTGCTCACCGACCCTGAATTCGATCTCTGCCTGCGACTCTATTCACTCTTCCGCGCGTTGTTACCCCCGCCAGACTTGATCATCCTCCTCAGCGCGCCGCAGGGAATCATCACACAACGACTCGCCACCCGCAGCCGGATCAACATCGCCTCGGCGAAGGATGCGGAAACAATCGATCATTTCATTCGCGAATGGCTGGAATCAGTTCCGCAAAACAAGATCATGCGGCTCAACGCGGTGGATGAAGATGAAAATTATCCTGTCACAACGCGCAGAATCCTTGATTGGGTAACGGCAAATAATCCGGCGTAATTGTTTCCCTTATTGGAATTCCAGATGTATCGGCATGGAGATGGGCGCGTGCTCTTCATACGGCTCAGCGATAATGAACAGCCTCCCCCACGACGCGTTCCCATCCGCGTAGATACAGGTTTGCAATACAACATCTCCCTTGCGCTGGAATACTTTATGAAAGAGATTCGACGCGGATAGCAATTCGCCGGTCTCCAGGTCTACAAAATCGCTCGTGGTGCTTTGAGGGGTCAAAGCCTGAAAACGCAAGAATCGCCTGATGATGTATGTTTCTGTCCTGCCATCGCCATAGATCAAGTAGATTAACTGTCCCTCTTCGAGGAGAAAGAAGTCGCTCCCCGCGAGATAGTTGTGTGCCAGCAATCCGATCGACCCGTGACGCGATGCCATCCCGAACTGGGTCAGCGCGTTGCTTTGCGAGGTCACAAAGGTTGGATCGTCCACAGGCTGAGGCGTAATCACATCCGCAAACACGCCAGAGACGTAGATTCCGCGCAGTTCGTCCGCATTTCCATTCATCACTTGCGCAATGAACGTTTCAAGCGGCGGGATTTCGGTTTTTTCGAACGCCCGCACAGGTGATGGAAAAGCGAGCAAGGCAATAACAAGGAGTAGATAGAATAGTTGCCGGTTTGGACGATGTGCAGGTTGATGATCCATGCACGGAATTGTAGAAGACCTGCATCGATACACAAATGTCCAGCCGGCGTTAACCACCAACAGTTCTGTAAATTTTCACCGAATTAGGACTATGGTTCGATGTGATTTAGATTCCATTAATACCTCATGGTACTTTTGGGCATAAGCAAATCAGCCCGCACTAAAAAGTTACATGCCTCACCTTCGTCAGACGCGCAGTGCTATAATCCGCTTGTCGTTACCCGACCCACCAAAAGGAGAATCGGCCAGTGCATATCAAAAGATTACTCATCGTGTTCGTTCTTGGCGCTTTGTTGATCCCGTATTCAGCGCTCGCGCAAGCGCCCGAAATCAAGCGCGGCGGACCGAGATGCCGCCTGCCTGAGTCTAATGCTGTAGGGCTTGAAATCCTGAGCAACTATTACCCCGGCTACTGGTGGGATCACACAAATCTGACAATCGCAGTCCAGGCTCACCCAAGCGCGACACCGGCCCAACTCGAGGCCATTCACAGCGCGATAGCCATCTGGAAGAATGTGTTCGATGTCTGCTTCGACGGGTCGATCACCCTTACAAATGTGACCGGTCAAAAGAACCCGCGCCGCGCCATTGACATCATCCTTCATTATGTGCCGAACGCCGGCGGCGTGGTCTTCGGAGGGTATGCCATTTGCGGCGACCACAAATGCCCCAACATTCTCGTCCGTTCCGACTTGCCGCCCAGCCTCAACCTTCCGCCCTATGATCCCGAATACATTGGCTGGGTCACCCTGCATGAAGTGGGTCATGCGTTCGGACTCGGACACACCACGAATCTGCTCGAAAGCACCGATATCATGGGTTATGGCTGGCCCGATCTCGGCAACCCCGTCCTCTCCGATTGCGATGTAGATGCGCTCCGCTTCGTCTTCGCATGGGTGTTCGATGGGAGCGCGTCTCCGCACGAACCCGGGCAGGGTCCCTACGTGTGCTCGCCAAACTAACAAAACTACTTCAGTTGGGCTGGCGGCTCAGGCATACCCTGAGCCGCCTTTGATTCAATAACGAGATTTTAGGAGTCATCCGTGAAATTCTAGAAGCATTTTTGTGATCCCAAAACTTCATGAACTTTCGCCCATTTTCCAATCTCGAAGTGTCAAATTATAATGATTGCAAAAAGGAACCCTGTCTTATGAACAATGCTCGATTTTCGATCACCATAGAGCGGACCCGCGTCGTAACGATCCTCGTTTGCGTTGTCTCGGTTCTGGCGTTACTCAATGGGTTGGGGCTGTACCTCACCTTTGGACTGGGCTACCAGTACGCCAAGGGATTCGTGCCCTTGTTCAACCTGGACAACGAGAGCAATGTGCCGACATATTTCTCCGCGATGATGCTGTTCGCCGCTTCCTTCCTCTTCTATTGGGCATCGCGGTATGAAATATCCACCGGCTCAAAATTCTCAAGGCATTGGACTCTATTGTCGTTCATCTTCCTCCTCCTCTCTGTAGATGAAGCTGCTAGCATCCACGAGAAGTTTATCGGACCGCTGAGGGAGTCGTTCGACTTGAGTGGTCCGTTATACTTTTCCTGGGTGCTGGTGGGGTTTGCTGTTGTCGCCATTATCGCAATCTACTACTACCGCTTCGTGTTGAACCTGCCGGGCAGCATTCGGACTGGCATGGTATTGGCAGGTGTGATTTACCTGAGCGGAGTCCTTGGACTCGAATTGATCGACGGAAATTACGTGTCTCTTTATGGAGACGGGAACCTCACATATCAACTCCTCACTTCATGTGAAGAGCTTCTCGAAATGACCGGCGTTGTCATTCTGATCAACGTTCTACTCAAGCATCTGCATGCCAATCGAGTCCGCGCTGAGATGATCTTTGACGGCAAGCAATGACCCTTGACCGTACTTTCATCGTACTCAACCGCGCCTCGCGCGAACGCACTCGCCCGTTGGCTGAACGCATGTCGGACGAACAAACGCCGACCAAAGTCGGCGAGTTCTGGACGGCGGGAATCGTCTTTGCTTATTTCGCCTCTTGTGACGATCATGTTCTGCAAGCGCTGGAAAAGACCGGGCAAATCGGAAAACCGTTTTGGAAAGTTTCCTCGCCAGACTCTTCCGCAATTTACAGGTATGCATTGCGGGCTTTCGATTGTCGGCACTCAAACTGTGATAATGGATAGCGGGCACAGCATGTCGCACATGAATCCTCAGGCAGTGCTGGACGCGACCCGGGCGGTGATGGCAAAGTTGTAATACCCTCCCTTCCTGCCTCATCTACACGACATGACCAATCTCCGAACCATTTCCCAAATCATCGAACCACAAACCACCATCGAAGGCGCGGGCGTGCGCTTGCTTCGCTCGTTCGGTCCGAAGGTTAGCAACCTGTTTGACCCCTTCCTGCTGTTCGATCATTTTGCTTTCAACGATCCCATCGAAGGACCCATCCGCGGCTTCCCCACCCATCCACATCGCGGCATTGAAACCGTCACCTACATGCTCGAAGGTTCCACCGCCCATCGCGACAGCCTTGGAAACGCTGGACTCATCGGTCCCGGTGACGTGCAGTGGATGAGCGCCGGGCGCGGCATCCTGCACGAGGAAATGCCCCGCCGCGGCGAAAGCGGTAACATCTACGGCTTCCAACTCTGGGTGAACCTCCCCTCGCACCTCAAGATGTCCGCGCCGCGCTATCAGGAAGTGACCGCCTCAACGATTCCGACATACGAAAAAGACGGAGTCAAAATCCGCATCGTTGCGGGGACAGTAGCAGGAGTCAACGGACCCGTCGAAGACATCGCCGCCTCGCCTCTGTACATGGACGTTCAACTGAATCCCGGCATCGAATGGCAGTCTCCCCTCCCCAGCGGACACACCGCGCTCGCGTACGTATTCGACGGTGAAGGAGTGTTTAGCGGTGAAACGATCAACGCGATTCACATGCTCAAGTTTACAGACGGCGATCACATCACCGTCAAAACGGAAAATTATCCTGTCCGCTTCATGCTCATCGCGGGCGCGCCGTTCAAGGAGCCGATCGTGCCGTACGGTCCGTTCGTGATGAACACACTCGAAGAGATTCAAGAAACTCTGAAAGAATTGCGCAACGGGACATTTATAAAGTAGGGGCACGATATATCGTGCCCCTACAAATTTAACGGGAGACATTGCATGACCCAAATCCTCTACGGTGACAGACTCGGCAAACAGGGACAACTCCGCCTCGGATGCACAGCCATCATATTCGGCGACGACAAACGCATCCTGCTCACGCGCCGCACGGACAACGGTCAATGGTGCCTGCCCGGCGGCGCGATGGATTCGGGCGAGTCGGCGGCGGAGGCGTGCGAACGCGAAGTGTGGGAGGAGACAGGACTCCACGTCCGCGCGAAGCGTTTGGTCGGCGTGTATAGCGATCCGAATCAACTCATCGTTTATCCCGATGGGAATAAAGTCTTCGTTGTCGCGTTATCCTTTGAAGCGGAAATCATCGGCGGCGAACTCGGCTTGAGCAACGAGACCACCGATGCGGGGTTCTTCACGATGACAGAGATGGAAACGATGCCGATGCTTGGCAACCACAAATCGCGCGTGCAAGACGCGCTGTTGAATCAGGCAGAGGCATTCATCAAATAATCGCGGAGGAAACGATGTTGGACAAACTGAGCGCGACACTGAGGAAAAATGCGAACGGCTGGTTGGTGTTGGTCTTTCTTGCAGGGGAAATATTTTTCAATGCAGTCGTTTTGCCGAATCAAGGGGCGAAGATCGAGGCTGCCTCTGGCGGCACAGGTCCGATTGACCTGCAATTTTTTTACACGCCTGAGAAAGTCTATTCTATGGTGGAGTCCTATGGCGAGGCGGGTCGCGCCGATTATCGCCTCTTCGAGTTGACCGGCGACATCCTCTACCCCATTGTGTACACGCTGTTCTTTAGCCTCGCCATCACGTGGCTCTTCCAACGCGGATTTTCAGCGAACAGCACAATGCAAAAATATAACGTTGTGCCGTTCGGCGGCTGGCTGTTCGACCTGCTCGAGAATCTCGGCATCGTAACGATGTTGTCGGTATTCCCATCCACGCCTGCTTTGCTGGCATGGGTCACTGCAATATTCACCGTGATCAAATGGTTGTTCGCCATCGCCAGCGGCATGTTGATGTTGATCGGCTTGGTAAAAGCCGCGATGAACGGATTTAAAAAACAGTAGGGGCGAGACATGTCTCGCCCCTACGAAATCCGGGACCACCACACCCCCGTACATTCAGGCAGGACGATCCATTTGTTCTGCCTGACTTTTTCTCCCAGCTCATCGCCGAAGAAAAAGCGCGAAAGTTCCTCGGCTTCCTCCAGAGATTCGAATTTGTAATCGGTGCGAATCCATTTGTTTTGGAATCCGACTTCATCCAGCCACTGGTAGTAATCTTCAAGATGACTCAATCTGACCGGCGACTCGTTCCCCGTGCCCAGCGATTCAAACAGGATGATTTGGCTGCTTCGCCGTAGGACACGTCTCATCTCGTTCAACCATTTCTCCAACTCCTTCTGCCACGAGTCAGGATTCCACACTGCAAGGTAACTCACGCTCCAGCCAGAGACGATCAAATCAGCGGAATGATTGTCAACCGGCAGTTGACGATGATCTGCCACATCCACTTTCCAATTGGATAAACCGCTTGCTTCCAGTCGTTGACGGCACACGCGAAGCATTTCCTCCGAGATGTCGAAGGCGCGAATGGATTTCACACGCGGTACAAGCATCACAGCCAAGCGTCCCGTCCCCGCGCCGAGATCGAGCACATCCAACCCGTCCACGTTGACAATCTCATCCAGCGCCTTTCGGATATTGCCTTGATAATCTTCGCGTGCAATCAACGCTTCGTAACGATCGCCGTCGGCTTGATAAATTTTTCTTTCCTGGTCGTCACTCATGCGTGGTTTTCCAGTCGTAGTTTTCTTTCAACACTTTTGCTGGAATTCCGCCCACCAGCACGTTACTCACATTTAATTTGCCGCTGACCACACTCCCCATTGCTACGAGCACATTGTCGCCGATGGACGACCCCGGCGCAAATCGAACCGCGCTCCCGAGGTAACAATCGCTTCCGATTTCGATATTCCGATCTTGAACGCCTACGCCGTGTGTCCAAAACTGGGAACCGACTCCAGCGATCCATGAACGGTCGCCAAGTTTGAACGTCCCTGCAAGGTCGAAATAGTGACCCGAGGTGATCAACGTTTGCGCGCCGATCTCCAATGTCCGCGTGTAGTTCTTGTTCTTGTTTTCCTCTTGTAAGACCCAGTACCCGCATGAGAAAGTATTGCGATCCCGAATAGACGCTCCTTTCGAAATAATTACATTCATCGGACCGATGAACAGGTTAAAGAATCCGATTCGAGCATTCGTGAGCGCCGCGGAATCCACGGCAAGTACCGACCCAAATCCAATCCGAGACTTGGCAATTCGGTAGCCAAACAGTAATTTGTATCCCAAAACCCGTAAGGCGTTCAGCGGCAGAAGGCTAATAAGGATGGCAACAGCAAACTTGAAAACAGGCACAATAAGACCCTCCAGAGTAGGGTGTGGAAAATCAACCGGCATGGTAGATTATACGGCATCGTTTTTATGGAGAAAGCATGAACTTCAAAAACAATTCCCGAAATTTCAGCCTTGTCGCCTTACTTGCCACCCTGATAAGCTCCTGCGCGAAACCTGCAGCCACCCAGTTGGCAACACAACCGACCAGCGTTGAAATGCCCTCTACTGCAACTGCGGTCTCCCCGATGAGTGGAGGGGTATCCTACCTTGAAGCAGGCATAAGGTACAGTGACGCGCCGGGCGATATGGAAGTCGGCGTTTTGGATGTTGTCTCGTTTAAAGCCATGGTCGACGAATCCACAGAATCCGTCGAAATCATATTTCAAATGCGGGATGTTCCGCCCACCGCCCCACTTGATCTCACCACGGACCTTTCTGAGTATTTATGGGTTGTTTTCATTTACCTGAATCCTGCAACGACAACAGAAGTGCCGGGGGATAATTATTTCGCTGTTAATACCTCTGCCGGTGCGCACCCGGTCTTCACCACACCGGGGGGTTCATCTGCCACACCCGGTGGGATGATTACCATTCCCATCAATCAACTTTTCGAAAACAAGAGCGTTTACAACTCAACCGGCAGGAGTATTGGCTCGCTCAATGTAGTTGCGGATCCAAACCTCGACACAATCACGATGACGGGGCAAGTGCCAGGAATTACCTCCAGCGCAGGATTCGGTTTTACAACATCATATCTGGATATCTTGACTGACAGGCATGATAATTTTGTTGCCTCACCAATTGGTAAGCCGCCCTCACCCACACCTTCAACATCACCCTCGACAGAAGCACGAGACCTCGTTCCAGCGTCTCTCGTACGCGCGTACCCGGGTCCGCGTCACTTCGAAGGAGATATCCTTACGTTCGAGATTCAAAACAACAACGGAATCCCTGAAACGGAGCAAACTGTACGTATGCAATTGGACGACGGAGAACCCGTTGAAGTTACCGGCACGTGGAGCTTTTTCAATGAGATTATCATTCCGCTTGCCTTCGATACAAAAGGATTAACCGGAACCCATACCCTGCACTTCACCACATCGGATGGCAACATCAATGAATATTACTCCTTCGAAGTCCTGCCCGCCAGCGAACGCCCCGCACAGGAGGCCGACGCCACCTGGTTAACGCTTGAGACACCTTGTTGTGTGTTGCATTACGTTTCGGGGACACCCGCAGAGCGGGACATTGATTTCATCGCCGAACATTTTCAAAAAGGAGCAGATGATTTCTCTGAGATCATGAGAGCAGAAATTACATCCAAGTTGGATGTTTATCTTATCGATCGGATCTGGGGAAACGGCGGGTTCGGCGGTGGCGGTCAGATTGTCGCGTCCTATACCGACCGCTATTATGGACCGACCATTGATGGAGCCGGATTGCAAACACTGGCACGACATGAACTTTCTCACGCGGCGGGAATAGGCATTGACAAAGCCGGCGACGGGTTGGATTTCAATTATGAAGGGTTGGCAGTGTATGTGGCGGGAGGGCACTATAAACCCGAACCGCTTGCTAAGCGCGGCGCGGCGATGTTCGATCTGGGATATTTTCCATCGCGGGATCAGCAATTTTTCGGGCAACATGAATTGGATTACCTTTATCCAGCCGTCATATTAACCTACATTGCCGACACATACGGGTCAGATGCAGTCTGGGACTTCCTTGATGCTGATGACGATGTGCCCGATGACATCCTCGTTCCGCTTGATGAAGCCGTCCAAAAAACATTCGCGATTCCCTATTCCCAATTCAGGGAAGAGTTTCGAGCCTGGCTGGAAAAGAACGAACCCGGCGAACAACTGGAAGATCTGAGGCTGACCATCGAACTTCAGGATCTGCGGCGCCAGTATCAAGACATCTATGCCCCGCCACCGTTCATTATTTTCGGCGCGGTCAAAGAAACCATCCTGAATCCTGATCTGCTGCCGGTGATAGTACGGGAGGCTGATTCACCCGGCAACGTGGCATTTGAACTGATCGTGGTGAACGCACAAAAAGCCATTGTGGATGGAAATTACCCCCTCGCAGAAGAATTTATCGGGATCATGGAGAGCATCCTTGATACAGGAACTTTTGCGAATCCACGCGCTAGAGACTATCTCGACATCAGCCATCTCTTGATGGGCGAAGGATATAACGTGGACGAACTGATCTTCACCGACGACAGCCACGCCCAAGCTCAGGTTGTGAAAGATGTATTCGAACTTCAAACGATACAACTGCAAAAATTATCCGGCAAATGGGAGATCGGTCGATGAATACGAACCCTGAAAATCAATTCGACTTCTGGCTTGGCGAATGGGATGTGAC
The DNA here is from genome assembly GCA_034434415.1 of Anaerolineales bacterium. Classification (GTDB taxonomy): domain Bacteria; phylum Chloroflexota; class Anaerolineae; order Anaerolineales; family Villigracilaceae; genus Defluviilinea. The sequence goes on along the minus strand of DAOTZF010000034.1, from coordinate 2,652 downwards.
CTGGGGCGAGGATGGCACAGGCACAAACCGCATCGAAAGAATCCTGGGCAATAAGATCATCCAAGAAAACTTCGACGGTGGAGGATTGCTCGGCTTGAGTTTCTCCGCCTACGATGCGGAGCGCGGTCTCTGGTGCCAAACCTGGGTGGACAACAACGGTTCATACCTCGATTTCACGGGAAGATTCGAGGACGAGAAAATAATCCTCAGCCGCGACGCCATCGTCAAGGGGGAAGCCTGCAAACAACGCATGGTCTGGTACAACATCGAGATGAATCGATTCGATTGGAATTGGGAACGTTCCGATGACGGCGGGGTCACGTGGCGCGTGATGTGGCAGATCAAGTACACACGCAAAATTTAAATTGCTATAATCGGGGCATGTCTCAACTATCCCCCTCCGCACAAAAAATTCAAAACCTGCTCCACTCGCTTGGATACAACTACACGGTGATCGAACACGCCGAGTCCACGCGCACCGCACAGGAAGCCGCAGACCGCGCGGGATGTGAACTCGGTCAAATCGTGAAATCGCTGATCTTCAAGGGCAAAGAATCCAACAAGCCCATCCTCGTCCTAACCAGCGGCGCGAACCGTGTGGACGAAAAACGCATCAGCGAGTACGCCGGTGAAACCATTGGCAAGGCAGATGCCGATTTCGCGCGAGCCGTCACCGGGTTTGCCATCGGGGGTGTGCCTCCCATCGGTCACATCGAAAAGATCGAAACCTATCTGGATGAAGATTTCCTGCAATATGAAACCGTCTGGGCGGCAGCGGGAACTCCCAACGCCATTTTCGAGTTGCAGACTGCCGATTTACAAAAAATGACCGGCGGAAGAGTCGCGCGCGTCAAACCATGAAACGGATTCTATATGCGCTTCTCGCGCTGACGTTCAGCCTGCTCGCCTGCGCCCGCAACGTTCCCTCACCCACGTCAGATGCAACCCACACATTGACGCACGACGGCATAGAGCGGACTTACCTTTTACACATCCCGTCCTCATACAATGAAAATAATCCAACTCCGCTCGTGCTTTCCCTTCATGGAGGAGGAGGCGATGCGGTAAACCAACGACGCGTCAGCGGATTCAACGATCTCGCGGACGAAAAAGGATTTATCGTCGTTTACCCAAACGGGACCGGCAGACTCGAAGACAAAATCCTCACGTGGAACGGAGGGACGTGCTGCGGCTATGCCCTCACGTATCAAATTGACGATGTCGGATTCATCCGCGCAATGGTTGCCGAACTTCAAGCACAGTACAACATCGACCCAAAACGAATCTACGCGACCGGTTTATCGAACGGCGGCATCATGTCGTATCGCCTTGCCTGCGACGCGGCAGATATTTTTGCGGCGATCGGTCCCGTCGCGGGGACGCAGAATTACATCCGGTGTGAACCGAGCGAACCGGTGTCCGTGATCCACTTCCACGGCACCGACGATACCCGCCTTCCGTATAACGGCGGAATCGGCGACGATTCGACCACTGAGATTTTTTACAAGTCGGTGGAAGAGTCGATCAACTTTTGGCTGGACTTCGATCAGTGTGCGACCACGCCGAAATCGGCGACCCAACTCGATGTCCGGATCGATGCGTACGATGAATGCACACAGGGAAGCGCAATCCACCTCTACACCATTGTCGGCGGCAAGCACGCCTGGCCCGGCAGCGATGGTCCCGCGTGGCCCGGCGGCGACGATCCTACACAAACGATTTCTGCCACAGAAGTGATGTGGGAGTTTTTCGCCGCGCACCCCAAGCCATGATTATTTCAGTTGCAATCAAACTGCCTTTGTCGTAGAATCGCCACATCTGATCCTTCGACTGCCGCAACGAACGCGGCGCTCAGGACAAGCCCAAGGAGGCTCGATGGCTACAACCGTACAACCTGAAACCCGCCCGATGACCGAGGAGGCGGACTTTCTACAAATTAAATCCGTTGACCATGTGCATTTTTATGTGGGCAACGCCAAACATGCCATGTACTATTGGTGGAAGGCATTCGGATTCAAACCCGTTGCGTATTCGGGACTCGAAACCGGAAACCGCGACTTCGCCTCGTATGTGTTGGAATCAGGGCAGGCGCGGTTCGTCGTTTCCGCGCCCTACGCGCCCTCCAGTCCGCTTGCCGCGCATCACATGGTGCACGGCGACGGCGTGAAAATGATCGCGCTCGAGGTGGACGATGTGGAACAAGCATGGAAGGAAACCACCTCGCGTGGGGGAAAATCCGCGTGGAGCCCGCGCGAAGAGAAGGATGATTTCGGCATCTATCGCACGTCGGCGATCTACACCTACGGCGAAACCCTGCATGTGTTCGTTGACCGAGCCGATTACAAAGGCGCGTTCGCTCCCACGTATAAACCAATCAAATACGAAGCCGAATCGACCGGGCTTGCGGCTGTGGACCACATGGTCGGCAACGTGCAACTCGGCAAGATGAATCACTGGGTAAATTTCTATCATCAGGTCATGGGCTTCCGACAGTTATTGCACTTCGACGACAAGGACATCTCGACGGAATATTCCGCGCTGATGTCGAAGGTGATGCAGAACGGCAACGGGCGCGTCAAGATCCCCATCAACGAACCCGCCGAGGGCAAACGCAAAAGTCAGATCGAGGAATACCTTGACTACTACCTGACG
>DAOTZF010000033.1:0-4390 GCA_034434415.1 Anaerolineales bacterium | reverse complement strand
ACCGATGGCGTTGTTTTTACTTTCAATGTCAGAGGTCTGTCACAGGGACAGACGGGGATCGATTGTGATGCGCGCGTTTCGCAGGGGGATAGCCTGCTCACGGATCTTCCCTCGGTGGGAACCAGCCTCAGCGTTGTGGGACTTTCTCCCACACCGACGCCTTCAACGCCTCCGCAGACAGTTACACCAACTCCAACCGCTACTGCTACAGTCATGAATCCGGGCGATTCGATTCCCTCCTTGTCGTTTGTTCCGGTGGCTGGCGGTCTTTCGCAACCGGTCCTTGTGACTAACGCCGGCGATGGTTCCGGGCGATTGTTCGTCTTGGAACGCGTCGGACGAGTACGCGTGATCGACGCCGCAGGGAATCTTTTGCCGGCTCCTTTTTTGGATATCACCTCACTCGCCGGTTCTTCCGGCAGTGAAGAGGGGATTCTGGGTCTCGCGTTTCACCCGAATTATGAATCCAATGGTTTTTTCTTTGTCACGTATACCAATACCTCCGGAGACCTGGTTCTTGCAAAGTATTCAATCTCATCGGATCCGAATGTGGCAAACCCTGCCAGCGCCGCAATTCTGTTGACCATTCCGCATCCGGGCAACTCCAATCACAACGGCGGGATGCTCGCATTCGGCGCGGACGGTTACCTTTACTGGTCAGTGGGGGATGGCGGTGGAGCAGGAGATGTGCCCAACAATGCGCAGAACAACAATATTCTCCTGGGCAAGATCCTTCGGCTGGATATCAACTCGGCGAGCCCGTACGCGATCCCACCTGACAATCCATTTGTTGGAGTTTCGGGAACACGCGGTGAAATTTGGGATTATGGATTTCGCAACCCGTGGCGTTTTTCGTTCGATCGCGCCAACGGCGACATGTACATCGGCGATGTGGGTCAGGGTGCGCGCGAAGAGATCGATTTCGAAACCGCCTCGTCACCCGGCGGCTTGAATTACGGATGGCGCGTGATGGAGGGAAGTCTGTGCTTCAACCCCTCCAGCGGATGCGACATGAGCGGAAAAGTTCTGCCTGTCACGGAATACTTCAACAACTCGGAAACATGCGCCGTGACGGGCGGTTATGTGTATCGAGGTTCGCTCTCGCCTCAAATGACCGGCATCTATTTTTATGGTGATTACTGTAGTGGACAAATTTGGGGATTACTCAGACAATCGTCCGGAACGTGGTTTTCAGACTTGTCTGTTGATACATCGTTCTTCATCTCCTCGTTTGGCGAGGACGAAGCCGGAGAACTTTATCTCACAGATTATGCCACTGGCACAGTGCATCGTATCGTGGGACCGAGCGGAGTCCCTACAGCAACGCCGACCCCTTTCTCCACGGTGGTTGCGTCACCAACTCTGACGTTCACTCCCTTGCCCGCTTCTTCTCCGACATCCACTCCCACGACGGGTTCGTTCCCTACGTTCACGCCTACTCCATCGCCATCCTCAGGCTTGCTCACCGGACGAGTCATCTCTTCCAAACCTGTGACCGTGAGTCTGTATGACGGGAGCAGTGTGCTGGTCACATCGGTGACAGCGAATCCTGACGGGACGTTCAGTCTCACGGCTCCTGCGGGAACTTATACCGTGATCGCAACTGCCGATGGCTTCCTCAGCGCACAGGGTTCCGCTGTTTTGAGCGGCGGAAACACGACGACAAAACCAGATATTACACTGCTGGCAGGCGATATCGACGGCGACAACGTGATCGATCAATTCGACGCCATGACCATCGGAATCAGTTATGGAAGCCTCGTACCGCCTGGCGCAGACCTGAATAGCGATGGCGTCATCAACATCTTCGACCTTGAATTACTGGCGAAGAATTATCGGAAGACCGGTCCAGTTCCATGGGAATGACGCGCGAAAGATGAAATGGAAGAGAAAAACCCCCGAGGGCGACCCAACCCGAAGGGGTTTTTGATTCGCAGCCTTTCCCCAAAATGGAATACAATCAACGCGGATCTTATTTCAAGGAGCATACCGTGGCAGACCAGAAGTTTTTCCAATGGCAGAACGATATCCTGCTCAAAGACATCTATCCCATGCGTCTCGTCAAATTACGGGACTTTCTCGTGTTCTACAAGGAAGCCGACCTGTGGGCGGAATATAAGAACAAGGATATCTCCACGCTGGCGGCGGATGTAAAAGCGTACGATGACAGCATGGATTATGCCCGTGCCGCCGCGTACAAGAAATACATCAGTTCCAGAAATTATTTCATGGTGAAGGATGCCCGTAGTTTTTATGTCAAGTACAAGCCGATCGAAGAAGAGGCGATGAGGCTGATCCAACAGAACCACGATTATTTCATCTCCTCGTGGCCCAGGGATATCCGCGGTGAGCGTGCGTTCATCCAGTCGCGCATCGAATCGTTCAAGACCCAGTTGGGTTTCCTGCGCGACCGCATCCGCTACCTGCAGCGTCAGCTCGAGGGGATGCTGCCGGAGCATCCCAACCGCGGCAAGGTGGAAGCGGAATACAAAATCAAGAACGAGTCTGCGCTGCCGATGTTATTGGAGGAAATGGAAAAACTGCGCGAGTTCGACGCGACCTACGACAAGATCGAGGGTCCGAAATTGGAGTGGTACAAACTCAGCAAGGGCGACCCAAACTACACTCCGAATGAAGCGGAGTTCCTCGTCAACTACGACCCGAAAGTTCCAGTCAATGTCAAGGATATTGTGCGCATGAAAGTGGAGCAGTACGCCAAATCGCTAGAAGGCAGGGATCAATATCAATTATTGACGGAGATCCGCGCGCGGTTCGAAAAGGAACCGAAGCGTTTCCCGCTCTGGCTGCAATACATGGTCGTCCATTTTTCAGGGATGCGTTACAAATCCGCGCATGGATCATGGGCAGACCCAAAGGATCTGCTTGTGCGTCTGCGCGTGGACGAGATCAAAAAACAGCAGGCGGCTCTTTCCGACGGGGAGGTGGACGCGCGCTGTAAGGAAAAGATCGCGCAATATGAAGGCGGAGCCGGGGCGGGCAAACCCAAACTTGCCGGGGCAACCGAAAAAGTGTGGAAGGATCGCATCGCCCTGCACATGCAGGGAGTCAAGGCGAATGGACCGAAATCCAAACGCATCGGCTTGGATGGCTTGGTGGAAGAGGAAGCCAGGTACGAGTTCATGTCCATGACGACGGATCAAGCGCTCGCGAAGTTGGAGTCGATGAAGAGTCAATTCCCAGCCTGGGCGTGGAAGATGATCGTTATGCTCACGCAGTTGCGAGTCAACCATGTGAAAGACGCGGGTTGGGAGACGTTCACGCCTGAAGAAGATAAGGTCCGCTTTGCCGACACGGCTCTGTATCCGCTTCTCAGCAAATGGGCGACGGATAACACCGGCAATTGGAGACCCGAGCATGGACGCTCACATGAGCTAATCGTCACACGCGCGGTCTGCAATGAGACTGCCGAACATGTTCAACACATTCGCGGACACTTGCCGCCCGGCGGTCTCACCGAGAATGCCGCCCGCTATTTCAAACTGTTCAAAGCGAAAACACCCGGCGTAAATTTCATCCGACCGACAGGCGCGGAACATTACACACAAGGCGCCAGCATCTTTTGGCTGAGGTTTGTGGACAGCGAGCCGAGCCAATGGCAGGTCGCGCGCGGAGTCGAAGATGCGAACGGTGAAGGTTTGTTGCCCGGCGATTTCCTCGGCAAAAAGCCCAAGCCCAAAAGTGGAAAGAACGCGGCTCCAGTTGCCGAGCCGTGGAACTACAAACCCGGCGAAGTCATCACGCGGTCACGCACGACACTGGATGCCAACAAGAAACCGATTCCCCAGACCCAATGGCTTCGTTGGATTCATGAAGCCACCGTCATCGAAGTGGTGGAAACCGCCGACGGCACGTACGTATACACCTTCGAGACTTCCCTGCCCGATGACTTCCGCGGCACCTCCTGCCTCGGCGTCTTCCGCAACTCGCTCCGTTGGAATCTAGACGACGGTACTGAGGATAACTACAACCGCTCGTTTGTGGGATTTGTGCCAGAAAGTCAGGTACCTATGGAGAATGTCAAATCCATGATGGATTGGAACAAGATATTGATGAAATGAATTTCGTAGGGACGGATCGATGTGTCCGCCCTTTTGTTCGGGTTTATAATTGTCACTATGCCAGCAAATATCAAAGATCTGCTAGCGAAACTAAAAAAGGGTCTAACCGAATTGTACGGCTCGCGCTTGAAAGCCGTTTATTTATTCGGCTCGTATGCCCGCGGTGATTACAACCAGAATTCCGATTTGGATGTGATGATTATCCTGGACGCCTATGCAAGTTATTGGGATGAACTAGTCCGTTCGGCAGAATTGGCAAGCGAATTGTCGCTTGAATATGATGTAACGATCAGCCGCACCATCATGACAGA
>DAOTZF010000032.1:0-2643 GCA_034434415.1 Anaerolineales bacterium | reverse complement strand
CAGGTATTGGGTACCAGCCCCAGCCTTTCGTGATCCTGGTTCGGGGCGAAGTAACTCCGGTCTTCCAACAGCGGGAGGTTGGATTCAAAATAGCGGTTCAATACGACACGGAAACTGTTCACCGGTGAGACAGTTGGATACAACACCTCGTCCATTTCAACGCCGGGGAGAAAGTACGCGTTCAGGATCGGCATGCGCACGGAGGGATTGTTCGTCAGATCGGGCGGCGGACCATGATCGCCCTGCACGATGATGACCGGCGGCACATCCGATTCGCGTTGCAGGACATCGATGATTTGCAATATTTCGCGGTTGATATAGATCACCTGATTGATGTACGCGTCCGCGATCTCCTCATGCGATGCAGAATCCACGTTAATTTCCAGCCATTCGCCGTCCGCGCCAAAGGAGAACGGTGGATGAGGGATGACGAAATGTGCAAAGACAAAATACTTTCCCTCGCGCGTTGGAACTTCCTTCAACGTTTGAATCATCGAAAGGACGCGAAGCCTGCGCGCCTCGCTGTAAGGCGTGGTCTTTGAGTTGAGACGGTCGTAATCTGTCGCCACGCGCAGAAGAGTTGTATCGAGGAACAGGGTTTCAAATTCGGTGAGAGTGGTAAAAGATTTTCCATAATCGGGATAAATATCCGCGTCCGTCCATTCGGTCATGCTCCAACCGGTGGGGAACGCGACGATGGAATATCCCTGCGCCTCGAACGCGGCGCGGACGGCGCCATGCTTCAACAACGAAATCCGTTCCGCATCGTTCGTTGCGCCGAGCGAATCGAGGTAATCGTAATTCAGCGAGGACGGCAATGAATACAGCGTGTGTGCATAGTTGCTCTGACTGCACTCCGCGATGTAGAACCCGCGCGCGCGCAAACCGTTGATGAATTCGCTGTTATCGAAACCGTATTCATTCAGCAACACATCCTGCCGACCATAGCCGTCGAGAATGATGTAGTAGACATCAGGCATCACCGCGTCCACACTGCTGTTCGCGACAGCTGATTCGTTCTTCGATGACGCGTTGGAGATGGATTGTTGAATTAGGTTGGAAAGAATTGTGAAAAAAGGATAGATCAAAAGAAAAATCGAAACGAGATTGAGCGAGTAGGTGAACGATTCGGGCTGTTTCATCCTGCGAACGATCCAAACCACGACAACCAACCCAATGAAGCAGAAGAATGGGAAAAGAATTCTGTGACGAAACAAACCCAGCCCAAGGATGGATTCTCCCTCGAAAGCGGTGTAGATCTGTCCGTAGGTGAAAAATAAAAAGAGGAGTGCGGCAGAGGTCAACGCGGCGCGATGCGAGTCGCGCACGAGCTGGTACAGAATCCAAAACAGAATCCCCGCGAGGGCGAGAGAAAACAACAACGGGCGCGTAATCTCACCAATGAAGATCTGACCGATGTTGTACGCGGCTAGCGAAATGACGGAGAACGCGCCGAACAGAAAGGGATGGACGGGTATCTTTTTTAGCATAGACCGCAGCAATTCTAACCTGTAACTCGCATCTTGATTTCAGTGTACAATCCGCAATCATGGACGGAACATCGCGGTCAACCATTTTTAGCACGCCCATCCTTAGCGGACTCTTCCATTTTCTCGCCCGCTTCTTCATGCGGTTGTTCGGCTGGCGCGTGGATGGACAACTGCCCGACCTGCCAAAGTTCGTCTTGATCGGGGCGCCGCATACCTCCAATTGGGATTTTGTTCTCTTCCTCGGCGTGATCTTTACCCTCAAAGCGGATGTCAAATTCATGGGCAAGGCGGAATTGTTCCGCCCTCCGCACGGCTGGTTCTTCTATTATTGCGGCGGCGTTCCTGTGGATCGGAAGAAGTCCAGCGGGCTGGTGGAGCAAATGGTGGAGGCGTTTAACCGATCTTCGCGGTTCATCCTTACCATCGCACCGGAAGGGACTCGCCATCACGTGACCGAATGGAAGCGCGGTTTTTATCACATTGCCAAAGGCGCGGGCGTTCCCATTGTATTGGCTGTGGTGGATGGCAAACAAAAAACTGTCCGAGTTGGGCAGGTGTTTCAAGCGACGGAGGATATCGAAGCCGATATGAAGACGATCACCGGGATATTTGAGGGAGTTGTCGGAATCAACCCAAGAAGAAAATACATAACACTGAAGGGGTAATGCAAACAGACCGCGCGACGCGCGGTCTGTTTGACAAGGAGGAGAGAAGCTGAACTACTTTATTGAGGCGGGAGGAGAACCGCGTCAATCACATGGATCACACCGTTGGAGGTTTCGATGTCGGTGATGATGACCTGCACGGTGTCGTTCAAATAGACCATTCCGTTCTCAACTTTGATCGAAACGGACTTGCCAGCCAGGGCGGTCTCAGCGGATTGTCCATCGAGTCCGACCACGTCAGCCGCGAGCACTTTGCCAGCCACCACGTGATACAGCAGGATGTCGGTGAGCTGTTGCTTGTTCTCGGGCAGGAGCAGGCTCTCGAGCGTGCCTGCAGGCAGGGCGGCAAAGGCATCGTCGGTGGGGGCGAACACGGTGAAGGGACCTTCGCTCTTCAGCGTATCCACCAACCCGGCGGCTTGAACCGCAGCCACAAGTGTGGTGAAGCGTCCGTCTGCGATCGCGGTATCAACGATATCCAACTGGGT
>DAOTZF010000031.1:0-8697 GCA_034434415.1 Anaerolineales bacterium | reverse complement strand
AAGAAGTTGTGTTGCGCCATCATCAATGTGATGCTGGCAAGGATCAGTCCCATCATGGCGAGCATGGTGACCCCGATGAGCAGAGATACGATGAACAATCCCCAGTTGACTTCGGCAAGTTTGAGCGGCAGATTCAGGAATAACACGCCAGCCGTGATCGTGACCAGCACTGCCACGGTACCGATGAGAAAACGCGAGACGCCGCGCCCAAGCCAGTAAAAGGGAATGCTGATGGGCGCGATGTACATGTATTTGAGGGTCTTGTAATGCTCGCGGTCGTCGATCACCGCCCACGAGACTCCCGTCATCACCGCACCGACGTAGATGTAGAACGCGTTGCCGAGATAAATGTACGGAAAGAGCGGCGACTCGTAATCTCCGTTCGTGATGATGCTGTACATCACGACGAGGATCGCGGCGGTCGCCAGCGGTTTGATGATGACGTAAATGGCAAAGAGGAATGGGTCGGTCCAGTTGGATTCGACCTGCCAGCCAAGCCAGGTTGCCATGGTAAAGGAACGGGATGTTTCGGAACGATTCATATATTCTCCATTATGTCATTGCGAGCCCGAAGGGCAACGAAGCAATGACATTAACGCCTGTTCTCTGTAATTCTTCCCTCGCGGATCGCGAGCCTCTCCATGTAATCGAGCAGGAACTTTGCGCCAATCAGGAATACGATACACAACACGATCAACACGGTAATTTCGACGGTTACGTTCAAGAATCCGAGCGACGCGCCGGAAGGGAAGATCAACTGCCGCATCGCGTCCAACCCGAGCGTGAGCGGGATGAACGAAGCCGCCGCGGCGACCCAGAAGTTGAACGACTTGATCGGGAAGTAAAAGCCCGAAACCAGATAGATCGGTTCCTGCGCAAGGTTCGAAATATGCCACGCCTCGCGGCTAAGCAACAGGAAAAGCGACGCGCTCATCATGCCCATGCCATACAACGCGGTCATCGCCAGGAAGAACACCGCGAACAGTTGCGAAAAACTCGTCACGGAAAATTGCACGTTGAACATCAACGTGCCAAGCGCAATGATCGCCACCGCGCGGATCGTCGTCGCCACCAGCCCGCCCAACGCCATGCCGAGCAGAACTGCCATCATCGAATTCGGCGCCATGATGTAGAGCGCGAGGTTGCCCTGCTCCTTCTCCCAATACAGTTGCGATGACATGCTCCACAACACGTTCATCCAGAACGCGGTCATTGCGCCGCCCACCACCACGAAGCCCACATATTCCTCGGGCGCGCCGATGGCACGATACACGAACACATACGCCGAGACCGCCAGCATTGGCATGAAGATCTCAAAAAAGATCCACGATTTCTCGCGCTGCTGTCCGATGATGCGCGGGTACGAACGCGCCAGGATCGTTTTGATGAACAACCTCCAGCCCGTCACTTTTTCGGTGGAGGAATAAACCAGAGACTCGTCCGCTTTCATTCCTCGCCTCCTTTTTCCACGTCTTCCATGCGCGCGCCGACCAAGTCCATGAACACGTCTTCGAGCGTCGGTTCGCGTTTTGTGAGACGCATCACCTTGATATTCTTTTGTGTCAACACGTTGATGATGTTCGCCAGCGCGGATTCCTCGGCAAGGATTAACTCCAGTTTCGCGCCGCCGTCGATTTCGGTCAGCGCGGCTTTCCGCACTTCGGGCTGCTCCTCCAACTTCGACGGGCTCAACCCGTTCACGGGGCTCGTTTCCACCTCGAAGATCGCGTCGCGTTGCAGTTTGCGTTTGAGGTTGGCAGGCGTATCGCACGCGAGCACCTTCCCTTTGTTGATGATCGCTACGCGGTCGCACAACTCCTCGGCTTCCACCATGTAATGCGTGGTGAGCAGAAGCGTGCGATTCTTGTCTGCATCCAACCAGCCGCGGATCAACTTGCGCACATCGCGCGACGCGCCGACGTCGAGTCCCAGCGTCGGCTCATCGAGGAACAGCACTTCGGGGTCGGTGAGAAAACCGCGCACGATGTTCATCTTCTGGCGCAAACCCGTAGAGAGGTCGGATGATTTTGTGTGAATACGATCTTCAAGCCCAACCATCTTCAGCAGTTCAACGATTCGTTCATTCGCGACTTTCGAGTTCATGCCATAGAACTGCGAGAACATCCACAAGTTTTCGCGCACGGTAAGCAAGCCGTAGCCCGATGACTCTCCGCCGGAGACCATGTTGATGCGCGGGCGGACGAGGTGGGGTGCCTGGCTTACGTCGTGCCCGGCGACGCGCGCTCAGCCCGACGTCGGGGCAAGAAGCGTGGTGAGAATCTTGATCAGGGTTGTCTTGCCCGCGCCGTTCGGTCCGAGCAAGCCGAACAGTTCGCCGCGTTCCACGGTCAGGTTCACGCCTTCGAGCGCGACCAGTTCCTTGCGGATCTCGCGCTCCTTTTTGTTGCCGCGAATCTTGTACACGCGGCCCAAATCTTGTGTCTCGATTGCGAAATTAGACATTCTTCTCCTCTTTATTCAATTCTTTACAGGCTCGAAAATTTGTTCTATTATAACGCGTTTTCATGCTCAGGGTAGGAGTGGATGGCCACCCGCGACTGCAAATAACATTCTTGAAATATGTCTGGCAATCGTAGGGCAATCGTAGGTTATGCGTCAAGCACGTTTGACTCGCCTATGATAAATTTGACCCTGTAAGGTGATTTCTCTTCTCCTCCTTTCGTAGGGAACCGCGGTCGGCGTCCGCGGTTCTCGCACTTTAAGGGGCAGGTATAATAACCCTGCACTTCAACTTGAGAGGTCACATGAACGTTCAGATCACCATAATTGGTTTGGGTCAGGTGGGAAGTTCGATCGGGTTGGCGCTGGCAGGACAGAAAAACATCAAACGTGTCGGGCATGATAAGAACTATGAAACCGCGCACCTTGCACAGAAAATGGGTGCAGTGGACGAGGTCAGGGTCAATCTCCCCTCATCGGTGAGCGACGCGCAGGTGATCATTCTCAGCCTGCCCCTAAGCGAGATTCGAGATACGGTTGGGTACATCGCCCAGGATATCCGCGAAGGGACGGTGATTCTCGACACGGCTCCAGCCAAGGGGGAAGTTGCCTCGTGGATGGGGGAATTGATCCCGCCGGGACGGTATTACATAGGGCTGGCACCCGCCGCAGGCGCGAACCATTTGCATGGAATCGAAATCGGAGTGGATTCTGCCCGCGCAGACTTCTTCAAGAACGGACTCTTTCTCGTCAACGTGCCCCGCGGTACGCCTGGTGCCGCCCTCGAACTTGCCAGCGACCTTGTGAAGTTGCTCGGCGCGGATGTAATGTTCACTGATGACGTCGAAGCGGACGGATTGCTCGCTTCCACACATTTGTTGCCGCAACTGGCTGGCGCGGCGTTGCTGGATGCCACGGTGAACCAGCCCGGCTGGAGGGAAGCGCGCCGGCTTGCCGCGCGTCCGTATGCGGCAGTCACCTCGGCCATGACCTATCACGATGAAGCCAGGTCTTTGGGCGATGCGGCGTTGGCGAATCGCGCGAACACGATCCGTGTGCTGGATGGATACATCGCCTCGCTGCAAAACCTGCGCGAACGGATCGCAGAAGCGGACGGACCCGGCGTCAACGAAGTCCTCGAAGCGGCGGCAAAAGCGCGTGATCGCTGGATGAGCGAACGCCTGCGGGCTGATTGGCAAACAGTGGGTCCGGCAGGACAGGATTCCCAGTCATTCGGAGATCGGTTGAGTCAGATGTTCGTGGGTAATCTTTTTGGGCGCGACAAGAAAAAAAAGTGAGCGCGTGTTTCTGCTACATCGTGCAATGTGCGGACGGGACGCTGTATACCGGTTGGGCGGTTGACCCCGAGAAACGCGTCGCCGTTCACAATAAGGGTCGCGGGGCGAAATATACAAAGATGCGCTTGCCGGTAAAACTTGTGTATGTGGAGGAATTGCCGGATCGCACCTCTGCCATGAAAAGGGAACGCGCCATCAAGAAGATGACGCGTTCACAAAAGCAGAAATTGATTTCGTCGTAGGGGCACAATATATTATGCCCCTACATTTTTAATCGGTAAACAAAGGCAAATGCCCCAAAGCGATGATGTGCATCCATTGTGCGCGGTCGCCTTCGGTGAAGATCGCCGCCTCCGCCTCCACGCTGGCACCGGCTTTGTCGAGCACCATGCGCATCCCCTGCAGGGTGGAGCCGGTGCTGATCACATCGTCCACGATGACAACCTTCCTGCCTTTCATCATCTCGCGATCCTTTTCGTCGAGGATCAATGTCTGCGGTTGACCCGTGGTGATGGACAACGTCTCTGCCTGGAGCGCGTCTCCCATATACGGTTTATAGGTCTTGCGCAGGATCACATAGGGTTTTTTCGTTTCAACGGACAGCGCGTGCGCGAGCGGAATGGACTTCGCCTCCGCGGTGACCAGCACATCGAATTTCACATCCTTTAATTTCTGAGCCAGTTCCTTTGCACACGCCTGAACCAATTCTGTATCCCCTAAAATATTCAGGATGGCGATCCTCAACCCCGGCTTGATCTCGAACAATCGCAGGTCCCGTTTCAGCCCTGCGACTTCGACTGCGTACGTTTCGTATTTGGACATGTTCGAACTCCTCGTTTCACGGTCGCCCGTAGTTTATCACGATTCATTTATAATGTTCATCAATTTCCAGTCTCCAATACTAATTCTCTCCGCCTGCTCAACTATCATTTATCGAGTACCACCATGCTCCCCGACCTGCAACTCAACGATCATCTCCGACTTCGCAAACAACATCCATGCGGTTCCTACGAATGGAGTGTCACGCGTCTCGGCGCGGACATTGGGTTGGAATGCAAAGGTTGCGGGCGACGGGTCATGCTAACACGACGCGAACTGGCAAAGAGACTCAAGGCGAACCTCACCAAACATGAAGAAAAACAAGATAAAACCCCCTCGTAAACCTCACATCGTCTTCTTCTTTTCGGATACCGGCGGAGGGCATCGTTCTGCGGCGGAAGCGATCATCGAAGCCATTCAACTCGAGTACCGGAGCCGGGTCACGACCGAGATGGTGGACTTCTTCAAGGATTACGCGCCGCCGCCGATCAATCGCGTCGGAGAGATGTATCCATACATGGTCAGGGCGCCGAGGCTGTGGAGCGCCAGCTTCTATGCCACCGACGGACACGCCCGCGCGCGCGTCATCACCTCGACCATATGGCCCCTCGTCAGGCAGTCGGCGCGCTCGCTGGTGAAGAGTCATCCTGCCGACCTGATCGTCACCGTCCATCCGTTTGCAAACACATTTGCCCTGCGTGCGCTCGGCAGGGGTCGTCCGCCCTTCATTAACGTGGTGACCGACATGGTCACCACGCATGCGCTCTGGTTCGATAAACGCGCCGACTTGATTCTCGTGCCGACCAGGCAGGCGCGCGAGAATGCGATCCGATTCAACATGCCGCCTGAAAAAGTCCGCGTGGTGGGGCTGCCCGTTGCGGACAAATATTGCAAGCCGCTCGGCAGAAAAAGTGTGTTGAGAAAAAAACTCGGCTGGGTTCTCGACAAACCCATCGTTCTGCTCGTCGGCGGCGGGGATGGGATGGGACCACTCGCCAAGACCGCGCGTGCGATAGACGCTTCCGGCCTGGACGTGGGGCTGGTCATCGTGTGCGGGCGGAATCAACGCCTGAAAGAATCCCTCGAATCGGAAACGTGGGAAAACCCGACTCGCATCTACGGCTTCACGCGCGACATGCCGGACTTCATGCGCGCGGCGGATTTCATCGTTACCAAAGCCGGTCCTGGCACCATTGCCGAGGCGCTCAACGCGCACCTACCCATCATTTTATACGCCAAACTTCCGGGGCAGGAGGACGGCAATGTCACCTTTGTTCAAAAGGAAGGCGCGGGTGTGTGGGCGCCTACACCGCAGGAGGTTGTGCGCGCGCTCACGCGTTGGATCATGCGTCCCGCCGAGCGACAACAGGTGATCGAAAACTGCCGCCGCGCCGGCAAACCCGAAGCCGCACGCATCATTGCACGGACGATTGGAAAGATGTTGGGATTGGAAAAAAAGTAAACAGGTATAATCCCCTCGATGCTTGCTGTGGATTCACACACAATCGAAATCATCAGCCGCAACCCCGAACAAACGCGTGGATTTGGCATGCGTTTGGGCAACGCGTTGCAACCCGGCGATGTGATCTGCTTGCAGGGGGATCTCGGCGCGGGCAAGACAACGTTCGTGCAGGGCATCGCACAGGGATGGGGTTCGCTTGATTCTGTGTCCAGCCCGACGTTCATTCTGGTCAACGTATATCGCCGCGCAGACGGGAGCCAGCTCTTTCACATGGACGCGTATCGCCTCGACTCCACGAGTGAAGCTGAACAACTCGACCTCGACTCGATGCTCGCCGAAGGCGCGCTCATCATTGAATGGCCCGAACGGATGCCGGGTCTCATCCCCGCGGAGAGATTGTGGATGGAACTCGAACACACCGGCGAACTCGAACGCGCAATGAAAATAACAGCCAGAGGGAAACGTTACGAATACCTTCTCGAACTCATTCGCGGAGATGCGTGATGCTGCTGGCTGTGGACACCTCCAATGAATGGATGGGGCTTGCGATCTACGATGGCGCGCGCGTTGTTGGAGAGGACGCGTGGCAAAGCAAACAACACCACACCGTGGAACTGGCACCGGCAGTCCAAAACTTATTGGCAACTTCCAAAGTGACCATGAAAGATATCACCGCGCTGGCTGTTGCGATCGGACCCGGCTCGTTCACAAGTTTGCGAGTGGGTCTGGCATTTGTGAAAGGACTCGCCCTTGCGAGGAACATACCCGTGATTGGGATTCCCACTCTCGATATTCTCGCACACGTACAACCAGTGGGTGATCTTCCGCTGGCGGTGGCGATCCAAGCCGGGCGCGGGAGGTACGCGCTGGGCTGGTATAAAAATCTCCGTGGGACGTGGCAGGCTGAAGGGGAGGCGAGAGTCGTGTCCGTCGAAGCGTTGAACGCTGAAGTCCAGAGTCCATCGCTCGTGTGCGGCGAGTTCACGGACGAAGTTCGTCAAAAAATCAGTGAAAATAAACACGCTCAGTTGGTATCACCCGAAGATTCGCATCGCAAACCTGCGATGCTTGCGAAACTGGCTTGGGCGCGTTTTCAAAACGGTGACGTGGATCACGCGGCTTCGCTGGCACCGATCTATTTGCATACCGCCGCGCCCATCGAAACATGAATATTCGCCGCATGACACTCGACGATATCGAGCAGGTTGTCGAGATCGATAAGGCGTCGTTCAGTCTGCCGTGGCCCGAACGTTCCTTTCGTTTCGAGGTGACTGACAATCCCGCTTCACGCGCGTGGGTCGCCGAAATGAACGGAAAGATCGTCGGCATGATCGTGGCGTGGTTGTTGATAGACGAAGCGCATATCGCGACCATCGCAACACATCCTGATTTTCGGCGAAAGGGAACAGCAGGCAGGTTGTTGGTGCATGCCCTGCGATCCATGCAGAGCGAAGGCGCGAGGACTTCAGTGCTGGAAGTGCGCGAGAGCAACCTTGCCGCGCAGGAGATGTATCGAAAATTCGGATTTGAAGAGTCGGGGCGCCGCCCGCGCTATTACCGCGATAACGATGAGGATGCAATTCTCATGTCGTTACACACGTTGGAAGGTTTGAACGTTGAAAAGTTGGAACGTTGAAACATGCCAACCTGTTAACTTGTAAACGGAGTAATTATGACCGCTGAAGAAACCCTTGCCCAAATTGCCAAAGAAGTGACCGTGTGCAGGAATTGCGAGTTGCATCACTCGCGCAAGAAATCGGTGCCCGGTGAGGGACCTGCCAGTGCGGAGATCATGTTCATCGGCGAGGGACCGGGCTTTCACGAAAACGAACAGGGACGCCCATTCGTGGGCGCGGCGGGTCAATTCCTCGATCAGCTACTTGCACAGGCTGGGGTGACGCGCGCGGATGTGTGGATCGGCAACGTGGTAAAATGCCGCCCGCCCCAAAACCGCGATCCTCAACCGGAGGAACTCGCCGCGTGCAATGAATATCTTGAACGGCAGATCCAAGCCATCAACCCGAGCATCATCGTCACGCTCGGACGTTTTTCGATGAACAAATTTTTTCCCGGTGCAAAGATCAGCGCCGTGCATGGGCAGATGCGCAAGGTTGGGGAGCGTTATGTGATCGCCATGTTCCATCCCGCCGCGGCGCTGCATCAGGCTTCGCTCAAGCCCGCGATTCTCGCCGACTTTGCGAAACTTCCTGAATTGTTAAAAGAGGCACGCGCCGGGTTGGGCAAGTCGGCTCCTGTGCAAAAAGTGGAAGAGAAACCAGAAGACGACCCGAAGCAATTAAATTTGTTTTGATTTTTAGCAGGGCGGAGCATGCTCCGCCCTGCGGTTGGAGATTGAATGTCTGAGAAAGAAAATCTGATTCAAAAACTGAAAAACAAAGATGCCCGCGTTGCGATTCTGGGACTCGGCTATGTTGGACTCCCTCTCGCGGTCGTCTTCGCCGAGGCGGGATTCAAAGTGACGGGCATCGATCCCGACTCAGGGAAGGTTGATTCGCTCACGAGAGGCGTTTCCTACATCCCCGACGTGAAGACCGAAGCCGTTGAAAAATTAGTGAAGTCTGGTCATCTCACCGCGACGACGGATTTTTCCGCCTTGAAAGACATGGATGCGGTCAGCATCTGTGTGCCGACTCCGCT
>DAOTZF010000030.1:0-6265 GCA_034434415.1 Anaerolineales bacterium | reverse complement strand
TTGGATATTTGTTTTTACTCATCCTTGTCTCCCTTATTCATTTTAGGTGATCGAAAACAACCTTGAGAATTTTTTCGGAAAGAACTGGGCTTACGCTATTTCCAATTTGCCTAAAACTATGCCATTTTGAGGGCGCAAATTGAAACCAATCAGGAAAGCCTTGCAAACGAGCAGCTTCGCGCGGGGTAATAACTCGATGCGCCGTTGGGTGAATAGGGCGAACCGCTTGATAACTTCCTTTATCGGAGCCAGTTCCCGCCCGAAGAGTCGGGCAAAGCCCGTTTTTCTTTAATCGAACAGACCTTGATACAGAATCGGTTTGCCCAGGCTTTAATGCCTTGTATCGTTTGTAAACTTCTGGGGAGTGACGAGTGCCGAAATTTCCAGAAATCAATCCTTCTTCTTTGTATTTTCGGACGGCTTCCACGTCTCCCATGCCTGTAGGAATATTTCCATCCACATATTTTTTGAAGTAAGGGGTTGATAAAGGTTTTACGGGTCGCCAACTGTCTTCTTCACTTAACCATTCGCTACTAATGCGAGTCGGCAATCCTTGAAGAGCTTTGGCAACCGTGGTAATTTCTGCGACTTTTTGTTTTTCAAAATTTTCTTTTGTCAATTCGGACATACTATCGCGCCGATAACCGATGAAGAAAACACGTTCACGACTTGTCGGAGCGCCAAAGTCCGAAGCTTTAAACTTCATAGGATCGAGAAGAACATAATCATCTTTAACTTGTTTGAAAGCGGTTTTTCTTATAATATCGTATCGGTCGTCTAAAATGCCGAGAACATTTTCAGCCACAAAAAACTTCGGCTTACACTCTTTCACAAGTTTGAAAAACTTTACGAACAAATCGTTTCTTGGGTCGAGATGGTCTCGGCTTCCAATTCTGCTAAATCCTTGGCATGGAGGACCACCGATTAAACCGTCGAGTTCTCCTTCGGCTAATCCAGCTTCTTTCAACAATTTTTTGCCGCTCAATTTTGCGATGTCGATATTTAAATGGTTATTGTTTGGGAAGTTAATTTCATGAGCTTTCATTGCATGTTTATCCCACTCAACTGCAAGAGCTAAATCGAAGCCAGCACGAATTGAGCCTAAGCTAAGTCCGCCTACGCCAGCATACAAATCGATAACTTTCGGCTTTGAGTTTTTGTCGCTCATGGTGTTGCAGACATTATAACGGATTACTTACTCAAAGTATTGAGTCGCATCAGTCCGCTTCGAGCGGACTTCGTAAAAATAGCACGGGTGATTCATCCCCGTGCGGGCTAACAGCCTGAAACAATGCCCCTCGAAACCGAACCAACCTCCCCTGAGTCCGAAGCGGTGCGGGTCAAAATAAAGACTGCGGAGCTAGAAAAATGCCTCCGCAGTCTTTCATCTACTTCCAAATATGACCATACCCATATTCGCCCTCCAGCAACTTCCCTTCGGCGAAGCGACTGAATCGAAACGGTGTGATATCCACCGTTTTGGGTGTGCCATCGAGAATCAACTCGACCAAACTTGCGCCCGCGGCGGGGGAGGTCTTGAAGCCCGTGCCGCTCAGCCCGCAGGCGAGATAGAAACCGTCGGGACCCGCCGCGCTGTAGATGGCGCGCTGGTCGGGGGTGATGCCGTCGCGCCCCACGTGGATGGAGTGCAAGCCGCTCTCTTCGATTTTCGGAATGCGTTGAACCATCGCATCAATGAGTTTCTCAACGAACGTGGGTGTGGGCGTTTGGTCTTCGGCATCGGGCGCTTCGCCGCGCAGGCTTTCATCTTCGCCCGCGGCAAGGATCAGCGCACTGCCCTCGGGGCGGAAATAACAGTTGATGGTATCGTCGATCACCGCGGGGATTTTGCCAAGCGACGGCGGGCGATGGAGGAACGCCACATCGTGAGTCCACGTCTCAAGAGGGATTTCGACATCGGCGAGTTTTGCGACATGCTTCGCCCACGCTCCTGCCGCGCTGATCACTGTGGGCGTCGCAAATTCACCTTGAGTGGTGCTGACGCCTTTTACGGCTCCGCCACTTGTGTGGATGGCGGTCACTTCGCAATTTTGGATCAACGTCGCGCCGTTGCGTTTGGCGGCTTCGATGAATGAATTGGTCGTGAGGGTCGCATCGGCATAGCCTGAATCGGGTTCATACGCGGCGAAGTCGAACTGGTCAGTCAGAAAATCAGGGACGAGTTTTTTCACATCGTCTGCAGAGATAACGGACGTGTTGATGCCAATGCGTTGTTGGTTGGCGACGTTGCCGCGCAGTTTGTCTTCGTGCTCACGTTTGGCGATCTGCATAAAGCCTGTTTGGATGAATCCACATTCCCCTCCGACTCTTTCTTTCCAATTACTAAAATAATTTTTATAACTGGCGAATGTCAATTCAGATTCCGCGGCGAGATCGTAATGCATACGGACGAGTCCGCTCGAGTGACCCGTCGCGCCTGAAGCCGTGACCTTGCGCTCGAGGATGGCAACTTTGAGTCCGCGCTCGGCGAGGTGAAAGGCAATACTGGCGCCCATCACCCCCGCGCCGATAACAATGGCATCGTAGGTTTGAGTCATGAGGAATTCCTTTTCTTTATAGTCCGGTGGTTGAGTAGTCCCGCGTGGTTATCGCGGGACGTATCGAAACCACCAGGCCGTAAAACAATTTTGTAACAAGATTTATTTCACTACCCTGTGGTCTCGATACGGGTCGGAAAGTGCATCCGACCCTACTCGACCACCGCGGTATTACTTTTTCAACAATTTTTTCTCCAAATCCTCCAGATGATCCAACTCGTGCATCGCGATCGTCCGCGCCCGCCAGTAGACGGATTCCTTGCGTTGCTTCCCTTCCTCACGGACAACGCGCGCCCAATCTTTTTCCTTCAACCCCGATAACACACGCAGTAACACCTTGCGACGGATCTTGAAATAAGCGAACAGTTCCGGGAAATCCAGCAGGTCGAAGCGGGTCAGTTTGCCCCAATCCCTATCGGGGTGAAAATCCGCGAAGAACGGCTCCTTCGCCAGTAAAGCCTGATAGATCATTTCCGACGAACGCGCCTCACCGTTGAGCATGTGTGCCAACACCTCGGTCGGTGTCCGTTCGCCTTTGCCCAGTGGCTGACGAAGTTTTTCTGCAGGTGTGGATTTGACCAGCGCTTCCAACCGGACGGGAGACTCGGTCAGCACTTCGATGACTGTGGCGATGTTTTCGGCGGTCTGGTCAGTGGAAATGGATTTTGACATGATTGAATTATAGTCACTCTTTGGTATGGCTGCGAAAATCCATGCCTTGCACATCGCTGTCGATCACCATCGACGCGATCGTCACGTTTCGCGGGCGGGTGATGGCAAAGATGACCGCTTCCACAATATCGCGGTTCGTGACCCGCTCGTTTTTCGTTCGTGAAGCGGCAGTGTCCCACGCCTCATCGAGCGGGGACATGTTGTCTATCCACGGCGGGTGGATGCAAATGGATCGAATGCGGGTGCCCAAAAACATCTGCCGCAGACCGTCGGCGAGGGCGGTTTGTCCGTGCTTGGCGGCGTAGAATGGAACGGAAACGTTTTGCAGGCTGACATTGGGGAGTCCGCTGACAGAACCGATGGTCACCACATCGGGCCGCGTCGATTTTTGCAGGGCGGGAATCAACCCCTGTGTAAATAGAAATGTGCCCGTGATCGCCGAATTAACCGCCGACAAGACTTCTGCGGCTTCGTAAGGGGTCTCGCGCCCTCCGAGCCACGCGGCGCCGTTGTGAATCAAAACATCCACAACAGAAAATTTTGTGATGATATCTTTTGCGGCGCTTTCGACGCTCGCGGCTTCGGCAAGATCGACGATAAAACTTTGAGGTTTCCGCTTTGTTCTAGTTTCGATGTGATTTGCTGTTACAGCCAATGCCTCTTGGGAGCGTCCGCATAAAATGGTGTTGCAACCCAAATCTGATAAAGCCAGCGCCAACGCCGCACCCAGTCCGCGGGCGGCACCGGTGATGACGACATTGATCCCTTTCAAATGATTCGAGCCTTCGTTTTCCATGTGAGCCTTTCTGCTGTCCCGTCGAGCATGAATCGCTTTCAGGTGAAATTATACGTCCACAGGCGCACGGCGGTGAAACAAATTTCCACGTTGGAAAGAAGCGAGAAAAAAACTGCGGAGGATTCTTCATCCTCCGCAGTTTTCAATAGCAATGACAGGATGTTACGGCGTATACCTCACCTGCACGCCGACCCAATCGAGCGAGAAATCGCGCGAGGTGTTGCTGGCGACCATCACGAGACGGACACGGAAGTTGGCATTGTCGAAATCTGTGTTGGTCCATGTGCGGCCCCACGTGTTGGTGACGCCGCCGAGGGTGTAGATCGTTTCGGCTGTGGAGAGCGTGCCGGAAGTGACCGCGGTCGTCCATGAGGCTCCACCGTTCCACGAAAGTTGCACGCAGAAGCGCGGCGAGCCGGAGGTGCTATCGGCTCTGGAATTGAGTTTCACTTCAATACCCTGAATGGAGGAGCCCGCCGGGATGCTGAAACCGAAGTTCGAGAGCACGTGCCTATCCTTTTGCGTCGCGGTGCAGGAGGTGCTGGTGCTTGTGCCGCTGTTGGTATCCACGGCGTAGAGACCATCGTCGACGAGCATATTGCCCGCGTTGGTCTGGAAGCCGTTGTTATCGCCTGAACTGCTGGTGACTGCGGCTTGTGCTGTCGCGCTGCGGAAGCCAGTGCTGGTGGCGACGCAATACTCGTTGCTCTTGCCTATCACGCCGTAAGGACATGCCGCCTGTTCGAGCAGATAGAGAACCGCATCGCGATTGCGCGATGTTTCCGCGGGAATGACTTCATCCGGCGGATAGAATCCGCCCTGCCCGGCAGTCTCAGGATACATCTCGAAGGTGTAGTTCAAGATGCCGTGCTGCGCGTACAACCAGTCGTTGATCGTGCCGTCGGTGATGTACAGGTCGCTGGATTGTTGTGGTGTGTATCCATTTGTCGATGCCATCGCCTGTCCCATCGCGACCATCGTATTCCAATCATCCGTCGTCATATCCGGTGGGATGTTCGTGGTGGTGTAACCCATGGGCCACAGGATCAATTCGCTGTACGTGTGGAAATCGATCGCGACCGTGATCTGTTGTTTGCCGTTGATCACGCGCGAGTTGACGAAGTTGCGGACGACCTGCGTTTCAGGCGCAGAGAAGGCAGATGGACCGCGATAGGTTTCACTGCTGGTGGATCCGCTCGAGCCTCCGCAACAGCCCCAACGATAGCCCCAGTTGCGATTGAGATCGGTGCCCACGTAGGATGATCCGGAGTTCGGCTGGCGGTTCTTCCTCCACGAGCGGTAGGATCCGGTGGCGATGTCGTATTCGCCGCCGTCGGGGTTCACATCGAAGACCATCCAGATCTCGCGGTTGTCAACGATGTCGGTGACCTGTGAATCGACGCCGTATTCGTCGGTAAGCATCTTGAGGGTATATAACGCCATCTCGACAGTGAGATGTTCACGCGCGTGCTGGTGATGTGTGAAGAGAACTTCCGGTTCGGGCTCATCCGTACCGACGTTATCCGAGATCTTCCCCGCCCAGATGGTGCGTCCCTCGTACGATGTTCCGATGCTGAACAGGTCAAAGATCGCGCCGTGGTCCGCTTCGGCTTGTTGCAGTTCCGCGACCATCTCGTTGTAATCATGATACGCTGAATCCGCGGGCGGGAAGGCGAGAATGATCGCCTGCTGTTCGGTCGGCTCTGCAATCTGGGTTTCAAACTTCTTTTCGATCTTCTTCTTTTCCTGTGGAGTGGCTTCGATGAGCACGTAATCGTGTCCCACTTCGAGGATCAGCGCGCCAGTGGAGGCGATGAACGTGCGTTCCTCGACGGTGAAGACGTTGGGGACGAAATAGACGGCGGTGGCATCCTCTTCGCTTTGGGCGGTGACCGTGGTGGACAGGCTTAAAGTCATGACGATCAGCAGCACCCAGCGAATCCAATTCCTGCTTTTCAACATGGCAAACTCCTCTTGTTTGTTGTTAGGTTGGTATGACGTGCAATGTGTCCCGTGCGGTTATGAATATTTTTCCATTCACCCTCCTTGGTTATCGGTAAAAATCGACCCAGCGGACCTCAAACGATGTACCCGCACTGCGGATGAACTCGCGCGGGACTCTCACTTCAAAGTAACCCTCTTCAAGCGGGATATTTTTGTTTTCTGAAACGATCTGGATAGCCATCCACAGCGGGTGAACAGACCCAATGGGAAGTTCCACGCCGGGGGAGACGATTCG
>DAOTZF010000029.1:0-10285 GCA_034434415.1 Anaerolineales bacterium | reverse complement strand
GCGTTCATGCACATGCTGCGCGACGAAGACAACGCAAAATATCGCATGGCGATCAAGAACACGCTCGAGTTCGATCCGCAAATTCTCAAGCGCTATGTCAATTTCATGAGCAACCCCGATGAGAAAACTGCGATTGAACAATTCGGGGACGCCGATAAATATTTCGGCGTTACAACTGTGCTTTCAACCCTGCCTGGCTTGCCCATGTTCGGCCATGGACAAGTGGAAGGCTTCCGTGAAAAATATGGGATGGAATTCCGCAAGCCGAAAATGGATGAACAGCCCAACGAAGGACTCGTCGCGGGACACGACTGGAAAATCTTCCCGATCCTTCACCGCCGTTCCCTGTTCGCGGATGTGGAAAATTTCTATCTTTATGATTTTTATACTTCAAGTGGAAACGTTGACGAAAATGTTTTCGCTTACTCGAATATCTACAATGATGAGCGCGGACTCGTCCTCTATCACAACCGCTTCGCCGATACCAAAGGCTGGATTAAAACTTCCGCCGCATATCTCGATAAGTCGACCGGAGATTTACGTCAGAAATCCCTTGCCGAAGCGCTGGGACTTCCGTTTGAAGGATTTGTCATCTTCAAAGATTACGTCACGCATTTGGAATACATCCGCTCGTGCGAGGAGCTCTGGGGTAAAGGACTATACGTGGAACTGCACGCCTACCAGCATCACGTGTTCATGGATTTTCAATTCGTGGAAAGTAGTGAGTGGAAAGTGGTTTGTGATGCGTTGAATGGCGCGGGTGTCGAGTCCATGTCCGCGAAGTGGGAGGAGATGTTTGGAGTTAAGGAAGAAGTTGTTGAAGATGTGAAAGTTAAAAAGCCGAGGAAGAAGGCAGTTAAGAAGAAAGATGAAAGAAGAAAGAAGACTCCGACGAAAAAAACCGTGACAAAGAAAGTCGTGAAGGTGAAGAAAACGAAAATTAAGAAGAAACCTGCATTATCAAGGGCGAAAGCGACCTCAAAGAAAGTTGTAAAGAGTCCAGTAGAAAAAAGGTCTGTTCGTAAAAAGGTTTCTAGGAAATAACTATTTCTCTTTGCGCCAGACCGGGGTCGGTGTATTCCGTGTTGCCGATGATGAGGGCGAATTTTCCGCTCATTTTTTCTTTTTGCCCTTTTGGAATGTGGCGAGGAATTTTTCAAATTCCTCCGGCGAGCCTTCGAACTCAAACCCCTTGCCTTTGAATTTCACCGTGCGACCCTGTCCGCGCATGACCCAACCTTGCACCAGTGCGATCAGGCTGGGCGCTGCGGCGGGCAACACTTCGAGAGCCAACATTCCGATACTCACGGGGTCGCCTTTGGTTCCCTTGGGGGCGGCTTCCGCGGATACAACACCTGCAGATATGACTTCGCTCCCGCGTAATTCCCTCAGCAAATTGCGGGTCATTGTGTCCAGATCTTCATCGGTTGTATCCTTCGCCACGACTTCAATCTCGAGTTTGATCGTATCTTCGGTTGTCATTTTGGCTCCGCCTTTTGGGCTTGTTGTGGTGAAACGGGGACGTTCCAATTATAGGCTAAAATCCAATGGTTGAAACACTGAAAATTGCCATGGGTTGTCTTCTGAGTAAACGTGGGGGTTGGCAAAATAGAAAACCTGTATATAATAGAAATATACAAAATGATAGATTTTTCTTCCGTCTCAGGATTCGAATGGGACGAGGGCAATAGCGATAAAAACTGGAAACGTCATCAGGTTTCCAATGGTGAATGTGAGGAAATCTTTTTTAATCTTCCTCTGCTGGTGGAGCCCGACCCGAAACACTCGCAGTCAGAGAGTCGGCACTATGTTTTAGGGCAAACAAACTCTGGTAGAAAGCTATTTGTTGTTTTCACTGTTCGAGGCGACCAGATCCGTGTGATCTCGGCGCGCGACATGAGCAGGCGAGAAAGGAAAATTTTCGATGAGCAAGCAACTTCCTAAATTCAAGAACGAAACGGATGAGCGTAAGTTCTGGGCTGACAACGATTCCAGTGAGTTCATCGACTGGAAGAAGGCTCAGCGCGCTGTCTTCCCGAACTTAAAACCCACGTTGAAATCTATTTCACTGCGCCTGCCTGAATCGATGATCGCTGAACTTCGTCAATTGGCGAATGAACGCGATGTGCCATATCAATCATTGATCAAACATTTCCTGCGGGAAAGTATCAACAACGAGTACTCGGTGAAGAAATCAAAATGACCCTCAAACTTTACCTCATCACCCTCATTGTTTTCCTCGGCATCGACGCGGTCTGGCTGGGGCTGGTCGCGCCGAAGTTTTACCGGTCCCAGATCGGGCATCTCATGGCAGAGAAAGCCAACCTCGCGGTGGCGGGACTCTTTTATCTCCTCTTCGTTGGGGCGCTGGTGTATTTCGTGGTCGCGCCAGCCGTCCAAAGCGGAGAGATGCGGGATGTCCTCCTGCGCGGCGCACTGTTTGGTCTGGTCACATACGCGACATATGATCTGACGAATCATGCAACGTTGCGTGATTGGCCCATTACAGTGACTGTCGTTGATATGGCTTGGGGGACATTTCTCACCGCCGCGACATCCGGGCTTGGCGTGTGGGCGGCGAGACTGTTTGGATTGAATTAACCCACTTCGGGGCGGGGAGGATAATTCGGCGATTCGCGGCGGAACTCGTAATTCTCCATCACGGATTCGATCACCCGTTTTTGTTCGTCGGTGACGAGGGTGAATTCAAGGCCGATATTCGAAAATTCCGGGCTTAGATCGGGCTGGCACCACGCGACGCGGACCGGTACAGCCAGCCGCGTGGCAGAGACGTTCGGGAGTTCGGGCAGTTGAATCGAGACGGTCAATTTCGTATCCACCGCCATCGGCTGGTCGCCTATCACCATAGCGCCCAACAAATTCAGGTCACCCAGGTAACCGACCAGCCTGCCTTCGTACAGATCGTGTACCTGCGAATAGGACATTAAATTCTTTCGTGGTTGTTTGCGCCGTTCCTGCATCTCTGCCTCGTCCCGAGTGTACTAGAGGGTGCAAAAGAAATCAATTGCACTCACATCTTAAATTCCGAACCGCGCTTCGGCTGATGTGGTTAAATTGAAGTATGCGATGGATCTATCTTTCCCCTCACCTTGACGATGCCGTGTTCTCCGCCGGCGGCCTGATCTACGAACAAACCCGGTCGGGAATCCCTGTTGAAATCTGGACGTTCATGTGCGGTGACCCGCAGTTGAACGAATATTCACCGTTTGCCCAGGCGCTTCATTTCGTGTGGGGTTTTTCTTCCGCAGAGGAGACCGTTCGCAAGCGGCGTGAGGAGGACTTGTTCGCTGCGTCCGTTGTCGGCGCGAAAGCCGTCCACCTCGATTTTTTGGATTGCATCTATCGCCGCGATCAAAAAGGGGATTGGCTTTATTCGGAAATTTCCGTGCCGCCACACGAAGCGGATGCGGACCTCCCTGCCCAAATTGCGGAGGCGATCTCCGTTCGCCTCGAACCGGACGATGTGCTGGTCTGCCAGTTGGCGGTTGGCTCGCACGTGGACCACGTTCTCGTGCGCCGCGCCGCGGAACTTCTGAATCGCCCGCTCCGTTATGACGTTGATGTGCCGTACATTCTCTCCAAGCCCGATGAACTTGCCCCGAAAGCAGCTGGGATGGTCGAATCCATTCACGGGATCACTGAGGCAGGTGTCCAGCGGTGGGTGGAGGCGGTAGGCGCGTACAAATCTCAATTCGCCGCACTGGGAGATCGGTTCGACACCCCCGAAAAAGCGGGTAAAGCCATCCGAAATTACTGGGCTGAACGGCACGGAATCCGATTATTTCAATTGGATTGATGGCTAACAAGTCACTTGTATACAGGCAAAAATCGTGATATAGTATGCCCGCTTTTTGGGAATTCAACCTAATCGGCTCTCCCTTGCTTTGTCCCGCGGTGCGGGACAAAATTCTTATAGCAGGAAGTAAAGATGCCTAACAACTTTTTAACCAAAGAAGGATATCAAAAGCTTCAGGACGAATTGGATTATCTGCGAACCGCCAAACGGCAGGAAGTTGCCAATCGTCTGCACGAAGCCATGGAAGGCGGGGAACTCATCGAAAACGCCGAATACGAAGCCGCCAAGAATGAGCAGGCTTTCGTGGAGGGGCGCATCCAGGAATTGGAAGTGCTGCTTGCCACCGCGAAGATCATCGAGGACAATGGTAAGAAGAAAAGCGATATTGTCCAACTCGGCTCGAAGGTAACCATCAAGGAAGGGAACTTCGAAGCGGAAACCTTCACCATCGTCGGCGCGGCTGAGGCAAACCCGCGCGAGGGCAAGATCTCTCACGAGTCGCCCATTGGTAAAGCCATTCTGAGTCACAAGGTTGGCGACACGGTGAAAGTCGAGACGCCCGGCGGCACATATAATGTTAAAATCCTGAAGATCGGATAGACTCAGGAGCAACAGAAACACGATGCCCCGCGCGTCTTCGACGTGTGGGGCTTTCTTTTTATGTCAGAGAAAGCCAGTTGCCACAGATTTTACGGATTATCTCTGAATTATTTTATAATCCGTGCGAATAAGTGTAATCCGTGGCAGAGAATTTGATCGGCTGCTGCGCGGTGAGAAGTGAGAGTCGTTATGACCGAATACACCACCCTCGAAAAAATACGCTTGCAAAAACTCGAAGAACTGCGCGCCGAAGGTGTGGAGCCGTTCCCCACACGCGCCAAACGCACGCACCTCAGCATGGAAGCGATTACCGAATTTGAAGCGGCTGAAAAAGAAAACAAGGAAGTAAAAGCGATTCTCGCTGGGCGAATCCGCGCGACGCGGGCGATGGGCAAGGTTTCGTTCGCGCACATCGAAGACGGCGCAGGTAAGGTGCAATTGTTCTTTCGCATGAATGAACTGGGCAAAGACCGTGTGGATTTTTTCAACAAGATGTTCGACCTTGGTGATTTCATTCAAGCCGAAGGCGTGATGTTCCGCACGAAATCCGGCGAAGCGACGCTTCACGTCCACGACTTTCACTTGCTCGCCAAAGCGGTGAGTCCGCTGCCCGCCGCAAAAGATGAAACCCTTGAAGATGGAACCGTCGTCCGTCATGCCGCGCTAGAACAACCCGAACTGCGCGCCCGTCAACGCTACGCGGATCTGGCGGTGAATCCCGAGGTTCGCGAGACATTCCGAAAGCGCGCTGCGATCGTCAAAGCGTTGCGTGATTTTCTAGATGGCAAAGGTTTCCTCGAAGTGGAGACTCCCATCCTCCAGCCGTTGTATGGAGGTGCGGCGGCGCGTCCGTTCGTGACACATCACAACGAACTCGAACAGGATATGTATTTACGAATTTCGTTCGAGTTGTACTTGAAACGCCTGCTTGTTGGAAATCTTGAAAAAGTCTACGAGATCGGGCGCGACTTCCGTAACGAGGGCGTATCGTTCAAGCACAATCCTGAATTCACCCAACTCGAATTCTATTGGGCATACGCGGACTATCTGCAGGTGATGGAATTGACCGAGCAAATGGTCTCGTTCACAGCACAGCAAGTCCTTGGCACAATGAAGATCAAATACAAGGAACATCAAATTGACCTTACCCCTCCATGGAAGCGGCTCGAAATGCGCGAGGGGATCAAACAGGCCAGCGGCATCGACATTTCTGAACACAGAACCGCCGAGGAGTTGTTCAAGGCGATCAAGGCAAAACACGCGGGCAAAACTCCAGACCCGAAGGCGACGCGCGGCAAATTGATCGACTTCCTGCTCAGCGAGTTTCTCGAACCGACGTTGATCCAGCCGACGTTTTTGTACAACTATCCGCGCGATATTTCGCCACTGGCGAAGTCCATTCCCGGCGACCCGCTGACGGTGGAACGTTTCGAAGGCTACATTGCTGGTTTCGAGTTGTGCAACGCCTTCACCGAATTGAACGATCCGCTCGATCAGGAACAACGCTTCCTCGAAATGGGACGCGACTACGCGGCAGATGATGCCGAGAAACATCCGCTTGACGAAGATTATCTGCGTGCCATGCGTTACGGCATGCCTCCCAACGGCGGCTTCGGCATGGGCGTGGACCGGCTGGCGATGCTGTTATTGGATAAACATTCCATCCGTGAGGTATTGTTGTTTCCCGCCTTGAGGAAGGAAGAATAATTATGTAGGGGCGGATCACGATCCGCCCCTACAGGTACAAAATGAATATTATCCTCGGCGACGCCCTCGCTCTTGCCCTCGTCACCATCATCGGCTTTGCTACGCACGGCGAAACGGACTTGTCTTTCCTCCCTCGCTTCCTTGCCATCTACTTACCGCTTTCCATCTCTTGGTTCCTCCTCGCTCCGTGGTTTGGACTTTTTCAGCACGAAATCACCTCCAACCCCAAACAACTCTGGCGACCTGCACTCGCAATGCTCTTTGCCGCTCCGCTCGCGGCTCTTCTGCGTGCTATGGTTCTCAACACAGCCGTGATCCCGATCTTTGCAGTGGTTCTCGGTGGATCGTCTGCGCTGGGGATGATGATTTGGCGTGGGATGTATCTTTTCTTGAAAATCAAAAGGTCAGACACTTAGTTCCGCCCCTGTAAACCAACGACCTTTCATCTTTCCTCTTTCCCACCCCGAAGTGATAAAATATTCTACACAATCGTCAATCTGAAATCGTAAATCGTATGAACGAACAAGCCCTCATCACCGACGCGCAGAACGGAAATCTCGACGCCTTCAACACGCTCGTCCTGCACTATCAGGATAGCGTGTTCAACACCGCGCTTCGCATCCTCGGTGACGAGGATCAGGCAGCCGACGCTTCACAGGAGGCATTTATCTCCGCCTTCAAAAACATTTCATCGTTTCGCGGCGGATCGTTCAAAGCCTGGCTCATGCGCACCGTTACCAATGCCTGCTACGACGAACTGCGCCGCAAAAAACGCAGACCGACGACACCACTTGAACCGGATAATGACGATGGCGATGAAATGGATTCCCCGCGCTGGCTCGCCGACCCGAACATGACTCCTGCACAGCAAGCCGAAGCCGACGAGGTCGAACACGCGATCCAACATTGCCTCGATAATCTCCCGCTCGAATTCAAAACGGTCGTTGTGATGGCGGATATTCAAGGCATGGACTACACTGAAGTCGCGGTCGCAATTCGCGTCCCCCTCGGCACCATCAAGAGCCGTCTCGCTCGTGCCCGCCTGCGCTTACGGGAATGTTTGCAGGGCTTTGCGGAACTTTTACCCGCATCCTATCGTCTGGATGAGGGCGGCGCACTGAGCGCGTCGAAGTGAATGACTCAATGAATCAACGCGACCTCGAACTTCTCTCTGCTTATCTGGACGGACAATTGACCCCGTCCGATTCGGCGCGCCTCGAGTCACGCATCAATTCGGAATGGGAACTTGCCTCCGCCCTCGATGATCTACGCGCCGCCCGGACGTTGCTCCGCAAACTTCCGAAGCGGCGCGCACCGCGTAATTTCACACTCACGCGCAAAATCGTAGGACAAAACCCGCCGCTCCCGCGCGCCTATCCCGCGTTTCGATTTGCAACTGTCGTTGCCACCCTGCTCTTCTTTTTCACATTTGGCTTGAATGCACTTGCTCCGCAACTTGCACAGGCTACCTCGTTCGGAATGGGCGGTGGCGCACCCGAAGCACCAGAACTTTTTTCCGCGGCTCCCGCTGTCACAGAACCGCCGGCGCTTGCACAAGCCGCTGCAACCGAAGCGCCACTTGAAGCCGCGTCAGACCTTGCTCCGCAAGGGACCGCATTGCCGCCCTCGGAAGAGTCCGCACGCGTGATGGACACGCCGGCTGCGAAAAGTGAAGCCGTGGGAAACGCCGACGAGTTGAATCAAACCGAAATTCAGAATGAAGCGCCGCGCCCTGCGCCGATCATTCCGTCTGTATGGTTGACCGTGTTCGCCATCATCGCAATTCTGGGAGCCATCTTCATGGCGGCGATGCGTCGAAGTTCAGCCGATCGTTGGAAGTAAGGGTGGGGTCACCCCCCGATTTTTATGTCAAGTTCAGAATTCAGATACTGCCCGCGTTGCGGTGCACCGGTGTTGCACGAGGAACGATTTGGGCAAGTGCGCCCCGTTTGCCCGCAATGTGGGTGGATTCATTTTGTTGACCCGAAGGTCGCCGCGGCGGTTTTGGTTGTTCACGATGAACGCGTATTGCTCGTGCGGCGCGTGAACGAACCGCATCTCGGCTTGTGGACGTTGCCCGCGGGATTCGTCAACGGCGGCGAAAACCCTGCCGAAGCGGCGGAGCGCGAATGTTTGGAAGAGACAGGTCTCACCGTGCGCGTGACGCGTGTGTTCGACATTGTGTCAGGTCGTGAGCATCCGCGCGGCGCGGACTTTGTCATTATCTACCTGGCGGAGTTTATCAGTGGGGAGATGCAAGCAGATGACGATGCAGATGCCGTGGAATGGTTCGGCAAGGACGATCTTCCGCCACTTGCTTTTCGCGCCACGCAAAAAGTGCTACAATCTTTTTATGCTTGATGTTCGTCCGTCTCCGATCGCTGGGACCTGGTACAAGGGGAATGCTAAGACTTTAGCCCGTGTCGTTGATGAATATTTGAATAATGCTCAATTGCCCGCGTTGGAAGGAGACGTGATCGGAGTCATCGCGCCGCACGCAGGGCATCGCTTTTCGGGCGCGGTGGCGGGATTTGCATTCGCTGCAGTTCGGGGCATGAAACCTGATTTGGTCGCGGTCATTTCGCCGTTTCACAATTACTCGAATCATCCGTTGTTGACCACGGCGCACGACGCGTACGGCACTCCGCTTGGTCACATCGAAGTGGATAAAGCGGCACTGGCTGAGTTGGCATCGCATCTCGATATTCCCATCACGCGCGTCATTGCAGACAAGGAACATTCGCTCGAAATCGAACTTCCGTTTTTGCAACGTGCGTTGGCTGGCGATTTCAAATTGTTGCCCATTATGATCCGTGTGCAGGAAGTGGAGGTGGCACGGAAACTAGGTCACGCGCTGGCTGAGGTTCTCAAAGAAAAGAATGCCTTGCTGGTCGCCTCCACGGACCTATCCCACTTCTACGACCAAACCACCGCGAACATGCTGGATGCCGAAATGCTCAAACGGTTCGAGTCTTTCGACCCCGAGTCTATATTTGAGGCGGAACATTCAGGGAAAGCCTTCGCCTGCGGACACGCCGCCGTCGCCGCGGTGTTCTGGGCATCGCGCGAATTGGGCGCGAACAAAGTGCAGATTTTGCGTCACGCCACTTCGGGCGATGTGACGAGGGATTTCACGTCCGTGGTGGGGTATGGGGCGGGGGTGGTTCTGAAGGGAAGATAGAGATTCTACAAGTCTCGCAAAATTTCTTTGACTTGTTTCAGCAAAGGTGGGATTTCATTCTGTAGGATGTCCCAAACGATTTCGTCGCTCACTCCAAAATAATTATGAGCAACAACGTCACGGAACCCAGAAATCTTTCTCCATTTGATGCCTGGATATTTATCTCTTATTTCGTCAGGAATATGTTTGACGGCTTCGCCGATAATTTCAAGGTTGCGGAGAACTGCATCGAATTTTTCATCATCGTGTGTGAATTGTTTGAAGGTAAACCCTGCGGTATAGCGGAGGATCTTTTTGCAGGCGGTTTCTATATCTGCGAGATACAGCCCTGTATCACGAGACATAAATTAAATCCTGTGCGATGCGATTTTTCAGCCGAGGCTTGAGAGCTTTCGGCACGACCAGGTCTACCCGACGACCCAGAAGGTCCTCCAGATAGAATTTCGTGTCCATGAATCGGTCAAAAGTAACTGCGCCATCGAATTCAACCAAAATATCCACGTCGCTATCCTTGCGGGCTTCCCCGCGCGCGACCGACCCAAAGACAGCCAGCGATTTAACGCCCAATCTGTTCAGGTGCGTTCGATTTTTTTGAATCTTGGTGATGATTCGTTTGTTTGGCATGAGGTGATTATACAACAAATGAATTTGCGCGGCGTTAGGCGATGTGACGAGGGATATGTTTTCGGTTGTAGGGTATGGGGCGGGGGTGGTGCTGAAATGATTATG
Organism: Anaerolineales bacterium; assembly: GCA_034434415.1. GTDB lineage: Bacteria > Chloroflexota > Anaerolineae > Anaerolineales > Villigracilaceae > Defluviilinea. The sequence goes on along the minus strand of DAOTZF010000029.1, from coordinate 251 downwards.
GCAACTTAGAAATTTATTCTCTTTCACGATACAATTTCCCCAATGACCCCCTTCGTTCAAATCGTCGTCAATATGCCAGCGGTGTCAGGCGTGTTCGATTATGCCATTCCAGAATCCCTCGCGGGGACAGTTGGCGTCGGGCACCTCGTCATCATCCCGTTCGGGAAGCAAACCGTGCAGGGAGTGGTCTTTCGCTTCATTGACCAGCCATCCGTCCGCGATGTGAAAGAGATCATCGAACTCGTTGACCC
>DAOTZF010000028.1:0-6130 GCA_034434415.1 Anaerolineales bacterium | reverse complement strand
GCCGTGGTTGGCAACGCCATCGCCGAAGCGGACCCGGTGCAAAAAGTGACCATCGTCGGGCGTGGTCAGGCTGGCGGTCTGACGTGGTTCCGCCCGGATGAAGACCGATTGCTTTACTCCCGCAAAAAGTTACTTGCCAACCTCGCCTACATGTTGGGCGGACGCGTTGCCGAGGAAATCGTCTTTGACGATATCACCTCCGGCGCCTCGAACGATATCGAGCAGGTAACGCGGCTTGCGCGAAGCATGGTGACTCGTTTGGGCATGAGCGGCGAGTTGGGTCCGATGATGTACGGTCAAAAAGAGGAACTGATTTTTCTCGGGCGCGAAATCTCAGAACAACGTGATTACTCTGAGGCTGTTGCCGAGCAGATCGACAGTGAAGTCCGCAAGATCGTGGATGAGTCGTACAAACTGGCGAAGAAGCTTCTCACAAAATACCGCGCCCAACTGGATGCAGTAGCGCTCAAGTTGCTCGAAGTGGAAACGCTGACGCGTGAAGAGTTCGAAAAGATCTTCCCGCCGCCGTTCCCCAAAAAGAGTGGAACTCCGCAATTGGCGTAATGCGACCATAACAAAAGAGTCCCGCACAGTGCGGGACTCTTTTTGATTCGCAAATTATTTTCCTTGGGAACCGGCTTATTTCGCGCCTTCCTTGTGTTGCCTCACCAATTCGCGGCGCAAGATCTTTCCCACGGTGGTCTTCGGTAATTCAGTTCGAAATTCAACATGTGTTGGGACTTTGTACGGCGCGAGGCTTTGCTTGCAGAACGCGCGCAATTCTTCCTCGGTCATCGTTTCGCCGGGTTTCAGCACAACCCAAGCCTTGACCGTTTCGCCGCGGTTCGGGTCAGGGATGCCCGCCACGCCGACCTCCAATACTTTTGGATTCGCGGCAATGGCTTCCTCCACCTCGCGAGGCCACACCTGGAAACCGCCGGGCTTGATGAGTTCCTTCTTACGGTCGACAATATAAAAGTAGCCATCTTCGTCCATGCGGACAATATCGCCGGTGTAGAGCCAGATTTTTCCGTTTTTATCCGCGCGCAGGGAATTGGCTGTCTCGGTGGGCATGTTGTGATAGCCCTTCATCACCTGAGGTCCTTGCAAGAGGAGTTCGCCAATTTCACCCTGCGGAAGATCCGTCTCGCCGTCGTCGAGGCTCACCACGCGGCATTCCATGTTGGGCAGAGGCATGCCGATGGAGCCGGTCTTGTTCTCGCCGATCAATGGATTGCAATGCGAGGCGGTTGGCGCTTCCGATAGGCCGTAGCCTTCGAATACTTTGCCGCCGGTCAGTTTTTCAAATTGGTCCTTCGTTTCGCGTAACAGCGCGGCGGAACCGGAAATACACGCCTTGATGGAGGAGAGGTTGTATTTGCCCGACTTCACATCGGGATGGTTGTTGATTCCGTTGTACAGCGCAGGGACGCCGGGGAAGATGGTCGCTTTGTATTTTTGGATGTTGTCAAGCACATCTTTGAGGTCGCGCGGGTTGGGGACCATCACCATCGTCGAGCCGGTGGACATGGCGAAATTCATTCCCGCGACCATGCCGTAGACGTGGAAGAGAGGAATTCCCATCAACACGGTCTCTTTCCCTTCTTCTAGAATCGTCATCCACGAACGGATCTGAAGTGTGTTCGCAACGATGTTGCGGTGCAAGGCGATGGCGCCTTTCGAAACGCCGGTCGTCCCGCCCGAATATTGGAACAACGCGGTGTCCTCGGGACCAACCTGCACGTTGGGTCGACCCGAGGACTTGTATTTGGCGAGCAGGTCTTGCATCCACACGTCACCGGCAGGCAGGTTCTTGTCGATGTGGAATCCGCCCTTCTTTTCGCGCAACAAGGTGAAGAGAATGCGCATCACCGGCGGCAAAGTCTCTTTGAGGTTCGTCACGATCACTTTTTTGATCTTCGTATTGGGCTGCGCCTTCTTGATCGTGTTGTAGAAATTCGTCATCACGAACATTACTTCGATACCCGCGTCGTTTGCCTGATGTTCGATCTCGTGAGGTGTGTAGAGCGGGTTCGTGGCAACCACCACGCCGCCCGCTTTGAGGATGCCGAAATACGCCATCACGAATTGCGGGGTGTTCGGCATGAAGATTCCCACGCGGTCGCCTTTCTTCACGCCCATGTCCACCAGCGCGGCAGCAACGCGATCGGAGATCTCATTCATCTCCTTGAAAGAAATGACCGCGCCTTTGAAGATCGTACAGGCGCGGTCTGGATATTTTCGCGCCGATTCGTCGAGAAAGTTAAACAACGGCGCTTGCGGAATTTCGATTGTTTGCGGAACCCCTTTGTCGTAATGAGCCAGCCACGGTTTATCGTTCATGATGCCTCTCTTTTACTGTGATACTCCGAGTATATTCAATGCAGAATCAAAAGTCAACCAACCGGCGGATGTTTTTCTCGATCTCGTCCACGATTCCACCTTTGACCTGGAACCACAAAATATTCGAATCAGACTCTTTGAACCAGTTCGCCTGTCGTCGGACGAAGACCCGCGTCGCGCGCCGGGTGAGTTGCTTCGCATCCTCGACCGTTATCTTCCCTTCGAGCGCCTGCACACATTCGCGATATCCAATAGCAGACATCGTCGGCAGGGAGGGGGAGTAGCCTCGCGCGAGCAAGACTTTCACTTCATCCATCAAACCGTTGGCGTACATCGCTTCAATACGCGCATCGACTCGTTGATACAGTTCCTCGCGCGGACGTGTTAGACCAATCGTAATCAAACGATAAGGCGATTCGCCTTGACCGCGTTGCTCTGAAAATTTCTTGCCGGTTGTCATGATCACTTCCAAGGCGCGAATCGTGCGGCGGACATTGCGAGGGTCGATTTTCTCCGCGGCGGCAGGATCGAGCCTCTTCAGATTTTCGTGTAGCCAGTAAATGCCATTTTCATCTTTTTGCTTTGTCAACTCATCCCGAAGTTGTTCATTAGGCTTTACCTTCGGTGGAACCCAGCCTTGCGTTACTGCACGGATGTATTGTCCGGTACCGCCGACGAGGAAAGGTAATTTGTTTCGTGTACGAATGTCCGCGATTGCCTCGCGCGCTTTTTGTTGAAAGACGGCGAGGCTCAATATTTCGTCCGGGTTTGCGATATCGATCAAATGATGCGGCACGCGCGCTTGTTCTTCACTTGTTGGTTTTGCCGTTCCAATATCCATGCCGCGATAGAAGAGGCGCGAATCGGCTGAGACGATCTCGCCGTTGAATCTCTCGGCGAGTTGAATCGAGACTTCCGTTTTGCCGACGGCGGTGGGTCCGACGATGAGGATTAAATTGGGTTTGTGATTCACGCTATCGCATTCTCAAAACGGGTAATCTTTGGTGTTGTCCCCGGTTTACCTTCGATTGAAATTACATCAATTTGCCAATGATCAATTTCATTTTCTGCCGCGTAGTGTTCAGCGGCGGAGATCATGTGCTGGCGTTTGCGCGCCGTGATGGACTCCTCGGGCAAGCCCATCTTGTCCGAAGTGCGGGTTTTGACTTCGACAAAAATAATGAACTCACTCTGTTTGGCAACGATGTCGATCTCGCCGTAGGGAGTCCGTGCGTTGCGAGCAAGGATTTCACAGCCTTGTTGGGTGAGGAATTCCGCGGCAACCTCTTCGCCCCATTTGCCGACGCGCTGGTTGTGTTTCATCCGAAATATTCCTTCAATACCGCGCGTAACCTTTCCTCGATACTTGGCTTGACGGGTTTTGTATTCGAAGCGAGTCGCGTGTAATGACCCAGCATGATCTTCGTTGTGTTCTCGATGGAGAATTGATGCGATGCTTTTTGCGCTGCCGCGCCCATTTTCTTTTGCAAGTCACGATTCAAGCAGAGAGTCGTCAGTTTGGCGGTAAAGGAGGCGAGATCGTCTACCGAGAGCAGACCCGTTTCCCCGTCCGCGATGGAATCGGTGATGCCCGGCGAATCGATGCCGACGATGGGGAGTCCGGTTGCCATGCCTTCGATCACCGAGAAGGGGTGTACTTCGGTCACAGACGCGGTTGCGAAGATGTCGCACATCGCAAGATAGGATGGAAGATCTGAGTACGGGACAATGCCCGTGAATTTCACGCGATCGCCGAGACCTATTTCGTTGGCAAAATTCTTGATTTCCTCCTCGTGTTCTTTTTGCCCGCCGCCAACAATAAGAAATTTCGTAGTTTGAATCGCCCGTGATACGCCCGCGAACGCTTTCAACAGAAATTCTAGATTTTTTTCCGGGGCAATGCGGCCCATGTAAACAACAAGACTATCCTTCTCGGTGAAGCCAAACTCTTCGCGCGCGAGTGGCTGTGCTGATAAAAACGGTTGAAGGTCTGCGCCGTTGGGCACAACCTCAATGTGACTTGTCACACCATATTGCCGCAGGATTTTTTCCATGCCGCGCGACGGCGAGATCACCAGGTCAACGTTGTCGCAGAATGTCGGCATGTAAGCCTGAAGCATGCCCATGCTCACCTCGGCCGGCATGAGAGGGAGTCGGGTTTGCGCGTACAGGTCGTAGCGTGTGTGGTTCGTGAACAGGACGGGGATCCTGTGTTTGCGACCGTATATCAGCGCGAGCCGCCCGCTCATGAATGGATGATGGACATGGATAACATTCATAGTTGAAATGAGTTGTTTTGCCTCTGCGCCATGCCGGAGGGAGAGAAAGAAGCCGGTGTCGGAGAGAGGCACGCCGGGGCTCCGGATGACGCGCGGGTCGTTGCCTGAATGTTCAAGGTCGCCGAAGGTGAACACGTAAACCTCATGCCCCAGCGCTTCGAGGGCGCGTTTGTTCAGATCAATATAGCTCGTCACGCCACTGACGTGCGGTTTGTAGGCATCCGTCATCATTCCGATACGCATGGGTTAATCGTACAGGGAAGAGGGGGGAGAGTCAAGAAGGTGGTTGACAGTTGGTGGTTGACGGTTGGCAGTTGACAGCGGCGTGATAGAATCGCGACATGACAGTGAAATTGGTTTTGCGCGACAAGGAGTTCGAAGTCAGGTCAGGAATGATGCTGCTGGATGCATTGAAAAAGTGCCAGATCGTCCCTGAGTCGGTGATCGCGACGCGCGAGGGCGAGATGATTTTAGATGACGAAATCCTGAAAGACGGCGACGTGGTGAAGTTGATCGCGGTCATTTCGGGAGGATGATTCTTTAAACACGAAGGGCACAAAGGTCGCGAAGGAATCTTTGTGAAGAAATTAAACCTTTGTGCACTTCGTGTCCTTTGTGTTTAGGTTAACTATGAAATGTAAAAAGTGCGGAGAGAAAGCCTCGGTGAACATGCGCCAGCACAAACTGGCGCTGTGCAAGGAGCATTACCTCGAATGGATGCCCGAGCAGACCGAGCGCTTCATCAAAAAGTATGAGATGTTCACGCGGCACGAGAGAGTTCTCGTCGCTGTTTCGGGCGGCAAGGATTCGCTGGGGCTGTGGGATATTCTCACGCGACTCGGTTATCAAGCGGATGGATTGTATCTTGGGCTTGGTATCGACGGCGGCATCGCTTACTCGCACGAATCGCAACGGCTCGCTGAAAAATTTGCCGACCAGCACAACTTAAAATTACACATCGTAGACATCGAAAAAGAATATGGTCAACCCATCCCAGTGCTGTCTGAAATTTCGCATCGCGGACACGGCAAGCCGTGTGCGGTGTGCGGATTGACAAAACGCCACGAGATGAACCGCATCGCGCGCGACCTTGGCTACGACGTGCTGGCGACCGGTCACAACCTCGACGATGAAGCCGCGGTGCTATTTGGCAATACGCTCAATTGGTCCGCGGAATTTCTGTTGCGGCAGGGACCGGTTCTCGCCGCCACGGGAGGCTTGGCTCGCAAAGTGAAGCCTTTGTGCCGCTTTTACGAACGCGAAATGACAGCGTATTGCCTCGCGCGAGGCATCGAATACATTTATGAGGAATGTCCGTTCGCAGTGGGATCGCAATCCATCTACTACAAGGAATTGCTGAACAAACTCGAAACGGATCGCCCCGGCGTAAAGCTGACGTTTTACCTGCGCTTTCTCGAAGCCCGCAAAAGCGGGGAGTTGTTCGTTGAGAAAGATTCTCAACAAGCACATTTGCATCCCTGCACAAAGTGTGGACAACCCACGTCCGC
>DAOTZF010000027.1:0-6630 GCA_034434415.1 Anaerolineales bacterium | reverse complement strand
AAGCCCAGTCCATGTGCTTTGATGTATGCCTCCTTGCGCGCCCAGCAATTGAAGAAGCCGCGCGTCCGTTGTTCGATCGTCAGAGCCATCAATTCAGAAATCTCTCGCGGCGAAAAAAAACGGGCGGCGAGGTTCTCAAGTTCGATATCCTCACGGATCAATTCGATGTCAACTCCAACCTTTCGTCCGCGAGTGACGGCGATCAACCCGAGGTCACCGGAATGGGAGAGATTGAATTCAATATTGTGGTCAGGCAGGAAAGGTTTGCCAAATTCATTCGCGGCAAATTTCAAATCGTGAGGCTCGCTTTGAAGATAACGCGAAAGGATATCGCGCAGGCTGGCATGTGAAACGATGTAACGGTCTCGGTCTTTATCGAAGTGAAATCTTGCAGCGCGCTGACGTTCAGCTTCTGAAAGAGCATCTTCATTCAAGGGTATCGAACTGAGTTGAATGCGCCACACATGCACCTGATCGGAACGCAAGTCCAATGGTCGCGGAGGGGGCAGCCACTCGTTCATACTTCTGCACGGATGGCTTCAAGGATCGCGTCTTTGTTGGTGTTAAGGAAGAAATGGTCGCCGCGGAAATAATGCGGCGTGAACGCAGCAGTGGTGAGCGATGCCCACGCTTCGAGCTGTTCGCGGCTGACGCGCTCATCGCCAACCCCGCCAAAGGCAACGATGGGAATATCCAGCGGTGGTTCGCTTGATTCGAAGCGATACGATTCGACGGCTTCAAAGTCCGCGCGGAGGATGGGGAGAAGGATCTTCAGCGCCTCAGGTTGATTCAAGATTTCAGCGGGGATGCCGTTGAATTCTTTCAGTGCGCCCAAAAACTCATCGTCAGGCAAGGAGTGAATCGGCGGATTGGAATCAGGCAATTGCGGCGCGGCGCAGGCGGAGATAAAAAGCCGGGTTGGGCGAGGCAGGCCTGCCCTGAGTGTGATCGAAGGGTCAGATCGTCGTAGAGACCGTGCTACTTCATAAGCGACCAGTCCTCCCAGGCTGTGACCGAACAATGCAAAGGGTTTATCCAACAGAGGTTGAATGACTTCCATAATATTTTCGGCGAGTGCATCAATCGTCTTTATCGGCGGCTCGTTGAATCTTGATCCCCTGCCCGGATAGTGAACAATCTGCGATTCAATGTCCTTCAAAGTCCATTTGCTGAACGCGGCGGGGCTGCCTCCCGCATAGGGAAAAATGAACAGCCGACTCTCCGCCGAGGGGTTGGGTTGCGGACAAACGAACCAATGGGGTGTCATTTCAAAACTTCACGCCTGTTTACAGCCAAGCGGACTGAAGTCCGCGTTCCGGTTTATGTTGTCTGTGATTTTTCTTTTTCGAGAAAACCGCGCGGGATGAAATAATTCAAATACGCGGTGAACAACTCATCATTTACGGGATGGCAAACGACGCCGCTCCCATTCAGGCGCGTGAGGGTGTTGGTGAGATCAAACTCAGGCATGAAGACCTGCGACTCGTCCACTTCTTCGAGCAAGGGCAGATATGGCGCCCACTCATCCGAGGGCATGTGGGGAATCTGGCTGAACAGTTCCTCGCGCCACTCGTCGAATGAAGCGGTCCGGGCTTGAAGTCCCTGCGAGGCGAGCCACCCAGCCAGATGTTTGAAGTGAAGCGGGTCGGGGTTGTCGAGGTGATAGATGCCGCCGAAGTTCTTTTCATCCCTTGAAAGTTGCACGATCGCCGCGCTGACAAAATCCACCGGCACGATGTTGACCATCACATCCAGATTCGGAACACTGCCGAGCAACACGCAGGCGCGCGTCATGCTGGAGATGAGGTTGTCGGTGTTCCATGCGCCGGTCACGCTGTGACCCGACACAAGACCCGGGCGATAGATCGAGCACGGGATGCCGCGCGCCATCGCCTGCATGATGAGTTTTTCCGCGACCCACTTGCTTTGGGCATAGCCGCCGAACGGCGCGCCGACTTCATCGAGGTTCGAATCTTCGCGATAGATGCGCCCGTCGTTGACTCCACGCGAGTACAAGATCGAAAGCGTGGATACGTGATGGACGGGTTTTAATTTCACGCGGCTCGCCAACCGTAATATTTCCTGCGTTCCCAAAACATTCGCGGCTTTGTGCGCGTGATACGGGTACACAAAGTTGACCATCGCGCCGTTATGAATGATCACGTCCATTTGATTCGCAAGCTCGTTGAATGTCTCTTCGCTCAAGCCAAGCCGCGGCGAGCCGAGATCGCCGAGTACGGGTTTGATTCGATGCGCCAGCGATTCATCCCACAACTGATACGAATCCAGGTTGCGCTTCAAGCGCTTCAATCCCTGCTCGAGGTCATCGGCGCGCAACAAACAATAAATTTCCGCCGAGGTCATCGTGAGCAGATCTTTTAAAAGAAACGCGCCGACGAATCCAGTTGCGCCAGTCAACAGAATCTTTTTCGGTTCAGTGTGTTCATATTTCAAATCACCAGCCTTGATATCCTCATCGAGTTTTGCCTCTGCGTTCAATGCCTCCAAACTCAACTGACCGCGCTGGATGAAATCGCTGCGTGTTCGCGTCATGCGCTCGCCGCGGCGCGCACGCTCGATCGTCTGCGCCAAATTCGCCACCGTGGGATTCTCGAACAACGCGCGCAGCGGCAGGTCGGCGGGTTGCAGACCATATTTCTCACGAAGCAGGAACACCAGCCGCGTGCCGAGCAGTGAATGCCCGCCGAGGTCAAAAAAATTATCGTTCACGCCGACCTGCTCCACGCTCAAACCCAACACCTGCGAGCAGACTTCGGTGAGTTGCAATTCCAACGGTGTGCGCGGCGCGACGTATTGCGCGCGCAGATCGGAACGCGATTGCGTCGGCGCAGGCAAGGCTTTGCGATCCACTTTTCCGTTCGGCGTGAGCGGCAACGATTCAAGATTCACGAAAATGGATGGAACCATGTATTCTGGAAGTTTCGCACGCAGAAATTCACGCAAATGGACAGCGTCCGCTTCATTACCGATTTCGGCTGGCACCACGTAAGCGACGAGACTCGCATCCGACGAGCGCTCCTTCCACGCGACAACCACCGCCTGCTTCACGGATGGATGTCCCATCAACGCGACTTCGATCTCGCCCGTCTCGATGCGATAGCCGCGCACTTTCACCTGCTGGTCACTGCGACCAAAGAACTCGATATTTCCATCCGCGAGATAACGCGCCAAGTCGCCTGTTTTATACACCTGAGTCCCCTCTCCCTGTGGGAGAGGGGTGAAGGGGTGAGGGATGAATCGTTCCGCCGTCAACTCCGGCCGATTCAAATATCCGCGGCTGACGCCGTCTCCGCCGATGTACAGATCACCGATCACGCCAACGGGAACGGGCTGTAGATTCGAATCAAGGATATAAATCTGCGTGTTGGCAATCGGTCTGCCGATGGGAACCGTATTTGAAATTCCCGATTCAACCGACTCGACTTTATAGATCGTTGACCAGATCGTCGTCTCGGTGGGACCGTAGACATTCCACAATTGCGCGCCGCGTTGGAGGAGTTTCTCGGCGAGATCGTTGGTCAACGCTTCGCCGCCGCACAGAATCTTCAGATCGTGTTTACCCATCCAGCCCGCTTCGAGCAACAATCTCCAACTTGCGGGTGTGGCTTGCATGAATGTGATGCGCGCATCGGTCAACGACTGCGCCAACAGCGCGCCGTCCGCAACGACCTCGGAATTTGCGATCACAACTTTCGCGCCGACAGTGAGCGGCAACAGCAATTCGAGAACAGCAATGTCGAACGAAAGTGTCGTCACCGCGAGCAATGAATCTTTCGCGTTGATTCCCAAATCCTTTTGCATCGAGAACAGGAAATTCACCACTGCACGATGGTGGATCTGCACACCCTTCGGCTTGCCCGTCGAGCCAGACGTATAAATGACATAAGCAAGATCATCAGCGGAGGCTTTCGATCTTTTGCCGCGTTTGCCTTTCACCTCAGCCAGCGCGTCGAGGCAAATGACTTGCGCTTCCGTCTTTGGCATTTCAGGCAACAGAGCGGAGAGCGTGAGGACAATTGATGCATTTGAATCTTCCAGCATGAACGCGAGTCGCTCCGCCGGGAAGGACGGGTCAAGCGGCAGGTACGCGCCGCCCGCCTTCAACACACCGAGCAGTCCGACCAGCATTTCAACCGAACGACTCACGAACAAGCCGACGAGTGTTCCCGGTTTGACGCCTTGCGCAGCCAACACTTTGGCGGCTTCGTCCGCGCGTTTGTTCAATCCCTTGTAAGTCAGACTCTGGTTTTCAAATTGAACAGCGACGGCATCGGGCGTGCGCTTTGCCTGTGCTTCGAACAACTCATGAATGCAAAGATCGCGCGGATAATCGGTTCGTGTTTGATTCCAATCCACCAGAATTTGCCGTCTTACCGATTCGTTCAACAACGAATAGGTTGAGACGGGTTTGGTCGGGTCGTCAGCGATCTCTCGCAACAACGAATGGAAATGAGTCAACATTCGTTGAATTCTCTCAGCATCGAACAAGTCAATGTTGTATTGAAGCGCGGCGGCAAGACCATCTCCCAACTCGGACATCATCATGGTCAAATCGAATTGGGCAGGCTCCCCTCCCAGCGCGATGGATTCGAGGGCAAGACCGCTTGCTTCCATGCGCGCGCCGTCGAGTCCCAACGCGAACGGGCTGAGCATCTGCACGTCCGCTTCGTGCGCTTTTTGCAGGATGAACATGGTCTCGAACAACGGTGGGCGGGAAGCATCGCGTTGGATACCAAGTTTCTTTGCCAGCAACGCGGGCGGATAGTCTTGATGCTCGAACGCGCCAAGGGCAGTCTGTTTGACGCGCTGCAAAACTTCGTTGAACGACGGGTTGCCTGAGAAATCTGCCTTGAGCACGATCGGGTTGATGAAATAACCGACGAGATTCGACAACTCGGCATGGCTTCGTCCTGCAGTCACCGAACCGACCAAAAACTCTTCTTGATTCGAATAGCGATGCAACAGCGTCTGGAACGCGGCGAGCAGGGTCATGAACATCGTCGCTCCGTGTTCCTGCGCGAGGGCTTTCAATTTCTCATACAACCCGGCATCCATGAAGAGATGTTCCGAATCACCGCGATAGGTCTGCATCGGCGTGCGCGGGCGGTCTGTAGGAAGATTCAACGCAGGGAGCTGCGCGCCAAGTTGCGTTCGCCAGTAGCTCCATAACTTTTCGCCGCGTTCGCTTTCGAGCATCGCCGATTCCCAGCGCACATAATCGGAGTAACGTGCGGACAACGCGGGCAATTCAAGTTGCGAATTATTTTTGTTCGCCTCGTACATCACCAATAACTCCCGCGCCAACACGGTCATCGACCAGAAGTCCGTGACGATGTGATCCATCGCCAGTAGAAGGACGTGCGATTTGTCCCGCGTGCGGTGAAGCGCAGCTCGGATGACCGGACCCGCCTCAAGGTCGAAGGACGCGTGCGCGTCCCTGGCAAGTTGTTCCCGCAGGGCGTCATCGTCCAGTGCGGATGAATCCGTCACGCGGAAAATTCCATCCATCGAATCATGCACACGCTGGATCGGTTCGCCATTCACGACATGGAACGTGCTCCGCAACGATTCGTGCCGCGCGACGAGTCCGTCAAATGCACGCTGCAATGCGTTAACATCAAGTTCACCGCGGATGCGGATGGCGCCCGCCACGTTGAATGAAAGTTCAACGGGCATGAGTTGATGCATGAACCACAACGCCTGCTGACCGTACGAAAGCGGACTCTCGTCCGAAGACTCTTGCGCGACGATGAACGGCGCGTCGCGCTCCGTTTCGGCTGAATCCAAATTTGCGATCGCTTCCGCCGCAAGCGACGCGATCGTCGGTCCTTGCAGGAGGCTCGCCACGGAAATTTGCGCGCCGAACTTCGACTCGAGCGAATTCTTTAGTTCCATCGCCATCAACGAATCGAGTCCGAGCGTATCAAGCGGCGTGTCGAGGCTAAGGCGCGAGGCATCCATGCCGAGGATGCGCGCGGTTTGTTGTTGGATGAAATCTAGTATGTCACTCTGAGCGAGCGGTTTTTGCGAGCGAAGAGTCTCAGAAGTTTGCGCTTTCTGCCTTCCATTCTTTCGCTCGACAACTTTTTCTTCCTTTGGTCGTGAATTTCCATTCGAACGCGGCAAAACCTTGTTTACCTGTGTACTTGTTTCTGTGTCTACTTGTTTCCGTATCTCCTTGTTTACGTCCAACCAATACCTCTGCCGATCGAACGGATAATTCGGCAGCGCAACTTTCTTGCGCGTGTAACCAGCATCAAATCCCTTCCAATTCACTTCTGCGCCTTGCACGTAGAGTTTGCCAAGGCTCTCAAGAACAACCCGCCAATCGTCTTGATTCTGTCTCAGCGACGGCAGCCACGTGGACTTGGACTCAGGCAGGCATCGTTTTCCCATTCCCAACAACACGGGGCTGGGACCGATCTCGATGAATGAGTCGATTCCAAGATTTGCAAGCGATTGCATCCCCTTGGAGAATTTCACTTCCGCGCGGATGTGGTTTCGCCAATACTTTGCATCAAAGGTTTGGTCGAGAATTTCGCCGGTGACATTGGAGATGAGCGGAAGGCGGGAATGAGAGAATTGGATCCTTTGTGCAAACGATTCGAA
>DAOTZF010000026.1:0-2298 GCA_034434415.1 Anaerolineales bacterium | reverse complement strand
TGTGCAAAGTGCGGATTGGGCGAGAATTTATATCCAGCCATCGGCACCATCGTCATGGACTCGGCTCCACCCGCAAGACCGATTTCGATCTGTCCGCTTTGAATGGCATATGCCACATGCGCAATGGACTGCACGCCCGAAGCACAGTAACGATTGATGGTTTCAGCAGGAACTGAATCAGGCAAGCCTGCGCGTAATGCGATCATGCGCGCCATATTGAGTCCCTGTTCACCTTCAGGGAAGGCACAGCCGATGACCACGTCTTCGATCTGGGCGGGGTCAAGATTCGGCGTCCGCTTGAGCAAGGCTTGGATTGTTGTAGCAGACATCTCGTCGGGACGAACCGTGGCAAGTCCTCCACGTTTGGCTTTGCCGACGGGAGTCCGTACTGCGGATACTATAACGGCTTCTTTCATATGTATCTCCTTTATAGAAAGTGGAAAGTAGAAACCATCCACCACTTTCTACTTTCTAGTTTCTTAAAGGCTTCCCCGTCTGCAAAATACTCCACATCCGCGCCTGCGTCTTCTCTTCACCGAACAAAGAGAGAATCGCTTCGCGTTCGAGGTCGAGAATATATTGTTCGCTCACCCACTGCGGACGAGTGAGTTCCCCGCCGCACATCACATACGCGAGTTTGCCTGCCACATGATGATCGTATTGCGTGATGTATTGACCTTCCTTGAACATCCACGCGCCGATACGGATGGCGGCAAGCGCATCACGACCCGCGGCATAGATGGGCTCGGGCGCAGGTGGTTTGTATCCCGCCGCGATCATGTGCAGGACTTCCTTCTTTGCTTCAGCAAGCAAATGGTCGCGGTTCAACACGATACGATCAGCAGGCAAAAGGATATTCATGCCGCGTGCTTCCTCGGCGCTGGTTGCTACCTTCGCCTGACCCATTTGCAGGAACGCCTTTTGCAACGCGGCGAGCGGCTCGGCATTTTCGATTCGCATCACAGGGTTGACGATGCGACGCAACATTTCCTTCGTGCCCGCGCCCGCAGGGATGACGCCCACACCGAGTTCAACAAGCCCAATATAGGTTTCCGCCGCGGCAACCACACGCGACGCGTGCAATGTGATCTCACATCCACCACCGAGCGTGAGACCCACGGGTGCAACCACGATCGGCTTCGGCGAATAACGCATGCGCATGTTCATATCCTGCAACTTACGCACCGCGCCATCGAGCATATCCCACATGCCTTGTTGCGCGCCAACCACCAGCATAAACAGGTTTGCACCCGCGCTGAAATTCTCGGCTTCGTTGCCAATGACAAGCCCGTCGAAATCCTTATCAAGATGCTCAAAGGTTTCGATGGTCATATTCATAATGTCTTCGTCAAGCGAGTTCATCTTTGTGTGGAACTCGAGACACGCAACACCATCGCCCATGTCATGCAGGGTCGCACCCGCGTTTTGAGCCACGATCTTTTGCCCCTTCAAAACGATCACACCTTCGGGTTTCTTCAACTTCACATATTTCCCCTTGACTACATCATACACGCCGACCTTATCGCCATTCTTATACTGATAGAACGACTCGACCCCAGCCTTGAGCATGTCATTCACCCATTTAGCTGGCACATATCCCGCGGCTTTCATCTGCTTCACCGTTTCTTTCACACCCAGCATGTCCCACATTTCAAACGGACCCGCCTCGTGCATGAATCCCCAACGGACAGCATCGTCAATCGGCTTCACCGTATCCGCAACTTCGGGGATTATGGACGATGCGTACTGGAAGCCTTGATACGTCAACGCCTTAACCAACTGCGCCGCTTTATCGTCCGCTTCCAACATGACCTTGAGCCTGTCTCCCAAACTCTCGACATCTTTCGCCGCCTTGACCGAATCAAAGCGCGGCTTGGTGGATGGCGTATGTTCAAGCGTATTCAGGTCAAGCGACCAGAATTCTTTTTTGCCTTCGGCGTTACGGACTTCCTTGTAAAAACCAACTTTCGTCTTATTTCCAAGCCACTTACGCTCGATCAAAGTGGAGATGAGTTTGTTCGGTGCTTCGGCTTTGAGATATTCCTGCCCCAGCTTGTCATGCGGAATCAACGGTGCAAGATTGCGCCCGACATGATCCCACACATCGATGCCGACCAGATCAATCAAACGGAACGTGGCAGTCTTCGGTCGTCCCATCAATGGACCCGTGATCGAGTCCACTTCATCCACGGTGTAGCCGTTCTTAATGATGAAATCCAACCCGAATGCGCCCGTACCAAAAGCGACACGGTTGCCAATGAAGTTGGGCGTGTCCTTGCACAACACGATTCCCTTGCC
>DAOTZF010000025.1:0-5800 GCA_034434415.1 Anaerolineales bacterium | reverse complement strand
GCGCAGCAAGCCTGCGTCGTTCATGCGCTTGTCCAACTGGCGGACTTGTCCCATGGGTTTGTCCATGTCAAAGGGCAGGAATTGCTGGAGAATAGATTTGTACGCGGTGAACTGCCAATGTGATGCGCCTGCTATGGCAGTCACGCCTTTGTATTGAATACGCCAGTCTTTCGTTTCAGCATACACTTTTTTATTCTCTTCCTCTGTCTGCCCCAACGAGAGATTGAATTCAAGGAAGATTTCCCATGGGATGAATTGTCCTTCTTCGAGTTTCGCGTTTTCCTTTGCCCATTTCAAGGTCGACTCGTAAAACTCGGGCGGTGTGCGGAAGGGACGTGCAGTCACCATGCCAACATTCGGGAAGGTTTCGAGAATTTCCACAGAACGCGAGAGCCATTTCGGGGAGAATAAAACGTCCGCATCGGTGTAGGCGATGATCTCGCCCGGCGCGCCAGTCAGCATCACATTCCATGCGCCGCCCTTACCCATGTTCTTCTCGGAGAGGATCAAATATTGAATTCGTCCCTCTTCTTTTTCTTTCACGAGGAAATCACGCACTTCGGGGCACGAGCCGTTGTCGAAGACCATCAAGTCGAACGGCAGTCCCGCATCCTTGCGCATGGATTCGAGCGAAACCTTCAACACATCGAGAGTCTCAGTATAAAATCCGCTCAGAAATGGGATGTAATTCAATAGCGCCACCGTTATTCGTTCAGGTTTCGCTACGTCTTTGACGAACTTGGCAGGGTTTTGACCTTTACGCATTTTCGATACTCGTTAATCGGGATTGGATATTTGATACTCGATAATCGAATATGGAATCATCGAATTATCTTTTTCAATCGCTTCTTCCATCGTTTTGGACGGGCGATGTTTTCGATCAGATTCTCAGGCAAGAAGAAGAAAATTGCACGGAGAAATAATTCCAACTTACGCGTGAAGCGTAGGGATGTCATCTTCGGGCGGATAAGTTTACCATCCGTGAGTTTATGGGTTGTATCCAAAATTGTGTAGCGAATGTTTGCCTGTCCGCCCGCGAGGCGGATGTTCTCATTCGTTTCGGGATGTTCGTAATGCGGTCTGCCATCGGGCAAATGAGAGTAATCATGGTTTTGATGCACGACCATGATGGATGGCGTACAGTCGATGACCGCCCAGCCTTCCTTGCGCGCCTTGTAGATCATCCAATTGTCCCAACCTGCACGACCGATGGTGAAGGGAGGAATTTCGTAGAACGTGGAAAGAGGAAAGAGGAAAAAGTCGCTTCCTGAGGGGCGATGGAGAGAGCCTGCTGCGTAAACCGTATTGCGTAAAGTGTCTTGCCAACCGTTTGTAAATTCAATGGGTTGAGTAACATCCAAATCCCATCTTTGACTCAGTAAAACAAATTTATCTTTGAGTTTGACAACCTGCTTTGCCGCTTCGACGAAATCAGGCATGAGGATCATGTCCGCGTTGATGATGCAGAGCAGGTCGCTGTTCGAGTTTTCGCGTGCCAACTGAAACATGGATGATATCAGCGGTGTGCCGGATTCGTTGCGTGCTACGTCAGGGATGTGCTTGACACGGAATTCATCCGCGGCTTCAGCGAGACCTGTCTCTTCGCCGAGGATGATGACTTCGATATCAGGCAGGAGAGTCCATGAATGGATCGCATTGCGCTGGATCATCGCAATGTGAGGGTCTGTGAAGGGTTTGGGTGCGGAGAAGAGGGTAATAAGGGGCATGAAATTCGTTTACAAGTTGGCAAGTTAAAACGCTTGAACGTTCATACCTTCTAACGTTTTAACGCTCTCTTATCTATGTCTTTCAGAGTTTTATGCTGTACACCTGAATTTATCTTTGCCAATTCAGGATGATCGTGAACCAAATCCAGGACTTCTTTCCAGGTGAAATCATCACGTCCATCAAAGTGACCGTAGACCTGCCTCATAAATTCCAAATCTTCGGGGGTATCCACTGTCCAGCGGTAGTCGCCGAAGTCGGTGGTGTGATGGAGGAGGGCGATATTATATCCGCGTGGGGATAAACCCGTTTGCAGTTGGCGGTTGATGGTAGTCAGTTCCACGCCTTCGTAGAAGTAGGGCATGGCGTGTTCGCGGTGCTGTGGCTCCTTGGCATCCTTCCATGCTTTGGCAAGGACTTTGAATGTGCAGGCTTCGACATCCAAACCGATGGGATAGGTTCGAGTCCACGGTGGTGGTAGGCGGTTGCAAACGAAATCGTATTCGTCTTCGAGCAATGTGTTCACTACATTATCAATTAATTCAGAGTCAATGACGGGACAATCTGCGGTGATACGGACAACGTAATCTGCCTTCGCTTGTTGGGCGGCTTGATAGTAACGGTCGAGCACATCGTAGAGACTGCCGCGGGTAAAGGGAATGCCACTAAAGTCGCAGTATTCGGCGACGGGGTCGTCGGAGGGATCGGTCGTCGTGGCGAATAAGGTTTGGGAAACAGAAGCAGACCGCGAGGTCCGAATGAAGACGCGTTGTAACATGGGTTGACCCGCGATGTCTGCGAGTATCTTGCCAGGCAGGCGGGACGAGGACATACGTCCCTGAATGATGGCAACAACACGCTTGGTCATTGAGTCTGCCCTTCGGACGGGATCGGCTGAGGAGTCACGAATCCTTTTGCTTTAAATTTTTCAACATAGTCGCGAACGGTTTGATAATCGAGACCGACCTGCTCGGCGATGTCGAAGATCGTGTGTTCGCCTTCGAAGCGCATCATGATCTTTTCGATGGCACGGTTGAGCGCCCAGTCCTCGCGCCAATCGACCCAAAGACCGTGACCGCTGAGAAAAACGGGACCGCGGAAAGTGCGCTTCGGGATGTAGTTGCTGGCGTAGATGCGGATGATCTCTTCGGCAGTACCCGCCGCGCCGACGAGCATGTCTTCGTGGATGATGTCGAGATTGTCGTCGGTGGTGTGATACTCATCGTAGGGGAAACGGTTGAGCGAGATGCACGGCACATTGACGCCAGGTCCGTTGATGACGCGTTCATCGTTGGCAGGGGCGGAGGCGAAATCGCGTTCGTCGTGGTCGGTGTTGCGTAATTGGTAATTGGTAATTCGGTCGAGGAGGTGGTTGTGTTGTCTGGTGTGATGCCAGGCGATCTTGTTTTGATTGCCCGTCATCTCCATGAAAATTCCGCCGCGCAGATTTGGGATGAGCGACTCATTGTGCGCAAGCCAGGCGATGGTGCCGATGGTCTCGGGTCCAAACCAAAAACGGACGCTCATCGAGCCAGCCGGAAGCGGATTCTCTGCAAGTCGCCGCGCCAACTCAATGGTGCTGACCACACCCGCGCCGTCATCGTTGGCTTGCATGGGGTGACAGGTATGCGCCTGCACAAGGAACTCGCCCGCTTCGGGGTTGGGTCCGCCTTGCGGATGGACAACCGCCGTAGCAACTTTGAATCCCTGCTTCGGGTCAGTGATGAATTCAGACTTGATTACCGCGTGATATTTCTTGTCGCGCGGGAGCTTATCGAAGGTGTTCTTCGGCAGGCAGAATCCCCAGTCACGTTCGTAGTATTTGAATACCCACGGCACAGTATGCGGACGTTTCTCATTGAAATACAAATGCGACTGGAGTTCTTCAAAACTCAAGAGCTTATCAACAGGCAATGAATACGAAACGATGTGAAGCGGATTGTCCTTGAAGTCCACGATCCGTTCGCCATCTTCGGTTTCAAGATACGCCTCGTGGACAACGTATCGCTCAGGCACTTTCCACGTCCAAACGGGAGTCAGCGGCGCGTAGGTCTCGATAGTGTAGTTCGACGAGTCAGGCATGTACGAGCCAACGATCTCCAACGTTTTATCGTGGTCGTCAGAAGCGAGGGTGCGGTGCAGAGGGAAGAATTCTGTGAGTATGGATTTGAGGGAGGTGTAAGGTTTCATAATATTTTTGCCACGGATTTCACGAATTATCACGAATAAATCTATTTTGAACCACGGAGACACTAAGGCACGGAGTTTTAAATTTCTCTCTCTCAGTGTCTCCGTGACTCCGTGGTTAGAGTCTTGAGTCTATATTGGAACAGCAAAGAAAAATCCGTGTAAATCTGTGCTAATCCGTGGCTAAGAATCTTTCTTCTCAACATAATACAACAAATGCGGATCGCGCTTCATCTCACGCGCCGTGAACTCATAGACTTCATTTGCCTTCATTAACTTCACATCCGCTTCGCCGATCTTGCGAATTTTGACAATTCCAGCCTGCTCCATCAACGCTCCCATCGGGTCTACTTCGGTGATGACGCCCTTATCAATGTCGCGCACAAGCATCTCGAACGTATCTGTGTACGTATTACCGTTCTCGTCCGTCACTTCGCCCGTGAACTGTTTCAGGAAACGATAGTCCACGCCCTCCATTTGCTCGATGTGGTGGAAAAACGTCATGCTGTTCGTGTACGACAGCCCGATCACCATGATCTTTCCATCCAGATCACGCAACTTTCCAAACACCGAATTGCGTTCATACGCGCTTTTATATTTCAACGCCCCGAGCATATCGGCATGTTTGCCTAAAATCGCAAAAGAATAAAACGGATGGAAGACCCGCTTCGCGCGCGGGTCGAGCCGCACCAGTTCCGTCAGCACGCCCATCTTCGACGGCGTGGTACGCACGTCCCACGGCGCGCCTTTGTTGAAATCGAAATTGAATGTCGGCATGATCAGCGTCCCATCCTTGTCCGTGCCGAGCGCCGCCTCCAACGCGCGAATCACCGTCTGCGGTCCGCCGTCCACTTCGCCGAACGATTTGTACGAACTATGAACGAGCAGGGTATCCCCCTCCTCCACGCCCAAACTGCGAAATCCCTCGACCAGTTTTTCAAATGTCAACATGACTTCCTCCAATCCCATGTCGTTGCGAGCCGCCGCTGGTCGAGTGTCCCGCGTGATTTTCGCGGGATGTATCGAGACCGAGGCGGTGAAGCAATCCCCTCGCCAATCAGGAGTTTGCTTCGTCATTGCCGCTTCGACCGCGCTCAGCGCGTGATCCTTTCATACGCCTCAAGTAGTGTACCAAAATTCCTCTTCCAATCCGCTTTCTGCTCGGCTGTCTTCCGCGCCGCTTCGCCGATCGTTTTGAAGGAATTACGATTCTTGATTGCATTCAAAATCTTTTCCGCCAGATCATCCGCATCACCATCACGGAACAGCCAGCCATTGACTCCATCCTGAATCCATTCTTTGTTGCCAGCAATATCCGAAACGAGACATGGCAACCCGCTTGCCAGCGCCTCCAACAACGACACAGACGAACCGTCCACGTGTGAAGGCGAGATGTACAAATCCGCCATGTGATACCACCGCGGCAAGTCACGTTGACCCACCTGCCCGCCGAAATGGACGCGCTCCAAAACGCCGCCCTTCATCAGAATCTGGCGGATGTGATTCCCCTGCGAGCCGCCACCCAACAGAATCAGATTTATATTTGGATTTTGGCTCGCCACTTTTACGAACGCTTTGGCAAGGACATCAATTCCATAAATTGATTCCCATGTGCGACTGCAAAAGAGCGTGAACGTTCGATCGTTAGAACGTTTGAACGTTTTCAAGTTGAAATGCTTGAGATCAATTCCCCATGGAAAAATGACAGTGTGGTCAGGGTTCATACCAAATGAAATAGCCTTTTCACGGGTTACATTTGCATCGCTGGTGAAGTAAGCGCTGCGTTTCAATGTGAAGCGTGTCACCCAACGCATCCATGCGTTTTTATCCGCGTCCAGTACGAGGTCGTAGCCCCACGACATCGTCAACAAGTGGCGGAATCCACTCA
>DAOTZF010000024.1:0-3605 GCA_034434415.1 Anaerolineales bacterium | reverse complement strand
AGCACTTCATGCACGCTCCATTCTTTCGGCTCGGGCTTGAACTTCCACATCTCGCGCGGAATATCTTTGAGCGTTGACATCAACATCTCGTAGCCGCGTCCGTATAATTCGATTTTTTCACTGCGTTCTTGTTTGTCCATTTCAAATATACCTAGGTGGTCGAGTAATGGCGCCTTAAGCGCCACGTATCGAGACCACATCTTATTTTGCAGGTTCCCACAATTCAACTTTATTCCCGTCGGGATCCATGAACCATCCAAATGAACCGTAATCGGCTTTCTGAATCTCTCCGACAATTTCCGCTCCGCCCTCTCTCACCTGCTGGATCGCCTGTTCCAAGTTATCTACGATCAAGTTGAACATGAATCCTTTCGTAGAAGGGTCAAAATAATCCGTCGTCGCGTCGAATGCATTCCAAACGGTTTGGGAATTTGTAGGCATATCTTTTGGTTCATAAGCAATACCCCATTCTGTCAGCTCCATGCCCAGCCATTTGGTGTACCACTCATAGAGCTTCTTCGGATCAGGTGACTTGAAGAAGACACCGCCAACTCCTAGAACTTTTGCCATGATTTTCTCCTTCGGCGGTCGAATAGCCTGAGGCATTAGCCGAAGGTATATCGAGACCACCAATAAGCAAAGTGATTTTGTAACTGGTGGTCTCGATACGCCGCTATGCGGCACTCGACCACCGGGTTTGCTTTTACTCCATCTCCACCGCCATCGCCACCGCTTCACCGCCGCCCAAACACAGCGACGCGATGCCGCGCTTCAAACCGCGATCCTTCAATGCGTAGAGTAACGTCGTCAACACGCGCGCACCGCTCGCCCCAAGCGGATGCCCCAACGCGATCGCGCCGCCGTTCACGTTGACCTTGTCCCAGTCCCAACCCTGGTCTGCCAACGCGTAACCGTCTGCCAGCACTTGCGCGGCGAAGGCTTCGTTGAGTTCGATCAAGTCCACTTCTGATAATTTCCAGCCGATCTTGTTCAACAGTTTTGGAATCGCATACGCGGGTGCGGCGAACAAATATTTCGGTTCGAGCGCGGCTTGGGCATAGCCCACCACGCGCGCCATCGGCTTCAGGCTATTTTTTTCGGCGTACGCCCGCGACGAGATCACAACCGCCGCGCCGCCATCGTTCATGGGCGATGAATTGCCCGGCGTCACTTTTCCGTTTTCCTTGAATGCAGGCTTGAGTTTTGCAAGCGCTTCGAGAGTCGTATCTTTGCGCGGACCTTCGTCGGTGTCGACCACATGCACTTCCCCTTTTCGTCCCGTCACAGGGACGGGAACAATTTCAGGCTTGAACCGCCCCGTCTCTTGAGCCTCAACGGCCTTCTGGTGCGAGCGAAGCGCATAGTTGTCCATCGCCTCGCGCGTCACCTCGTATTCCTCGCCGATAAATTCCGCCGCGTTGCCCATCCCCCAATTTTCGAACGGATCCCACAAGCCGTCGTTGAGCAGGGCGTCGGTCATTTGCGAGTTGCCGAATTTGAGTTCGCCCATTCGGCCGCTGACAAGATACGGCGCGCGACTCATGGATTCGAATCCGCCTGCGACGAAGAGCGACGCATCGCCCGCCCGTACGGCTTGACTCGCCATCATCGCCGCTTTCAAGCCTGAGCCGCAGACCTTGTTTATCGTGCTCGCGCTGACCGTTGCCGGAATGCCACCCAAAATTCCCGATTGCCGCGCGGGTGCCTGACCCTCGCCCGCCTGCACCACGTTGCCCATGATGACTTCTTCGATCTCTTCCGCGTTGATGCCTGCGCGTGCCACCGCTTCTTTGACGGCGATCGCGCCCAGTTGCGTCGCAGGGACGGAACTCAACGCGCCCTGAAATTTCCCAATCGGTGTGCGCACAGCGGAAAGGATGACGGCTTCTGTATCTTTGGTCATTACATTCTCCTGGTTGCGGCAATTATAAAGCCAATCACTATCCCGTCATTGCTAGGCACGAAGTGGCGAAGCAATCTCCAACACGGTGATGGGAATTGCTTCGTCCGCTATCGCCTCCTCGCAATGACGGGCTGATTGAATTACAATTCCTCGCATGAACGAAACCCAACCTTCCCTCTACGAACTCATCGGCGGCGAGACGGGCGTGCGCAAACTCGTTGACCGTTTCTACGACTTGATGGAATCCTCCCCCGAAGCCGCGCAAGTTCGCGCCATTCACCCGAAGAGTTTGAAGGGTTCACGGGAGAAGTTCTTCATGTTCCTAACCGGCTGGTCGGGAGGACCGCAACTCTACATCGAATCACGCGGTCACCCCGCCTTGCGGAGGCGGCACGCGCCTTTTTCAATTGGCGCGACCGAGCGCGATCAGTGGGTGTGGTGCATGCACAAGGCGTTGGATGAGATGGAGATGCACGAACAGGTACGAGAGTATCTCAAAAACCACTTCTCCGATGCAGCGGAGTTTTTGAGAAACCAAGAAAGTTAAATCAATTAGCCACGGATTTCACAGATTTTTCTTTTTGGATTTACTTGATGATTCTGCGATATTCGAGAGAGCCGGTTCCGAAATTGAGTAACAGGGCAAGGCGCATTCCTGTTGCAGCGAGATAGTGCATGGCTTGAGCTTGATGGTTGGCGTTGAATTTTGAGACGGCTTTGATCTCCACAATAAATTTTCCATCGACAACAAGATCTGCCTCGTATTCACCAATCAATACGTCTTTATATGCGACGGGTAGTTTTACCTTGCGTTCGAACAAGATTCTGCGCAGGTTCAATTCACGCTCGAGCGCGGCTTGATACACAGATTCAAGAAAGCCCGGTCCGAGAATTCGGTGGACTTCCATCGCTGCACCAATGACCGCAAACGTCAACTCTTTATACAGCAATTCGGTCATTGTTCCTCCGAAAAAAAGATAATCCGTGTCAATCCGTGAAATCTGTGGCAAGGGTTTTACAAATGTTTCATCGCCTCGCGGCGACTGAGGGGATGCAAATCGGTTGCTTTCACAAACTTTTTCACCGCTTTCGAATCCGTGTACGCGTATTGTCGCAACGCCCAGCCGATGGCTTTGTTGATGAAGAATTCATCTGAGCCGAGGTTCTCGCGGATGATTCTGCATAGCAGGTCGAAATCTGTTTCCCTTTTGTAGTCCAACTGAAATAGAATCGCCGTACGCCTCATCCAGATATTTTTTGAAGCGCGCCACTTGGCGAGATATTTTTCCTTCACATCTGGGAAGCGGCGAAAATGAACGCCCACGATGTGCGAGATATTGTCCACTGTGTCCCACCACGATCTGTGGGTGATCATGTATTCAAGCGTCTTGATCGAGGGCTTTGGCAGTTTCTTTTCCAGCCTTTCCATCAGGCTAATCGCAGCGTATTGAAATTCACGTTGGGGCTGGCTCCACAGATCGAGCGAGATATCATCCACATCCTCCAGCGTTGGCAAGCCGTAACGAGTCACATGCTCTCGAAGCAGGAGTTTCACCTGCGGAGATTTGATACCCAGATACTCGAACTGGTCGCGCATGTACTTTTTCATTGGCGCGGCTTGGGACGGATTTGCATGTTTCTCGAAATGGGATTTTAGTTTAACAGCGTAGGAGTGCATGAATCTATAGTCTCCAGTCTCATT
>DAOTZF010000023.1:0-4344 GCA_034434415.1 Anaerolineales bacterium | reverse complement strand
GCGTCGCCGGGCAAACCGATGGCGAGAATCTCAAGATAATACGTAGATGTGTACCCCGCGCGGATTAAGCGATCGCCGGTCCATGTTCCATCTGAACCGCTATGCTTGAGGAAATCATTGCACGCCATGTCGAGGCTGTGTCCCTGCGCGGCGGCGGTCAGTTGCGGATTCACCGTCAACGCGCCGCGGCCCACATCCGCGCGCGCTTGGTTGATCAAATCGATCAGTTGTTGAATGTAATCGGGATTGGTTGTGTAATAACAATTCGTCGTACCAACCTGTACGACAGTTTCGCCAACGACGATCTTCACCCAGAATGTATTTTCGATGCCGATGGGCACGATTTCGCCACGCTCGTTCCGCAATTCAAAACTGCCGAGATATTGCCCGTCTATGGAAGGCGCGACGAGGTCAACGGAAATATCCACAGTGGAGCCAGCGGCGGTCTCAGGTACAGGTACTGATTCAGGCGCATCCATCCGTTCGCCGGAATCAAATGCAACTGTGTAGCCAATCCAATCACAAGTGCCGGAGTTTTCGAGTTTCCATGTCTTGGTGAAGGATTCGCCCTTCTCGAGATTCGTGTTATCGGGGATGGTCACATCTTCAACAAAAGTCGCGCTGTCCCTGCAGGAGGGGGTGGGAGTGGGAGCCGATGGGTCGAGTGTCGCCGTCGCGGTTGGCGGAATCGGCGTAGGGACGGTTAAACCTTGCTTGGTCGGAGGCAAAGTTGACGTCACGAACAGAATCGGCGCATCCGTTGGTGTCTTCTCTTCTGCGACGGTCACGCAGGATGTCAATAACAAGGCAAGCAAAAGAAAAAACTTTATGTTGGACATATCAAAACATGATCATCTGTGATTTGGATTTTTCAAGCGGGTCGCTGGCGATCTGCTCCTCGAATGTATCACGCGTCAATACCGGGATTTCAAGCATGGTTCGCAACAAACGATATTTCACCAGCCGATAATTTTTCAGCTGCGCCGCAAGAGCAGGGTCGCGCCCCGCCTTGTACGCGATTAACGACGCGCGCCCACCGGGGATCACGAGGATCGTCTGCTCGGGTGAGTAAGGCGTTTCGGAGATCGCACGGCCTACCAGCGCGGAGGCGAGCACGTAAAACGCGTACTGAATGGAATTATTCTCATCCCATACATGATTCTTATCCACATTTCTTGTGGAATATCCCAGCCGTTTGCCCACGAGTTCAAGCATCGGGATGATGGTATCGCGCTCGTTCCGCCGCGCTGACGCAACATCCTCGGCACGTAACTTCAACGACGCGCCTTCGCGTTCGGCGTATGAATCCAACACCGCGTAGATCATCGCTTTCGAGGGTGTGAGCAAACCGGGGAATCGCGGATACAGATCATCCTCGATTTCGAGATAGATGCTGTCGGGATTCTTTTGCAGGAAGGTGACGATGGCAACTTCCACGCTGTCAGAAAGCGAATCGGTGTGCGGACTTAACTCCGCATTCCGGTGTGCCCCCCACAACCCTGTATCCACACTTTCACCAGATGAATAATGCACGAATCGCTCATCCTCAGACAACGCGGATTGAATCAAAGAGTTGGTCGCGCGCATGGCTTCGTCGAATTCCTGATCCTTGTTTTTCAGTGCGTGAGCATCTGCCAATGCGATCAACCCCGCCGCGTGGACGTGTAAATAACTTGCAGGTTCGCCGCGCTCGACGAGATGAGATCGGATTGCATCGCGAACGCCTTCGATGCTTGCTTGCGCGTGCTCGCGTTTCAAATGCTCTCCGCGATTCCATAAAATTTGAATCGGGTCGTGTTCCGTTCGCAGTGCAAGCGATTTCAGGTCAAAGCCTGCCGCGCTGGCTGCGGTCAATGCCGAGGTGAGGAACGGTGGTTCAGGTTCGGGCATCAGACCGAAGAACGGCGTGCCCAGCGGCAGTAATTCGAATAAATGCGCGAATGCGGCGTGCAATGCGGTCGCGTTCCATGCCCAGTCATACCGCCTACGACGCAGCGCGACCTTGTACGGTTCCACCGCTTCGCGTCCCCACAGCCACCCTGCCCACAAGGCAGATAATGTCCAGAACGCCTGATTCGGACGCGGCAATGAACCGATCACCGCGGCAATCGGGATTTCTTTTTTGACTTCATGCGCCAGATCTTTAAGACGACCTTCATAGATGCAGACTCCTCCATTTTCTGGAATCTTTTTGGGCCACGCTTCCACTGCGACGGGGGAGCTTGATTCAGTCCAGAGACTTAACCCACGCTCCAATTGAGTCCACAAATTGTGCTCACGAAACTGATTCGGGATGTTAAGCTGTTTGGGTCGCGGACGCGTCGGCGGATGATCCCACAACGTGTTGCCCGCGTCACACGCGACGAGGATCAACGCGCTCAAGGCGCGCTTGCGCTCTGTTGTGAGATTCAACCCGTCCACGCGGTTGATGACCGTCGTTAGAAAATACAACGGACGCGGCAGGTAATATTGGATCGCTTCTTCCGCGTAGACCCGGTCATCGTCATCGAGTTTCGCCACGCGCTCGAACGCGCGCGAACGGTGCAGATTGTCCGTCGCCGCGAGCTGTTTGACGCGGTCGATGTCTTGTTCGGTGGCGGCGCGTTCACCCGAATCGCCACATTGCGGGCAGGTGTAGACGCGGGCATAGGGTGTGTCTTCGTCTTTGCGCCATAAATAATAATCCGCTTGAATTTCACGGTTGCATTTCTCGCACGCTGTTTGATAGAGGGATTGCAAATGAGCGCCGAGTCGTTCATCGCCTTTTTTAGCGGTTTCGAGTTCTGCCAGCGCGGCTTTGAAGTCTGTCTCCGATGGGGGATTTGCGGCAATCTCGAGCAGGAATCGCGTGATCGGGTTGTTTGCCGTAACGAGCACGCGATGACCTGCACGCGCCGCTTCGAGCACAAGACGGGGGGAGAAACCGAAGGGGTCGAGGAGCCAGCCTCCCGTCGGCGCGTGAAGCGGAAGCCAGCGGGCGATCACGCCCTCTTCGAGCGGGGGAATGAATCGCGAAAGCGGACCCGCGTCCGCTGGCTTCAATCCAGGAATATATGGCTGGTGCTCCATGCGTCAAGTATACATCCCCCAATAAGTTGCGGATGAGTTTACTTTGCCCGCGCGGCGAAGACTTCGAACAGGGGAATGGGCGGATATAACGTCGCAATGTGTTCGATGCGTGCAATGCGATTCAGTTCGCGCTTGATCTCGCCGATACCGCGCTCGTGATACGCGCCGGAGTATTCAGGTCCCGCGAGTCTTCGCCCAACCTGATACAACATATTTTCCGTAGGACCTGACACGAGAAGTTCGCCGTTCGGCTTAAGGAGATTTATAAGTTGTGAAAGTGCGCCCGGCAGATCGTCCACGTGTTCGAGAACATCGAGGGCGTTGATAAGATCGAATGATTTGGATGGGAGATTTGCGATGGGCGTCTGATTCGCGTCGAGCACTTGAACATTCGCCGCGAGCGGGATGTGTTGTTTCACTTTTTCAAGCGGGAGGAGGTCAATGTCGATCGCTGTAACGTGTTTGCTGTGTTGTGCAAGAAACGGGATCATCACACCGCTCCCACAACCAAAGTCGAGGATGCTTTCGTATGGCGCCGATTTTTCGATATGGTTCATTGCGGTGCGAAGACGCTGCCAGAACAACCAGTTAATGACCGGGTTGGGATGTGAATACGCGGGGAAGCCCGCTTCGTCGAGGCGACCTTTTTCAGAGTCGGCAAGTACGTTGCGAATCGCGGCGCGGTAGCGGGTTTTGTAGTCGTTGAATTCGGAGGAGTTCATACTAAATATTGCTCATGCCGCCGTCCTCGGCGGCGGGGACGCCGCCTCGAGCTTGTTAAGGAATCGCCCCGTATGTCGGCGCACAGACGATGTCGTAGTATTCGAGTTCGATGGCTTTATTCTGTTCCGCGTACGCGGCGGCTTCGTTGCCAATACGACGGACGATATCTATGTTGGATGAAACCTGATAGGGCCAGTAGCGCGGAATGACCATGCGCGGGTCATTGACGTAACCTTCAGGGAGATACGCGGGACGCGCAGGATCACTTTGATCTGCAAGTGGAATCCAGTTGTACATCACGGGTCCGCGCGGGTTGATGGTGAAGCCGAGGCGGTAGCCATACTCTCGTGCGAACTCTACCGGGCGGACTCCGAAACTGCCGCCAGGCCAGATGATTCCTATGGGTGTCTTGTTGAAGTTTGTTTGCAGGTCTGCAATGGACTTCTCGAATTCCGTTCGGATGAATTCATCGGTGGAAGAATCGCTCATGTTGATGTTGTGGATATAGCCATGCGACTGATGATCCACCCAGCCTTCGGCTTCGAGGGCGAT
>DAOTZF010000022.1:0-13940 GCA_034434415.1 Anaerolineales bacterium | reverse complement strand
ACCCGCCTCCGACTCAACTACCCCGAGCTTGCCTCTGTCCAGGTGAGCGCTTCACTCCCCAACATACTCACCGTGCATGTGCTCGAACGGAAGCCGGTCATCCGCTGGGAGCAGGGAGGCGGATACACGTGGATCGCGGAGGACGGGGTCGCGTTCCGCCCGCGCGGTGAAATGATCGGGCTCATCTCTGTGGTGGCTGAATCATCCCCACCCGTGATCGGAAGCGGGACCGATCCACTGTCGCCGACTCCGTTCATCTCGGTCGAGATGGTTCAGGCATTGAAAGGACTGGGATGGCACGTCCCGCCGGGCGCGGTGATCTTATACAACGAAGCGTTCGGTTTCGGATGGAACGACCCGCGCGGCTGGCGCGCATATTTCGGCACGACCGCGAGCGATGTAGAGCTGAAGATGCGCGTGTATGAACAAATGGTGAACACGTTGACGGAACGCGGCATCCGCCCGGCGTTGATCAATGTGACGTACCCGACCGCGCCATATTACAGGATGAGTCAATAACGAGGAATTTCCGGTGGTTGAGTAGCCCGAGGCGACAGCCGAGGGCGTACCGAAACCACCGATGTTCAAGAAAATTCTTGTTGCAGGAATTTCTTTAGTTACTGGTGGTCTCGATACGTTGCTTCGCAACTACTCGACCACCGAGGAAATGATGAAAAGATAATCATGGAAGAAATCGTAGTTGGCATCGATGTAGGCACGACGAAGATCTGCACCCTCGTGGGACGCGTGGAGGATGACAAATCCATCCGCATCCTCGGCGTGGGTATCGAACCTTCGGATGGAATCCGCAAGGGCATCATCGTTGATCTCGCCGCGGCAACGCAGGCGATCACGCGTTCGGTGAAGAAAGCGGAATCCACTTCAGGTTTGGAGATCACCTCTGCGTTGGTGAGCATCGCCGGCGCGCATGTGTCGTCGGTGAACAGCCGCGGCGCGACCGCCGTGAACGGGAATGTGATCGAGCAGTTCGATGTGGATCATGCGATGGAACAGGCGCGCGCGGTTGCCATCCCGCACGACCGCGAGATCATCCACGTTGTTCAGCGCGGATTCTCTGTGGATGGGCAGGATGGCATCCGCAACCCGAAAGGGATGCATGGCTATCGCCTCGAAGTGGAAGCGCACATTATCACTGCGTCCGCCGCGACAGTGGACAACTTGCGCCATTGTGTGGGCGCGAGCGGTGTGAAGATCCAGGAGTTTGTGTTGAACCCGCTTGCTTCCGGTGAAGCGGTGCTCACCGAACAGGAACGTCAGATGGGTGTGGCTGTGTGCGATATCGGAGGCGGCACAGCGGACCTGGCGATCTACGTCAACGGCGATGTATGGCATACGATGGTACTTGCCGTTGGCGGCAATCACATCACGCAGGATGTTGCGCATGGTTTGCATCTCCCGTTTGCGCAGGCGGAGGAAGTGAAAAAGCAACAGGGTTATGCCGTTCGCGCGGAAGTCGGCTCGGAGGAATATTTTTCCGTGCGGCCGTTCGGTGAGGACAAACCTGTGCAGATCAACCGTCAGGAACTGGCCGAGATCATCGAAGCGCGCGTGGCGGAGATCTTTTCGCTGATATTGCAGGAGATCAAACGTTCCGGCTATGACGGTCTTCTGCCTGCGGGCATGGTAGTGACCGGCGGCACATCAGCATTGCCGGGTATCAAACGCGTGGCAGGCGAAGTGCTGGGCATCCCCGTCCGCACGGCGCAACCGGAGAATCTCTCTGGTCTTGTGGATCGGTTGAAATCACCGGCGTATTCCACCGGTGTTGGTTTGTTGCAGTGGGTTGTCTCGATGCAGGATGAAAATGTGAGCATTGGGCGAAACCGCCGCAGGAAAGGAGAATCGCGCATGAATTTTGGTTTCATCAAGAAAATCGTCGGAAGGATTTTGCCGTAGTCTTGCCGCTGAGACGCGGAGACGCAGAGAAAAAGTAAACTCTGTGACTCTGAGTCTCTGTGGCAGATAAATTGCTCCCCTTAAAATTTATCGCTACGGAATCAAAAGCAAGTATCATAAGACCAATGTTTGATGGAGGCTCATCATGGACTCGACCAGTAAGCAGCAACACGCAAGACAAACAGAAGAAACCTTCGCCCGCATTAAAGTGATCGGGGTCGGTGGCGGCGGATCGAACGCTGTCAACCGCATGATCGACGAAGGCATTCAAGGCGTTGAATTCATCACCGCGAATACCGACGCGCAAGCCCTGACCAT
The DNA here is from genome assembly GCA_034434415.1 of Anaerolineales bacterium. Classification (GTDB taxonomy): domain Bacteria; phylum Chloroflexota; class Anaerolineae; order Anaerolineales; family Villigracilaceae; genus Defluviilinea. Next base: position 11,705 of record DAOTZF010000022.1, on the reverse strand, counting down.
TGCGAAAGCGCCTACACGCGTCAGGCTTGGCGACAAGCTCACGCGCGGGCTCGGCGCAGGCGGCGACCCGGAAGTGGGACGCAAAGCCGCGGAAGAATCGGCAGACGAGTTGTATAAAGTTTTGCAGGGCTCCGATATGGTATTCGTTACCGCAGGCATGGGCGGCGGCACCGGCACCGGCGCGGCACCTGTGGTTGCACAAATTGCAAAAGAAAGCGGAGCGCTCACCATTGGCGTCGTGACGCGTCCGTTCACGTTCGAAGGCGGGCGGCGCTTGTCATCGGCTGAATCGGGCATCGGCAAACTCAAGGAACACGCCGACACATTGATCGCGATTCCGAACGACCGGTTGTTGCAGATCGCGGACAAGCGCGCCTCGTTGCAGGATGCGTTCCGACTCGCGGATGATGTGTTGCATCAAGGCATTCAAGGCATCTCCGAGTTGATCACCATCCCCGGTCTCATCAACCTCGATTTCGCCGATGTGCGCGCGATCATGTCTGAGGGCGGAGCCGCTCTCATGGCGGTGGGAACCGGCACGGGTGACGAACGCGCAAAGAAAGCCGCTGAGGACGCGATCTCATCCAAACTGCTCGACATCACCATCGACGGCGCCCGCGGCGTGCTGTTCAACGTCACCGGCGGTCCGAACATGACCCTCTTCGAGGTGAATCAAGCCGCGGCCATCATTCGCGAAACGGCTCACCCCGATGTGAACATGATCTTCGGCGCGGTGATCGACCCGAACATGGGCGACGACATCCGCATCACGGTCATTGCGACCGGCTTCGAGCGCAACGCGATGCCGCGACGCGCACTCGAACGCAACACGCGCGAGAACAAGCGGACACAGGCAGATGTATATTCACGTCCCCTCGAATCGGTCTCGGTTCACGCGGACGTTCAGCCGGGTGAGGCGAAATCTGCATCTCTGCCTCCTGTGAACAAGGACGATCTGGACATCCCGACCTTTTTGCGGAATCGAAGATAACATTTCGTAGGGGCGCAATACATTGCGCCCAATCAATAAAAAATTTCGGTCAAGTCCATCTCTCTTTGCCGGAGCAGTTTGGCGTGCCTGGGCGAGGCATGTCACCCCCTCCCGTCCTCCCCCAATATCCGACGACGAACTTCAGTCGGATTTTGGGGGAGGTGTCTCCGCCGAAGGCGGGACGGTGGGGCGCTGGTGAGGTAAAATACAACCAATGAAAGCCAAAATCACGCAACCCGTTCACGAATCGTACAAACGCCATCGCAGGGAAATGGCGTGGCAGATCATCCTCCCCGTCGCGTTGACCGCGCTGCTCATTATTGCGTTGATCGTGCTGATCAACATCGCCACGTTCAACCAGGGTGGTGACGTGGGTCGCTGGGCGGCGATCTCCACTATTTGGATCGTTGTCCCGGTGATGATGGCAGGCTTGATCTTACTGGCGTTGCTCGTTGCACTGGTTTACTTGATGAAGCGGTTGCTGGGCATTACACCGACCTACACCGGTCTCGCGCAGGATTATGTCAACAAAGCCGCCATGTACGTTAAACGCGGTACCGAGATGGCGGTCAAGCCGGTGCTTTTCCTCGATGGCATCGGGGCGAGCATCAAAGCATTTTTTGGAAGGAAGTAACTCTTTCGCTCTAGGCGGCGTCCCCGCCGCCGCGGACTGCGGCGGGAGCAAAGTTGAAAAGGAAATAATCCATGAACAAAAGCAGAACATTACTCACCGGCGCACTCGTGGGCGCGTTTGCAGGCCTCATCGCCGCGCTGTTGCTCAACCGCCGCGCGGAGAAGAACGAAAGCGAAACCGCCCTCACCGCTGGCGAGGGTTTGAAACTCGGTATGTTGGTGTTCGGTCTGTTGCGCGCGATTTCGTCATTGGGGGATGAGAAGTAGGGCGTACTGAAAATAAAAAGACTGGAACTTCCAGTCTTTTTTGCAATTCGCATTTGAGATCCTGCTCACTCCGCTGAAAACTTTCCCATCCACCGTTCAGGTTTTTCAAGGGGTTTCCACCCGAATTGACTGTATAACCCGTGCGCGTCGCGCGTGGCGAGGAGCCAGCGGCGCAAGCCTTGCAAGTCCGGGTGGCTGAGAATGGTTTCCATCAACCACTTACCCAGACCTTTTCCGCGATACGAGTCGTCAATGAATACATCGCACAGCCATGCGAAGGTTGCGTAGTCAGTGACGACGCGTGCCAAGCCGATCTGTTTATCCCCATCGTATAAACCGAATACAAGTGAGTTGGCAAGCGAGCGTTCGATCTTTTCGCGCGGACGTCCTTTTGCCCAATAGGAGCGTGAGAGAAAATCGCAGATCGAATCAATATTGAGGCGCGCGGGGTCGGTGCTGATGGTGAAATGATCTTTCATTGCTTCAACTATTTTTTGCATGGCGAAAGTGTATCATGGGTGATAATATCGTGACCTCCCGCGCTGAGCGGAGGGGCTGTGTTCATCAGTCCCGCAGTCGAAGCGCGAATAATACAGGAGACCCATGCTCAAACCCATTCGTTGGAACACATTCATTCGCGACTTTCTCGTCATCCAAATCGGATTCCTCCTCTACGGTCTGGCGATCGCGCTCGTCGTGCGCGCCGGACTTGGGACGGGGACATGGCTCGTGTTCGAAGTCGCGCTGGCGGATATTTTCAAAATAACCATTGGGCAGATGACGGTCTATGTGGGGTTTTCCGTTCTGATCCTCGCGCTGGCGATGCGCGAAAAAGTGGGTTGGGGCACCCTGGGGAACATTCTCAGCATCGGTCCCTGGTTGGATCTGTGTCTGTCGCTCCTTCCATCCATCGAGGGCAATTTATTTTTACAGAGTATTTTCTTTCTGGCGGGCATCCTTGTGCAGGGAATCGCCACAGCGGTATACATCGGCGTGGACGCGGGCGCCGGTCCGCGCGATAGCATGATGCTTGCAATTCACCGCGTCACCGGTGTCAGTATCCGCGTCGCGCGTGGCATCCTCGAAATTACCGTCGTGTTCATCGGTTGGATGTTGGGCGGTCCGCTGGGGATCGGGACGGTCGTCTTTGCATTGTTGATCGGTCCATCGGTGCAGTGGGCATTCAAGTTGTTCAAAGTCAAACCGCATCAACCCGAACCCGTCGAAGCGGCGGATTGATGTTCCGAGATGTACCGCGGTTCAAATTCCAACACACCTCTTACGCCGCATTGACAGACCGCCAATGCGGTGTTTGTTATAATCGCCCCTGTCACACCAGACCCTAAAGGTCTATGAGACCTTTAGGGTCTCTTCGTTATAAAGGAACCGATCCCATGATGCGATTTGACCGATTTACAGAACGAGCACAGGAAGCCGCCCAACGCGCCGCGGAGATCATCCAGCGTTACGGGCATAACCAGATTGATACTGAACACATCCTGCTGGCGTTGATCGAACAGCCCGGCGGGGTGATTCCCCAAATTTTGGAAAAATTGACCGTGAGCCCGGAAGCATTGACCGAACGGCTCGACGCGACCTTGCGCGCCAGCCCGAAAGCCAACATCTTCGGCGGCGGCGCGGGGCAGATCTTCATCACGCCGCGCGTGAAGCGGATCATCGATCTTGCCAACGAGGAAGCGAATCGACTCAAAGACGAATATATTTCCACCGAACACATCTTCCTTGCCATCCTAACGGAACGCAACACACCAGCTGCCCGCATTTTGGATTCCGCAGGGCTGACAAGAGATCGCGTCTTTTCAGCTGTGCAAGATTTGCGCGGCGGTCAACGCGTCACCGACCCGCAGGCTGAGTCGCGCTACCGCACGTTGGACAAATATTCACGCGACCTGACCCAACTGGCACGCGAGGGCAAACTCGACCCAGTCATTGGGCGTGACAATGAGATTATGCGGCTGATTCAAATTTTATCCCGCCGCACGAAGAACAACCCGGTATTGATCGGCGATGCCGGCGTCGGCAAGACCGCCATTGCCGAAGGTCTTGCACAGAAGATAGCAAATAACGATGTGCCGGAGATTTTGAGCGGCAAACGCGTGGTTGCCCTCGACCTGGGCGCGATGATCGCCGGGTCCCGGTTCCGAGGCGAATTTGAAGAGCGGCTCAAAGCTGTCGTGGAGGAGATCCAGCGTGCGCAGGGCGACATCATCATGATGATCGATGAGCTTCACACGGTCGTAGGTGCCGGCGCGGCACAAGGTGCGATGGATGCCTCGAACATGCTCAAACCTGCCCTGGCGCGCGGCGAACTGCAGTGCATCGGCGCGACCACGCTGGATGAATATCACAAATACATCGAAAAAGATGCGGCTCTTGAACGGCGCTTCGCTCCGATCTACGTGGAAGAGCCAAGTGTGGACGATACGATCAAGATGCTGCAGGGTTTGCGCGACCGTTACGAGGCGCATCATAAGGTCCGCTTTGCGGATGATGCGCTGGTTGCCGCGGCACGACTGGCGGATCGTTATGTAACCGACAGGCGATTGCCCGATAAAGCCATCGACCTGATGGACGAAGCCGCCGCGAAATTACGAGTGGCGTTGTATTCGATGCCGCCCGATCTAAAGGCAATGAAAAGCGAAATTGACAAATTACAGGCTGAAGAGGAACAGGCCGGTGTGGCGCGTGATTATGAACTCGCGGCGAGGAAGAAATCTGAACGCCTGCGGCTCGAATCGGAATACAACGATAAGCGCAGCAAGTGGGAGGTCGAACACCAGTTGGATGAAGAGGTCAACGTGGAAGACATCGCCTCGGTCGTGCATCAGTGGACGGGAATCCCCGTCACTCAAATGCTCGAGACCGAGTCCACAAAACTCCTCCACATGGAGACGCGCCTGCACGAACGCATCATCGGGCAGGAGGAAGCCATCCATGCCATATCAGATGCCATTCGTCGCGCACGAAGCGGTTTGAAGGATCCGTCGCGCCCCATCGGTTCGTTCATCTTCATCGGTCCGTCGGGTGTGGGCAAAACGGAATTGGCGAAAGCCCTGGCTTGGTTCATGTTCGACGATGAAGATGCGCTCGTGCGTATTGACATGTCGGAGTATCGCGAACAGCACACGGTGAGTCGACTCTTCGGCGCGCCTCCGGGATATGTTGGGTATGAGGAAGGCGGTCAGTTGACCGAGGCAGTCCGAAGGCGTCCGTACCGGGTCATCCTGTTCGATGAGATCGAGAAGGCGCATCCCGAAGTCTGGAATGCGTTGCTCCAGATTTTGGATGACGGCCGTCTCACCGACGGACAAGGCAATGTGGTGGACTTCCGCAACACGGTTCTCATCATGACCTCGAACCTGGGCACCGAATACGTGAGAAAAGGCGGCACTCTCGGCTTTTTGCAATCGAAAGCAACCGACGAGGAACGCGACCAGCATGACAAGATCGAGAAGGCATTGAAGGGCGCGTTCCGCCCCGAGTTCCTGAACCGCATCGACGAGATCATCATGTTCTCGCCGCTGTCGCTCGAACAAATGGAGCAGATCGTCGTTCTCCAAATGAACGAAGTGCAGGACCGCCTGAACGAATTCAACATCACGATCGAGTTGACCGACGCGGCGCGCAGGTGGCTGGCGAAGGAAGGGTACGATCCGGCGTTCGGCGCCCGCCCGCTGCGACGAGCCATACAAAAGCATGTCGAGAGTCCGCTTTCGATGGAACTGCTCGGTAATAAATTCAAGGACGGAGCCGCCGTTCAGGTGGATGTGGATGAGAAGGAAAGCAAGATCATTTTCCATACCGCCGAGCCGGTGAAAAAGAAAAAGAAGAGCGAACAACACGCCGAGGCGTAGATCATTTGTGCGCAAGAGCACCATTGTTGCGGGAGCAGTCCGACTGCTCCCGCAACTTTATACTCATACAAAATTCATTCAATCACGGTACGATGCACGGAATTAAATCAAGGAAAAAACTTTCATGGAATCGAACAATACAACGAAAATCGTCGGCGGTATCGTGGCAGTGCTTCTTTGTTGCACATGCGCCGTGATCGCCGCGGCAGGGGTGGTCATCTATCAAGCATCCCAGCAATTGCCTCCACTGCCTCCCATTGACATATTCGTAACCCCCTCTCCTACGCCGCAGATCGAACGCCCGACCCCTACCTCCGATACAACTTTAACGGAGACGGTTGAAACGCTGAGCAATACGCTTGTGCCTGAAAACAATCCGTACGAACTGGCGTGCCGCCTGCAAAACATTTGCAATGTGCCGACCACGGTTCCCTCGAACCCCTACAACCTGGGCGACCAGGAAACCTTTTGGGTGACGAACGTGGACACAACAACGAACTTCCAAGCCACAGCCACCCTGCGCTACGTTGGCGATCACATTTATTTCTGGATCGAAAATGGCGTGAGATACGATGAAGCCGATCTAAAACGCCTCGGCGACACCTTCGAGAATCAGATGTACCCGACCAACCGCGAGTTCTTCGGTAGTGAACCGAATCCTGGCGTGGACGGAGACCCGCGTATCTTCATTTTGTACGTGCGCGGCACCGGGTTTTCGAACGCGGGGTATTTTTCCACGCCCGATATGTACAATCCACTGGTTAAGGAATATTCGAACGCACACGAGATGTTCTTCTTCAATGCCGACAACATGGATCTGGGCGCGGAGGATACCTATGGCACGCTGGCGCACGAGTTCCAGCACATGATCCACGCCAACGTAGACCGCAATGAGTCTTCGTGGATCAACGAAGGCTTCTCGATGGTGGCTGAATTGTTGAACGGATACCCCATCTACTTCGATTATTACTACGTTACCGAGCCAGACATCAACCTCACCGACTGGTCGCCCAACCCCGGTTCGAACGGACCGCACTATGGGCAATCCTTCCTCTATCTTGCCTATTTGCTTGACCGCTTTGGTGAAGATGTCACTAAGGAAGTCGTACGCCACTCTGAAAACGGGCTTGCCAGCATCGACCAGACACTCGCTGAACTCAATATTACTGACCCTCTAACCGGCGCCATCATCACCGCCGACGATGTGTTCATGGATTGGGCGGCGACCATGTGGCTTCAGGATTCATCCGTTGGCGACGGGCGTTATCACTACAACAATTATCCCGAAGCGCCAAACATCTTGGTCTCCGACTTTATTTCCACTTGCCCGACCTCGGCAAGCGGCTCGGTCAATCAATACGGCATCGATTATTTCACCATTTCGTGCGCGGGCGATCATTTGTTGAAGTTCAGCGGTTCCACCGTTGTCGGGCTTTTGCCCGCCGACCCGAATTCGGGTAAATACGCGTTCTGGTCGAACAAGGGCGACGAATCGAATATGACCCTCACGCGCGAGTTCGATTTCACGAACGTCAGTGCGCCGATCACGTTCTCGTATTCCATGTGGTACGATCTCGAAACCGATTACGATTACATCTTCCTTGAAGCCTCGCTCGATGGGCAGACGTGGCAGATTCTCACCACACCCTCTTGCACAACCGAAGATCCCTCCGGCAATTCATATGGTTGCGGCTACAACGGACAGACCGGTGATTGGGTGCAAGAATCGGTTGACCTTTCGCAGTTTGCCGGGCAGAAGGTTCAGATCCGTTTCGAGTACATTACCGATGCGGCGGTGAACGGCGAGGGTTTCCTGTTGGACGATGTCCGTGTGGACGCGGCAGGCTACCAGTCCGATTTTGAAGCGGACGATGGAGGTTGGGTCGCCGAAGGATTCGCGCGCGTTGAAAATATCCTGCCGCAGACCTACCGCTTATCCATCATCGTCAAAGGCGAGACCACCACCGTGACGTACATCCCGATCAACCCGGACCAGACGGCTGAATTCCCGCTTTCGTTGGGACCCGGCGAACAAGCGATACTGATCGTCACCGGCACTACGCGTTACACGCGCCTGCCCGCCGGGTATCAGATCGAAATACAGTAATGACCACTGCGCCTATATCGGAAGTCTTGCATATCGCTGAACTTGTTGTGTATCAGGAAGGCTCTGTTGTCAGCCGCCAGATCACCAAAGCGGACGCGGGCAACGTGACGTTGTTCGCCTTCGACATGGGTCAGGAACTCAGCAAACATACCGCGCCGTTCGATGCGCTCGCGCATGTGTTGGACGGCGAAGCCGAGATCAGAATTTCAGGCAAACCGTTTCATCTGAGATCGGGCGATGCGATCATCATGCCGGCAAACGAGCCGCACGCGGTGAAGGCGTTGACGCGTTTCAAGATGTTATTGACGATGATACGGAAATAGGTAATTAAAACAAAGGGAAACAAGTAGACAGGTAGACACGTATTTACGTGTCTACCTGTCTACTTTTCTGCGGCTCTACATTTCACAACCCAACCGGCGAAACCCTGCGGCTTCTCATGTACGACAACGATAAGAACAGCGGAATCAGAGACAAAAATCCCGCGATGACCGCCATCATCGTATAACTCGTGGCATCGAAAATGAATCCGCTGGAGAGGCTGATGATCGCCGAGGCAAGCCCCACGAGAAAATCGTTCGTCCCTTGTGTGCGCGAACGTTCGAGAGGCGAGAGTTGGTCGGAAAGCAAAGTCGAGCCGCCCACAAAGCAGAAGTTCCAACCCAAGCCCAACAGAAAGAGTGAGATGCCAAGCGGCAACACATCTGGCGAGAGCGGGGCAGTAATGCAGGATAACAATAACGTCAATGAGCCGATCAGGATCATCCTGCCGCGTCCGATTTTATCCAACAGCCAGCCCGAAAAAATGGACGGCGCGAACATGCCGAACGTGTGCGCCGAGATTACGGTGTAAATGTCGCTGCGCGCGTGCTGATGATCTTCCATGTGGAGCGAGGTAATGACCATGATAGCGACCATCACCACCTGCCCGAGCATCATTGCGGTGACCGCAGTGATCGCCGCAGGTTGGCGAAGGATCTGCGAAATGGGTCGCGCTTCACCCTGTGGGGTCGATTCGGGATATTGCTTTGCAACTTCCCTGCCCACGTCGCGCGGGTCGGGGCGCAGACCAGCAAACACAAAGACGGAAGCAAATGCGAATAATACAAGCGTGGTGAGATACGCGCCTGCGAGTTCATCCCAGCCGATGCTCACGACGAAATCGCTCATCGGCACCGCCGAAAGGCGCGCAAGAATCGTGCCGATGACGCCGCCGAGCACCACAGCCGAGATCGCGCGCCCGCGCCGGTCCGGCGGGTTCACCTCCGCCGCGGCGAACCGCCCGAGTTGAACGGCGGAATTGGTCGCGCCCATCATCATCAAGCCGATGATGACAAGAAAGAAGGATGCCGTTTGAATTGCAAACAGAACAAGCGCATTACCGAGTACCCCGATCAATAATCCCAGCACAATTCCATTTCGCCGACCGATACGATCCATGAGGTAGCCCCACGCGGAAGCCGAAAGAGCGCCGCTTAACAAATACGCTGCTGTGGGCAGTGTAGCAAGCGAACGATGGTGTGCAAGTTTTGCGCCGAGGATCGGGTTGATCGCCGCCGCGGCGATAAAACCCGCCGAGGCAAGGCTTTGCGCGATGAACAGGGTGGTTGTAATTTTTGTTGCGACACGTTTCAAGTCTGTCATGAAATTGTCCTCTTTGAACGGGCGGATTATACATTGGATGCGGGTAAAATCTGGCACATGAATTTTGACCTCAAAACCGCTTCAGACCAGCCTCTGCCTGATCTTGTCCAGGCGCTGAATCGCGGCTTTGAAGATTACCTCGTTCCCATCCACCTCAACGTTCCGCAATTCCTTGCCATGGTTCGCAAAGACAGCATCGACCTGACAGCGAGCCGCCTCCTATGTGTGGACGACAAACCGGAAGGTGTGGCGTTGATCGCACGCCGCGGCTGGGTGAGTCGGCTCGCGGCGATGGGAATTTCAAAGGGATTGCGCGGCAAAGGAGCGGGCTCATGGCTTATGGGAAAATTGATCCAGCAGGCGCGCGAACGCGGTGACCACGAAATGACCCTCGAAGTGATCGAGCAGAACGATGCCGCGGTGCATTTGTATGAGAAATTCAATTTCCAAACCATGAGAAGGCTGGTGGGCTTCATCCGACGCGAAGCGATCGAGTTGGAGCCGGAGGAATTGAAAGAAATCGACTTGCGCGAGATGGGCGCGCTCGTCTCGCAGTTTGGTTTGCGCGATCTTCCGTGGCAGATATCCGGCGAGACCATTGCACAAATGACCCCGCCGGTCCGCGCGTATTCCAACGGACAGTCATATGTCGCGGTGTCGAACCCCGAAGCGGACCATGTGGTGATCTGGTCGGTGTTGGTGGAGCCGCAGGCGCGCGGAATGAATCTCGGCACACATGTGTTGAAACAAGTGATCGCAAAGTTCACCGGGCGTACATGGCACGTCCCGGCGGTCTACCCCGAAGAGTTGAGCGGTGTGTTCGAGCGCGCGGGATTTGAGCTTGAGCAACTTTCACAATGGCAGATGTGCCTGTCGCTTTCCCCATCCGCCTGAGAAATCTGTAAGTTATAGAATCAGGCTGGGTTCCGGCGCGAAGCGATATACTCCGTTATGAAATCATAAAAGAGATGACTCCTGCGTCCAAACGGAAAACGATCGGAATCTTCGCCTCCCAGGTGGGGCGCGCCTGGGGCGCGGAATTCATCGCGGGGATTAACGACGCGGCGGAAGAATCCAATGTGAACGTGGTTCATTTTGTTGGGGGAGTTTTGAAACAGTTCGCCGATTCAAAAAACAGCCAGAGGTCTTTCGGGTTGTATGATCTTGCCCAGCCCGCGCACTTCGACGGGTTGATATTGACCGCGGATGTTGCCTACGGTGTGAGCGCGGACGATCTGAAGGAGTTCCGCAAACGGTTTGGCGATGTTCCGGTGGTGACGCAATCGGTGGAGTTCGAAGGCGCGTCCATGCTTGTACCTGATAACGCGGAAGGGATGCGCGCCGAGGTACGTCATCTGATCGAAGTGCATGGTTACAAGCGGATCGCGTTCGTGCGCGGCATTGCAGGGCAGTTGGATGCCGAACAGCGTTTTCAGGCATACAAGGATGAACTCAAGGCGCGTGGTCTGCCGTTCGATGAAAAACTTGTAGTCGATGGCGATTTCACCTCCGATAGCGGACGCGCAGCGGTGTTCACGCTGTTGGATGAACGCAACGCACATGTGCAGGCGATCGTCGCGGCGAACGACCGCATGGCGTTCGGTGCGCTCGAAGCGTTGCAACAACGCGGCGTGCGCGTGCCGGAGGATGTGGCGGTGGCAGGCTTCGACGATCAACGCGAGGCGCAAGCAACCGGCGTTCCGCTCACGACGGTGCGGCAGTCGTTTTACACGGCGGGCAAACAGGCGTTCGAGGCGTTGATGACGCGGATCAACGGCGGCACCGTGAAGAAGGTGACGGTTACGCCGACGCAGTTGTTGATCCGCTGGTCGTGCGGGTGCCTGCCCGAAAATGTGAAGCAAGCCGCGGTCGCGCCGCGCGATGTGGCAAAGACCGGCAGGCTGGAAAACAAACGCGAAGCCGCGTTGCGCGCGTTGTTGAACGCGGCGGGCATCACGGAACGCGATTCTTCCCGCACCGCGTTCCGCGAGGGGTTCGGGCGCGCGTGGGATTCGTTCCTGCTGGCGTTGAACGAAACCTCGACCAGCGACGATTTCCTCAAAGCCATCAACGCAGTAGTCGAACAGATGCAGAAACACGGGCTGACCGCCGGCACATGGCACAACGTCATCTCGGTGATGAGGCGGTACGCGCTGGGGGGAATCACCGACCACAATGTGATGCTGCT
>DAOTZF010000021.1:0-8217 GCA_034434415.1 Anaerolineales bacterium | reverse complement strand
TCCCCGTAGATGGGAATATCGCGGATGTGAAAATTGGGAGTCTGAGTTTCGTCCATAGAGCGACAGCAAGTATAACAAATTTTAGACCCTTAGGATTTTCAAAATCCTAAGGGTCTCATTATGAACTACGCCGGTTGCTTCTTCAACATTTCGAGGAAGTGTTTGCGGAACTTCGACACCTTCGGCGCGACGACCGCCTGACAGTACGGCTGGTAGGGATTCTTCGCGAAGTATTCCTGATGGTATTCCTCCGCCATGTAGAACTTGTCCAGTTTTTCCACTTGCGTGACGATGGGCTTATCCCAGATCTTCTGCGCGTTCAACTCCTTGATGAGTCCCTCGGCGATCTGCTTCTGCTCATCGTCGTGGTAAAAGATGGCGGAGCGATACTGCGTGCCGATGTCGTTTCCCTGACGGTTCAACGTAGTGGGGTCGTGGATGGCAAAGAACACGTTCAGCAAGTCGCGGTACGAGACGATGTTCGGGTCGAAATGCACCTGTACCACCTCAGCATGACCTGTGTTCCCTTCGCAGACCTGTCGATATGTTGGGTTGGTCATCTTTCCACCGGCGTAGCCTGATTCCACACCCTCGACTCCCTTCACCTCGTCGAAAACGGCTTCCAAGCACCAGAAACATCCCCCAGCCAACGTTGCAGTTTGAAGATTGGTATTCATGATAATTTCTCCTTTTTCTTGATCTGCCTTTGAGATGCAGCATATCGGTGAAATCTTATTAAGAAAATATTACAGATAAAAAAAGTAGGGACAGGTCTGAAACCTGTCCCTACTTCGAGAGGATATGTGTTTTATACCGGCTCGTCCACAACTTCGGGAATAGGATGGCGTTCGAGAGCGATCTCGCCTTCCGAATTCAACGTCACGAGCACCGAATCTCCGTGTTGGAATTCTCCGCTCAAGACACGGTCCGATAACAAGTCTTCCACTTTTTGCTGGATAACTCGCTTCAATGGACGCGCCCCAAACTCCGTGTCGTAACCCAGATCAGCGAGGGTAGCGAGCGCTTCGGGTGTAGCTGTCAGGATCAGGTCATGTTCCTTGAGGCGGTCCGCTACCTTATCCAACTCGAGCGAGACGATCTGCTGGATATCTTCCTTGTTGAGCGCGCGGAAGATGACCGTTGCATCGAGGCGGTTGATGAACTCGGGTCGGAAGGCGCGCTTGAGCGATTCGTTCAACTTCTTGCGCATGTCCTCGTAGGAAAGTCTCTCTTCGGTCACTTCATCGCGTTTGAGCGCGAAGCCAAGCGAGGACTGTTTCTTGATCACATCCGCGCCGATGTTGGAGGTCATCACGATGATGGCGTTGCGGAAGTCCACTTTGCGCCCCTTCGCATCGGAGAGATGACCCTCTTCCATGATCTGCAACAACATGTTGTGCACTTCAGGATGCGCCTTTTCAACTTCGTCGAACACAACGATCGAATAAGGTCTGCGGCGAAGCGCTTCGGTGAGTTGACCGGCTTCTTCATAGCCGATGTATCCCGGAGGCGCGCCGACCAAACGTGATGCCGTGTGCCTTTCCATGAACTCGGACATATCGAGTTGTATCGCGGCTTCTTCACTGCCGAACATGAACTTGGCAAGTGTTTTCGTTAATTCTGTCTTACCAACGCCTGTGGGACCGAGGAACATGAACGAACCGATCGGGCGTTTCGGGTCTTTCAATCCGGCGCGCGCGCGGCGGACTGCACGCGAAATGGCGATGATGGCATCATCCTGCCCAATGATTCCCTTGCGGAGTTCATCTTCCATCTTGAGCAGGCGTTGCGATTCTTCTTCTGCCAGTTGCATGAGCGGTACACCTGTCCACATGGAGACAACTTCGGCAATATCTTCCGCCGAAACAACCGGGCTGTTCGCGCGATCCCAACCGGTGCGCAGGCGTTCAATCTGCTCGCTGAGTTCGGTCTCGCGTTCCTGCCATTCGATCACATCTTCGTTGTTGCCTTCCTCTTGTGCGAGCGAACGGTTTTGTCTTGCCTGCCTCAACTGACCAAAGAGATCCTTCGCCTCTTTCGCGGCGGGACTTTTGTACATGCGCACGCGCGACGACGACTCGTCGATCAGGTCAATGGCTTTATCAGGCAGGAAGCGTTCGGTCACGTAGCGCGTGGATAAATGCGCGGCGGCTTCGAGCGCTTCATCAGAGATCACAAGGTGATGATGTTCCTCATAGGCGGAGCGAATCCCTTTCAGGATCTGGATGGTCTCTTCCTCGGAGGGTTCATCCACCTGGATGGGTTGGAAGCGGCGTTCGAGCGCGGCATCCGATTCGATGTGCTTGCGATATTCGTCCATCGTGGTCGCGCCAATGACCTGCAACTCACCGCGCGATAACGCGGGTTTGAGAATGTTCGCCGCGTCCACAGAGGAACCTGCGGCTCCCGCGCCGACGAGCATATGCACTTCATCAATAAAGAGGATTGCGCCGGATTGTTTCAACTCGTCTATCACGCGTTTGAGTCGTTCTTCGAACTGACCGCGGTACATAGTGCCTGCCACGAGCGAGCCGACATCGAGTTGCAGTAACCGTTTGTTCATCAACGGGGCTGGCACATCGCCTTCGACGATGCGCTGGGCAAGTCCTTCGACGATGGCGGTCTTACCGACGCCGGGTTCACCGATTAACGCGGGATTGTTCTTTGTTCGGCGCGCCAAAATTTGAATCACGCGCTCGATCTCCATCTGGCGCCCGATGACCGGGTCGAGTTTCTTCTCTTCGGCTTTGGTTGTGAGGTCAGATGCCAATTGGTCGATGAGCGGGGTTTTCTGGTTGGGTTGCGCGCCACGCGCAGGTCCGGCACCAGCTGGCATGGGGGAGGAGGAAGCGGCTTCGTTCAACACGCGCCGCGTCTGCCGGCGGATCTGGTCCGGCGTTACCCCGAGTCTGCGCAGGACTTCCAGTGCAATACCATCCACGCGCACCAGACCGAGCAGGATGTGTTCCGTGCCGATGTAATGATGACCGAGGCGGCGCGCTTCGTCCACGGCAAGTTCGAGCACTTGTTGTGTATCGCCCGCGAGTTCCACGCGGCTGGGGTCGAACCCGACCGAACTGGCAGACACGCGGCGAATCACTTCGCGCACGCGATCCGAGGTCATACCGAGTTCACGCAAGACGCGCCCTGCAACTCCGCCTTCTTCATCCATCAAACCTAACAATAAATGCTCTGTGCCGATATTATTGTTGCGGGACTGCTCAGCCTCCTGATGTGCAAGGCTCAAAACCCGTCTTGCTCGCTGTGTGAAACGCTCCATTCCAGCCATGATTTTATCTCCTAAACTTGAATGTATTCTACCAAAAAGCCCAACGAGTCGTTGTAGGAAAAAGATTAGAGTTTGTTTACAACGCTGATACAATTCATTGCAACATCAATATTTCTTACTTGTTCTTTGTACAGTACCAAAGGATGAATTTCATGCGATCGATATGCGTTTTTTGCGGATCTTCCGATTCGGTTCATTCCGACTATACGATTGCCGCGCGTTCCCTCGGCGTTCTCCTCGCCCAAAAAGGGATTCGTCTGATATTTGGCGGCGGGAAGACCGGCCTGATGGGTGCCGTAGCGGATGGCGCGCTTTCTGCGGGAGGCGAAGCGATCGGTGTCATTATTCCTTCCATGAATACGCCGGCTCTTGCACATGACGGATTAACCCGTATGGATGTTCCACTCGATATGCATGCACGCAAAGCACGCATGCACGAACTGGCGGATGGCTACATCGCGCTCCCCGGCGGATTTGGCACCTTCGATGAGTTATTCGAAACCATCACATGGGCGCAGACCGGCGCGCATCAAAAACCCGTTGGTTTACTAAACGTGAGAGATTATTACGCGCCCCTGCTCGCCGCCATGGACCACGCGGTAGCTGAAGGCTTTGTTTTCAAGGAACATCGCGATTCGATCTCATGCGACTCTGACCCTGAGAAATTATTGGATGCGATGGCGAAGTACGAACATCCGCACGAGGCGGTGAAAAGGTGGATGCGGGAGGAATAGTCGGTTAGTCTGCTGGTTCGCTCGTCGATGAGTGTAAAGATGTATATTAAATGGCTTGAGTTACAAACGAAAGAGTTGCAAGCACAGCATGAGTATTATTCCAATGTGCTTGAATTGCCTGTGGAGTTATCTGCCGGTCAATTGAAAGTGCAGGCAGGCGCGACTGTCTTGATATTTAGGAAGTCAATATCCGATTTCGACGGCGCGTATCACTTCGCGTTCAACATTCCAGCGAATCAACTCCTGGCGGCGAAAGCATGGATCGCCGAGCGCGTTCCCCTGCTCCACGACGAGAACGGCAAAGATGAATTCGATTCAACCAGTTGGAATTCGCACTCGGTCTACTTCAACGATGCGGCGGGGAATGTGCTTGAGTTCATCGCGCGGCGGGATTTGAAGAATCCTGTCGAAGGCGAATTCCACAGCAGTCAAATTTTGAATGTCAGTGAGATAGGGTTGCCTTCGGAAGATGTGGTTCCATTTGCCAGCGAAATTTGCGAGCGATTAGGCTTGTCTGTTTTTCATCAGGAACCGAACGATAATTTCACGCCGATCGGTGATGACAACGGCTTGTTCATTCTTCCAAAAAAGGGGAGGATGTGGATTCCGAATTCAGGCGTTCCGGCGAAGTTGTTACCGGTTCATGTCCGGTGTGAAGCGAACGGACGGGAATGGCATGTGCGCGGCGTGCCGTACGAAATCCGAAGTTAATCGGTCGATGTGTTTTTTTGCATTCGTCTGGCGAAGATCCAACCTGCAACACCCAACACTACAAAACCCACAATAAATACCCAAAGAATAGCCGGCACTTCAACCAGGTTTGCGCCGACAGTGGCGGTCAACAGGCTGGCGATGCCGCGCCCCAACATGTTTGCGAGCAGGAAACGTTTGAAGGACATGCTCCCCAAACCGGCAATGTAGCACATAGCATCGTTGGGTACAAAAGGCATGACAAGCGCGATCACGTAAAACGCCATGCCCTGACCCGCCGCGCTTTTATCCCAGCGATCGAGCACATCGGCGGCGATCCATTTTTCAGCGAAGGGACGCCCGAACTTGCGCGAAAGCCAGAACGCGATCTGCCCGCCGATAACGAGACTCGTCCATGTGAGGAGGAATCCGCCGGCGAAACCGTAGATGATTCCACTGCCGATCATCAGCGCCTGTCCGGGAATGAATGCAAGGAAGGCTTGCAGGATAAAGAGCAGGAAGAGGATGGCAGGTCCCCACAAACCATACCCGCGAATGGTTTCGATCACGGCATCGATGTCACTGAACCATCGCAGCCACGCGCTGATGGGTTCGCGGTAGATCAATATAATAATGAACGTGATCAAGACAGCGAGGATGACGACGATTCTTTGTGTGGACATGGCTTTGAATCTCAAGCGTTCACGCGCATGAACGAGTCGACCGTGTTGTAGAATCCGTCGTTCAACTCCTCGAAGGTGAAGGGTCTCGGGGGTTGGTGAAATGGAAAAGTGAGTCGCACGGTGTTCAGGTTGCCGAAATGATTCTGCGCGATGCCGAGTGTGGTATCGAATCGCAGGAGGGGATCGTAGATGGACATGGCAAAGTAACACGGCGTTTCATGTTTTGTCGGTTCCACATCGAACTCGGTCGTGAGGATCTCGTTGATCTGTGCCGTGAGAACTTCTACAGTGCTGGTCGTGATGTGCGGTAATTTTCGTTTCAACGGTATTGTGCGTTCAAGCCTGCCGACCAATCGAACAACGGAAATGGCGAGCGAGATCGTGTGAGGGTTGCGGACAAACTTAACGAACCCCGATCGGATTTTCGGGCGCTCGAAATGCCGGACAACGCGATGTAACATCCGTAGCCGGGTTTCTGAATAAGGAAGCGCGCTTTTCCCCAGGCACGGTGCGATCAGCACCAGCCGGTCGATCCGATGCGAGAGGCGTTTGAAGACGCGCATGGCGAGGATGCCGCCGAACGAAAACCCCATCAGGTTGAAGCGTTCGAATCCCAATTTGTCAGCGAGTTGTTCCACGAGTTCCGCCACCTGATGGCTGGAGAATCGCGCATCGAAAGGTGTAGATTGTCCGTGCCCAGGCAATTCGAAGAAATAGACCTTGAACCATTGCGCCATGAACTGCGCGAGGGTAAGCCAATCTTCCCATTCTGAAATGGTGGCGGGAACCATGATGAGCGGTTCGCCCTCACCGGTTTCGAGAATGTGCAGGCGTGAGAGAGGCAGGTCTACAAAATAGGTTTGGTAGGTTGGAGCTTGGACGTCTGGCACATCATCTCCTTGTGAATCGTTCTTTAATTATGGGATGCAAATGCCAAAGTCTGGTGGCTTGAGACGATGTGATGCACCGATTCCTGGATTTCCATATCGAGGTGATTATATGCGATTTTTATTTCGATTGAACTGGGCACAGAATGCTGGAGATTGTGACGCGGGAGTGTCCAACTACGCGTGTTTAGCCACAGAGCGCACAGAGAATTTTGAGATTTTTCTCAGCCAACTCTGCGGTCTCTGTGGCAAAGAAAGGTTTTCACTTCTTACCCTGGACACTCCCAGTGATGCTTACCGCAACACCAAGACTAGCGGTCCCTGCGAGTTGATGAGTGGACGCAATTCGCCGTACGGCACGGTCACGGTCTGTGCTCCCGCCGCATACGGCGCAACCTGATACTCGTCGAAGGTGATGAGCAAGCCTTCGTTGGCAATATTCCAGTTGCGGTAATTTTCAGAGGTCGGTTCTGCGCCGCGTTCGAACCCGCCAAAAAAGCCGATGTCGCGCCTGCTTAACTCTGCTATGCAATAACTCGAAATGGCTTTGAGATAACCAGCCTCTTCGGTGAACAGATCGCTGAGCGAAAGTTTGTGTCCCTGTTCCAGATCGTAATTCAGCGTCCGGCTGTAATGGAAGGGATGAGCCGCGCCGTCGGCATAACCATTAAAGTTGAATTTGAACGACCATAGATCCCCGCGTTGATACACGAGGTTGTACCCCACATCGAAGAAACTGCCCGATGAAACAGGCGAGGTGGACATGTGCGCCAGGATATTTTCACGGAAGTAGTTGATTTCACCCTGTATCAACTCGTTCACCCGCTCGTTGAATTTGATCACCCTTTCATCTTCGCTGCCAGCCAGCCGCGGCCTTTGAACGGTGATGGTGTAGCGCGGCGAGGAGCCATCCTCCTTGAACGAGATGGAAGCCAGCGTCACCTGAGTGCTGACAGGAGGTTGATTGGAAGGAGTGATGACCGGCGTTGGCGTGCTGACTTGCGTTCCCGTTGAACATGCGGCAAGCACGCTGAACAGGGCAAGACCTGTGACCAGTACATTGAAAACTTTTGTAAGCATGGCATCCTCCTTCTCCCCCTTAACGATAGCGATGTGTTTTATGTTCCAATCGTCAACTGTTTCAAGATTTCCAGAGATTCCTGTTTGCCCCCGCCTCCATTTTCCCCGCCGGGTCCAACGCACGAAGGACAGCCGTCCGTGCAGGGACATGCGCTCACCAGTTCAAGCGCGCGGGCGATCAACTCATTGTGCAGTTCGAACAACTTCTGGCTGAACCCGATCCCCGCCGGGACAGAATCGTAAATCACCACTGTCGGTGGACCGAAGGTCTGATTTTCGGCCGGTTCGATATGCCTGCCCAGGTCGCCCGAATCACACATCAGGAAGAGCGGCGCGAGGTTGCCCAACACATACGCGAGTCCCGCCAACCCGCTTCTCATGCGGACATTTTGCTCCACTTTATGATGGCAGGATGGGCAAAGTGTGGTGAGATTTTCCAGCCGGTTGGCTTCCTCCCTCGAAGTGAACGCGCGAAACGGGACTTTGTGATGCACATCGTGCTGGCGGCTTGACTCCACTGCGCGGCAAACCTGACAGGTGAATTGGTCGCGTGTGCGGACGCGTTCGCGAATCTTCGTCCAATCCGGTCCGTAATCGTTCGGGTCGTTGGTCCATGCACCGGCTTCACGCAGGCGTGCCACCGTTTCCTCTGAAAGCGAAAGCCAGTAGCCGGTGGTCTGCAATTCGGAGGGTGGTAGTTCCAGCGGTTCATCGCCGAGATTCTCATGTGTGTACCAGCGTTTCTTGCGGAAGCCGGAAACATGGGTGGTGATCTTCAAGTCTCCCCAATTCTTTACGCTTCCAGGGGTTGTTTCACTCGCGCCGGTGGATAATAAATCCACCTCGGTTTGTTG
>DAOTZF010000020.1:0-12142 GCA_034434415.1 Anaerolineales bacterium | reverse complement strand
ATCGTGTTCGACGGCGATCCCAGCGGCAAGGCGGTTGTCATTCAAAGTGTCGATCTGGGTGATGGGAGCAGTACGGTGGCGATCAGTTTGCAAGATACTTAATCTTGTTTAGTGCGGCAGTTCAACTGCCGCACTAACTTTTGTGTTATGAGAAAGATTCTGTTTTCCAAATGGCTTCCCGCCTTGCTGACCATGGCGGTCATCTTCTGGTTTTCCTCCCAGCCTTCGAGTGAGCTTCCGCACTTTGGATTTGCTGACTGGATCATCAAAAAGACGGGCCATGTATTCGAATATGCGGTCTTATCGTTTTGGGTTTGGTATGCGTTTGAATTCCGAAGTGAGCGCGTTTGGTACGCCTGGTTGATTGCCTTCCTTTTCGCCGCTACCGATGAGGTACATCAGTCGTTCGTACCCGGTAGAACTCCGTCCGTGTGGGATGTGTTAATTTTTGACAATATTGGAGCGTTGATCAGTTTGTGGATCACAAAACTTCACTTAAATAAAAACGACCAGCCGCGCTGACGGCTGATCGCTGAATGCCGTTTGCTTTTCTACTCAAACTCCAGCTCCAATTCCTCGTCATCTTTCCAGTCTGTCGTGCGATTTATCTCGATGTCGCTAAACAATCCCTCTTGATGGACGTCAATTCGATAGCGTTTGATGAGTTCGAGCATCGCCAGAAATGTGACGACGATCTCCAGCCGCGAAGCGCCGTCGTTCACCAAAGCGCTGAACGTGGATCGTTGCACGTCCTTCATGATCTTTGAGATTAGATCGATCTTTTCACGGATGGTCACACGCGGCGGTGCGATGATCGTCCCGAGCGGTTCCTTCGACCTTTCTTTTGCAAACGCCGTTTCTGCCGCGCTCACTAATTTTTCGAGCGTAAGATTCGACAAGTCGAGTTTTGGTTCCACTTTCGGCGGCGGGGCGATGCGCAGGTGCGTCCGCAGGTTTGCATCCTGCCGCTCGTGCATCCATCCACCGATCTCTTTGAATCGCTTGTAGAGTTTCAACTGGTCTACCAGTGACGAGCCGGCATCATCCTCGTTAGGCTCGCGCGCAGGGGGCCGCGGCAGCAATGCCTCAGACTTGATCTGCAACAACTTTGCCGCGATCACCAGGAATGCGGAGATCTCGTCTGCATCCAACTCGGGCAGGTTGTTGATGTACGCAAGATACTGGTCGGTCACCATTGCAAGCGAAAGAGCGGTGATGTCCAATTCGGCGCGCTCGATCAGGTCGAGCAACAGGTCGAGAGGTCCTTCGTACACGGGTGTTTGGACGGTGTAATTCAACTGCCGTCCGAGCAGGTTATCCATGTGCGAAATTATATCGTAGTAACGAGTTACCCACAGGGCACTTCGCGGTGTCGTTACTACGATATAATCTTGTTATGCCAAATACATTGACTCATCTCGATGAGCACGGCAACGCGAAGATGGTGGATGTGAGCCACAAGCCTGACACAGAGCGCCTCGCGGTCGCGCGCGGCGAAGTCCACATGAAAATGGAAACGCTGGATCTGATTCGCGCGGGGCAGATAAAAAAAGGGGATGTGTTGACCGTTGCGCAGATCGCGGGAATCACCGCCTCAAAACGGACCTCCGACCTGATTCCCCTTTGTCATCCGCTCCCGCTCTCGAAAGTGGATGTGGATCTCGCATTGGACGAATCGCTCCCCGGCGTGATCATCACTGCAACGGTCAAGGTCACCGGTAAGACCGGCGTTGAAATGGAAGCGTTGACCGCCGTCGCGGTCGCTGCGCTCACCGTCTACGATATGGCGAAAGCCGCCGAAAAGACGATGAAGATTCAAAACATTCGCTTGATCGAAAAACATGGCGGACAGTCTGGCGACGTGGTGAATGAGAGATAGACAGGTAGATAAGAAAAATGAAAATCATTCCAATCAATCTTCAAGAGAAGTTAGCTAAATTTTCCGAACATTGGTCGCCGAAAATAATCGCGCAGATGAACAATTATCATTTCAAAGTGGTCAAGGTGCAGGGAGAATTCGTCTGGCACGACCATCCTGAGACGGACGAAGTGTTTCTTGTGTTACATGGCATGCTCGACATCCATTTTCGCGATGGGCATGTTGCCTTGAACGAAGGCGAAATGTACGTCGTTCCCAAGGGAGTTGAACACAAGCCAATCGCAAATGAAGAGTGTCATATTTTGTTGGTCGAGCCGGCTGGTACAGTTAATACTGGCGATGTCATCAGCGAGAAAACCGCGCCGAATGATGTTTGGATCTAATTTAATGAATCGAATTAAATTGCTGTTCTTCGCCACGATCCGCGAACGGATGGGAATCAAATCGCTTGAACTGGATATACCCGCCGACCTGACGATACAAGGGTTGAAAAGCAAACTTTCCGAGGACTACCCGAAGGTGAAAGAATCCTTGAAGAGTGTATTGATCACGATCGATCGTGAGTACGCGTTCGATGAGGCTGTGATTCCTGCGAACGCGGAAATTGGTATCTTTCCGCCTGTTTCGGGCGGTTAACCTTCACCATGCAGCCCTCCAACTTTCCAACGATATATTCCATCACCGAAAACGAAATTGACTTGAACGACCTCCTCGCGCGAATCACGTTGACATCCACAGGCGCGGCGGCGATTTTCACCGGCATGGTGCGTGGAGTGACCTCTGGCGACGACGCGCACGAAACCGAATATCTTGAGTACGAAGCCTACCTCCCGATGGCGGAACAGAAGATGAAGCAAGTGGCGGATGAAATCCGTGCAAGGTGGACCGCGGTCGAAGGAATTGCCATCGTACAGCGAATCGGAAAGTTGTATCCCAAAACACCTACAGTGCTGATTGCTTGCACTGCCGCGCATCGCGACACCGGGGTTTTCGAAGCCGCCCGCTACGGAATTGACCGACTTAAAGAGATTGTCCCGATTTGGAAAAAGGAAGTGAGTCCCAGCGGAGAGTTTTGGGTGGAAGGGGAATACATTCCGAAGGCGGGGGAATGAATGGCATATTGATTCGCACTGCTGAGGTTACTGACGCAGAGGGAATTGCGCACGTCCATGTGAACGCGTGGCTGGAGACATACCGTGGATTGATGTCTGATGGATTTCTAGACCGATTATCGGTTGAGCAAAGAGCCAAGAGATGGAAGCAAACCCTGATCGATCCGAACGATGTGTATCACCGTGCAATCGTCGCTATTAAAGACCGACAAATTATTGGGTTTGCGAATTTTGGGAAAGAACAAAGCGGCGACAGTAGTTTTCTCGGTGAATTGTTCGCAATTTATCTCTTGAAGAAATTTCAACGCCAGGGCGTTGGCAGGGAGTTGGTGAAATGTGTTGTGCAGGGGTTGTTGGCTCAAGATATTTCTTCCATGTTGGTGTGGGTGCTGGCGGAGAATCCGTACCGGCGGTTTTATGAGTCGCTTGGCGGCGTTTATCTGCGCGAGCGAATGATCGACTTTGGCGGTATGTCTTTACATGAAAAAGCCTATGGCTGGAAGGATACCCGTCCGTTGGCGGGTTGAGGAGCGGCGCCGGTTTCCGAAAGCCGTACCAACCGTCCCTGGGGATGGATGCGCCATACTGTCCGTGACGTGTTGTCAGGACAAGTGTTAATACTGTTGACCCAAACTACTGAACTGCGAGGTGCGCATGGAAAAAATCGTCATTACGGGCATGGGGACGGTAAATCCACTCGGTTTGAGCGTGAACGAGTCTTGGAATAACGCGATCAATGGCGTTTCAGGCGTTGGTCCGATAACTTTTTTCGACCCAAAACTACATAATGTTCATATTGCGGCGGAGGTGAAAAACTTCAAGCCCGAGGACTACATGGATCCGCGTGATGCGCGTCGACGCGATCGGTTTGAGCTATTGAGCGCGGCGGCTGTCAAGCAAGCGTTCGGCGATTCGGGGCTGGAGGTCAACGATAAGAATGCAACGCGTATCGGCGTGATACTTTCCTCCGCCATCGGTGGGATTGCGGCGCTCGAAGAGGCTGTGCTTGTCAATGATAAGGAGGGACCGCGGCGCGTGAGCCCATTCTTGATCCCGATGTTGATGGCGAACGGTGCCGCGGGACTCAGCGCGATCGATCACGGGATGAAAGGTCCCGCGTTTTCTGTTGCGTCAGCCTGCGCGTCCGGATCGGATGGGATCGGAACGGCTCTCATGATGCTGAGGTCGGGGATGATCGACGCGGCAATTGCCGGCGCGGCGGAGGCGACGATCTGCTCAGTCGGTGTGGCGGCGTTCGACCGCGTCGGTGCCATGTCGCGGCGGAATAGTGATTATTCGATGACGCCCCAGCCGTTCGACAAGAACCGCGATGGATTGGTGATGGGTGAAGGTGCGGCAGTGCTGGTCTTGGAACGCGAATCGTTCGCCAAAGCCCGCGGCGCCCGGATTCTCGCTGAACTCGCAGGGTATGGCGCGACGGCGGATGCATTTCATGTCACTGCACCGCACGAGGAGGGAGTCGGCGGGGCGGCGGCGATCCGTATGGCGGTTGAATCGGCTGGCGCGAACCCGGACGAAGTGGGCTACATCAACGCCCACGGCACTGGGACGCCGCTCAATGACAAATCGGAAACGCGCGCTGTCAAAGCCGCGTTCGGCGAACATGCGTATAACATCCCGATCTCATCCACCAAGTCTATGACCGGGCATATGATGGGCGCGACCGGCGCGCTGGAGGCAATCTTCTGTGTGCAGGCAGTACGCGAGGGAATTCTTCCGCCGACGATCCATTACGAAACGCCCGACCCGGATTGCGATCTGGACTACATCCCGAACAAGGCGCGGGAAAAGAAAATTACCCTTGCCATCAGCAATGCCTTCGGTTTTGGCGGGCACAACGCGGTGCTGGCGATACGGAAGTATTCGTAAGGATTCCAACAACATAGCCACAGAGTCTACTGAGATTTTGAGATATTTCTCAAAGTTCTCTGTGACCTCTGTGGCTGGACTTGTCTTTAGAACCCGGCTTGTCCAACCCGTAAAGCCATGCTATAATCCGCCGTCGCTCAAAAAACGAACAATATCACCGCAAGGAAGAAAGTTTACATGTCAAACGTATTGAAGGCTCTCGAAGCCACCCGCAAAGATTCAGTCCCCGCCATGCAGGCGGGAGATACGGTCAACGTCCACGTGAAGATCAAGGAAGGCGACCGCGAACGCATTCAGGAATTCAAAGGTACGGTCATCCGCCTCCGCAAGGGAGGGTCGCAGGAATCCATCACGGTTCGACGCGTAGCATCCAACGGCGTGGGTGTGGAACGCACTTTCCTGCTCCGCTCGCCCCGTCTTGATAAAGTCGTGGTCGAACGCCATAACAAGGTCCGTCGGGCGCAGTTGTACTTCATGCGCGGGCGCACAGGCAAATCCGCCCGCCTCAAGCAGAAGTTCGATAATTAGCAAGATCAGACCCGTGGGATTTTGAAAATCCCACGGGTCTTTTTTGTTTTACAATTGGGGATATGAAACCACTCATCGGAATAACTACACATTTGGCGAATAACGAATACGGGCAAACGCGCATCGTGCTTCAACAGGCGTATGCAAACGCGGTGATGCAGGCTGGTGGCGTGCCGGTGCTCATCCCTTCTTTGATCGCGGACGACGGTTGGGACGCGCTGTACGCCCGCCTCGACGGGATTCTCCTCTCCGGCGGCGGTGACATCGCCCTCGACCATTTCGCCGGTGATGCGCATCCACGCATCGCGGACGTGGAGCCTGAGCGCGACTCTCTCGAATTGAAGCTGGCGCGTGCCATAGTGGACGATGGCAAGCCCTTCCTCGGTATCTGCCGTGGATGTCAGGTGGTAAACGTCGCGCTCGGTGGGACATTGTACACGCATCTCCCAGATCAACTTCCCAACTCACTCGATCACTCGTACCCCGGCAATATGAGGAATGTTTTGGTTCACCAAGTGAAGATCGAGGAAGGCACGCGCTTTGCCGATGTGCTCGGCGAGCCGATTTTGCGAGTCAACAGCCATCACCACCAGGGACTCAAAGACATCGCGCCCGCGCTTCGGGTTGCAGGTTACGCGCCGGATGGGTTGGTGGAGGCGGTTGAATTACCCGATCATGCCTTTGGTCTCGCTGTGCAATGGCACCCCGAATGGCTGACAGATCAAGAGCCGACGAGGAAATTGTTTCGAAAATTCGTTGAGGCAGCGGGCTAGAAAGGGTGAACTCTGGAAGTTCGAATTGAGAAGTATCGCCTTACATCAACTGCTTTTTAATAACATAAGACCTCCGAGAATTTCTCGGAGGTCTTATGGTTTACTTATCACCCTCGTACAAATACCCTGTTCCTCTCACGCTGACGATGCGATCCGAAAGCGAGGGAAACGATTCGAGTTTGTGACGTAACCTGCTCACGAGCGGACGCAAAATTTCTGGCGCTTCGCGCTGCAATTTTATCTACGCCGCAACTGGGAGTTGATAGATTGCGGGACGATAGCGCGGTTCAGGGATGGGTTTCCCTTCCGCCTCTGCCGCATCAAGCCAGGCGCGCTTTGCAACCAATGCCTCTGCCAATGCCTCCTCCGGCGTTTCACCGAACGCAGAGCAATGCTCGAGGTCAGGGATATCGGCAATATAGCCCTCATCCTCATTGCTATAAAAGATATTGATATGATAATCTTTCATTCTTCCTCCAGTTTCAGGTTGTACCTTTCGACAAGGCTTATGAATTGTTTGATCTGGTATGGTTTTACCTGACCCTTGACATTTTGCAAATTGACCAACTCCTTGACATTGGGGTGAATATAAATACGGTGGCTTCCGCTCACGCGTGAAAGTCTGAATCCAAACCCTTCCACAAGTAAAATAAAATCCGAAAAACCAATGTTCCTTGAGCCAGAAAGCACCCTCGTAAGAATCTTTGATCGTTTAGCCATTAAGCACGATTATAAACCTTGATGGGGAATTTTACTTATCTCCCTCATACAAATAACCCGTCCCTCGCACGCTGACGATGCGATCCGATAGCGAGGGAAACGATTCGAGTTTGTGACGCAACCTGCTCACGAGCGGGCGCAAAATTTCGGGGGCTTCGCGTTGGGAAGTGTCGTATCCCTGCACGAGCAAGACCAGTTCGCGGTGCGAATAGACGCGCCCCGGGTTTTCGATCAGCACGCGCAAGAGGCGTCCCTCGGCGGGGGTGAGGTGGATGACGTTGTCCTTTTTGCGAATCAAACGGCGGGAAAGATCAATGTAGGTGCCATCTTTTAGTGTGAACTCAGCATTGCCCTCATCTACTTCAGTGACGGCGTTGCCCGCGCGCGCTTTCAAACGCGCGTCGCGGCGGGAGAGTCCCTTTTTTACGCTCGCGATCACCTGGGCAGGTGAGGCGGGCTTGAGCAAATAATCATGGATGCGCAAGCGCAACGCCTGAATCGCGGATTCGGTCGTCGCGAATGCGGTGAGTAAAACGACTTCAGTCTCCGGTGAAATTTGGTTGACGACTTGCACGACTTCCAAACCGTCCATGCCGGGCATGCGCAGGTCAACGATCATCAGTTCAACAGGATGCGTGCGAACGTATTCAATGGCTGATTGTCCATTCGGAACCGAATTGACGGCAAATCCCTCCAGCCGCAAAATGTCGCTCATGGATTGGCGTGCCACAGGCTCATCGTCAACAACAAGGATATTCGATTTCATTGTTTATCTCCCGTAGGTAAAAATAATCGGAAACATGCTCCCGGCTCGTCGCGATCCACCAAGTCCAATGTCCCGCCGTGCGCGGTGACGATATTGTAACTCACTGTCAGCCCCAAGCCGGTGCCACCTTCCTTTGTGCTGAAGAACGGTTCGAAGATATTGTTCCGCCGGTCTTCAGGGATACCGGGACCGTTATCGCTGAAGGTCAATTCAACGCCGCCGTTCAAGCCCCGCGCGGTAATTTCCAGTTCCCCGCCGGAGGGCATGGCGTCGTGCGCATTGAGAATTAAGTTGATGAAGATCTGCTGGATCTGTCCGCTCACTGCATAGATGGGCGGGAGCGATTCCGGTAGGTTTGCCTTGATCTGAATATTTCGCTGGTGTAGTTGTTGCGAGGTCAAGCTGATCACGTGGTTGAGCAGTTCGAGCACATCCACATGCTCCACGCGCACCGTGCCGGGGCGGTAGAACTCGAGCATCCGCTGCATGGTCTTCATCAAACGGTCGAGTTCAGTCCGTGCGAGTTCGAAATACTCCTTCCGCTTTTCGGCTGGCAGATCTTCGCGCCCGGCGAGATGCAAACAATTCTGCACCGATTGAAGCGGGTTGTTCACTTCGTGCGCGATCGACGCGGTGAGCCTGCCTGCCGCGGCCATTTTTTCCGCGCGCAACAATGCCTGTTGCGATTCTTCCACGCGGCGAAGTGTATCGCGCAGGTCAGCATACAAGCGCGCGTTTTCCATCGCGACCACTGCCTGCCGCGCCAGCACGAAAAATAATTCCAAATCTGCGCCGCGGAATTGCGCGCCGGATGAATCGCGCCCGGCGAACAGCACGCTGTTCATGTTCGCGCGGGGGATAGGAATGAGGATGACCGAACCAAGCCCAAGCGTGGAAAGAAGCGACTGCGCCTCCGCCTCGCCCGGTCCCGACGCGTGGATGATCATCGGATCCCGGTCGTCAGCGACGCGGCGGATCAACCCGGCGGCGGTTTGGTCTGCCTCGACGGGGAGCGCTTTGCCAACCTGCGCCACCGCGCTGACGGTTGCACCTTCGACGCGATAGTATGCAACATTCGAACAATTAAGATGATCGCGAATCGCGTCGGCAATAAGCCCGAGCAATTTATCCTGGTCGGTTTCGGCGAACAGCGTTTCAGTGACGTTGAACAACGGGCGCAATGCCTGCACGCGTGCGGCATCGCGCTTGCGATGGTTGTCGTTGATCGCCTGAATTACAGCCTGCACCAGTTCATCGCCTTTTTCGAAAGGTTTGAGCAAAAGCCCATCCACCCCCTGGCGAAGCGCGCGGATGGCTGTTTCAACCGTACCGAAACCGGTCATGACAAGCACCGCGATATCGGGCTGGACTATTTTTGCGCGCGAGATCACATCGAACCCGTCCACTTCCGGCATTCGAATATCCACGAGCAGCAAGTCGGTACGCGTCTGTTGCAGGTGTTCGATCGCCGCGTGCGGGTTGATCAACGCGGTCACCTGATACCCTTCGCGGCTGAGCACACGATCGCACAACGATGCAATGCCGGGCTCATCGTCGACGACGAGGATGGATGAGGATGGATTCGTTGTCGAGACGCTCATATCGGCAGCCACACCGTGAATTTCGATCCTTTGCCTTGTTCGCTTTCCACTTCGATGGTGCCTCCATGATCGGTGATGATCCCGTAGGTGACGGACAGACCAAGACCCGTGCCGCCTCGATTGCCTTTTGTGGTGAAGAACGGTTCGAAGATTCTGCCCATGTCTTCCTGTGAAATTCCCACACCGGTATCTTTCACAGACACCAGCGACCATTCACGATGATTCCTTTTTGCCGTTGTCGTGACGATCTCCAACACGCCTCCATTCGGCATGGCTTGTAACGCATTATGGACGAGGTTGAGCACAACCTGTTTGATCTGGTTCGCATCCATCATCACCCAGGCTAACGATTCGTCGAATCGTGTTTTCAATTCCACGCCACTGGTGTGGATCAGATGCCGGCTCAACGCAATTACATCATCTACGACTTCGTTGATGGAAGCGCGAGCGCGCGTGCTTTCTCCCTGCCGCGCAAAGTCCAGCAGGCGGCGAACCACATCGCGGGCGCGCCTCGCTTCACGGATGACGAGTTCGAGATCCTTGCGGGTCTGGGTATCACCGGGTAATTCTTCGAGCGCGAGTTCGGCAAAACCTGTGACAGACGTCAGCGGGTTGTTCAATTCATGGGCGATACCCGCTGCCATCTCGCCGACCGCGGCAAGTTTTGCGGCTTGGAGCAAACGGTTCTCTGTTTTTCGCTGGGCGTCCATTCGTTCGCGCAGTTCGAGCTGGGTGGCGCGCAATTGATTGATGGTCGTCTCCAGCCGTTGATATTGATCGGCACTGGTTATGACGCTGGCAAGAATCCCAGCGAGAGATTCGAGAGCCATAAAATCGTTGTGTGTGAACGCATTGCGTGAACTGCTTTCCACGTCGATGATGCCGAGTATCTTCATACCATCGCGAATGGCGACGCACATTTCAGAACCTGCCTGCCAGCCTTTGATGGAGCGATAGCGGTTGTCTTGTAAAACATCGTTGACCACCACGCTATTCCCGGTCTCGAATACATGACCGGTGATCCCGCCGCTCAACGGATATTCAAACGATTTCATAGCGCGCTTGACCACATTCTGGCTGGTGCCGCCGAACCCGCCTATGGTAAGGTTGCCTTTCGAATCAGCGATGAAGACCGCGGCGAGCTCGTAGGTAAAATAACGCGCGAGTAACTCGGCAGTGATCTGTGCTACTTCCTGTGGCTCGGTCAATCCCACGACTTGTCCCACCACCTCGTGGATCAGTCCCAGATTCCGTGCGCGTCCCTCCGCCTCTTCGCGCACGCGCGTGTAATCGGCGAGGCTGGCGAGGTGACTTGCGATGACGACGATCAGGCTTTCATCATAGAAGTTGAATGCATCCGCTTTTATGCTTTCGATGCAAAGTGTGCCAATGATCTGTCCGCGAAAGCGCAACGGGACGTACACACCGGAAAGCGCGCCTTCGTATAACGGTGCAATCCCTTCAAGGATTGAATCGCCGTGCCTTGCCTTTTGTGTTCCTTTGAGAATGGATGCGATCCATTGTTCGTTCGCACTGCGGATGGAGGATGTTACGTTCCCGTCTTTGCTGCGGAATTCGGTCACGAGCCGGTTATCGGCGGAGAGAAGGTCAAGGACGATGAGTTCGGTGCCGAATGCGCGTGCGAGAAGAGCAAACACACGCCTCGCGATCTGGTCGAGGTTTCGCCCGGTCGAGATCGTGAGCGAAAAATCGTTGAGCATTGCCAGACGCCGCAGATGACTTGCCATCTCTGCAAATGTGATGATGGTTTCGATCGCGGGAGCGGTCTGTGTGATGAGTTCGGTCAGGCGGTTCCATTCATCGCGCTTGAATGTTGAAGTCCGCC
This sequence comes from Anaerolineales bacterium, assembly GCA_034434415.1. Classification (GTDB taxonomy): domain Bacteria; phylum Chloroflexota; class Anaerolineae; order Anaerolineales; family Villigracilaceae; genus Defluviilinea. The sequence goes on along the minus strand of DAOTZF010000020.1, from coordinate 1,027 downwards.
AGAGGACGAGTGTGCCGATCATGCGTTGTCCGATGACGATGGGGATGCACGTCCATAATTTTGTGTTGAATTTCAAGCCTTTGTGTGGGATCGATTCCCACAATGGGTCTTCACGATTGACCACCATCGGCGTGAGATTGCGGTTCATCCGTCGGAGCAAGGTGTTGGATTCGATGGGGAGGTCGAGGTTGGTGCAGGAGGGTGCATTCCATTGGGCGCGGACTTCAAGCGAGTCGCCGCGTCGGATGGCGAGCCAGGCTCCCTGTACAGAAACGAGGCGGATGAACGAGGTGAGGGCGCGGTCCAGCGCGCGCGGCATGTCGTAGGGATTTTCCGAATCCAGATCAGGAACAAGCAGGGAAGCGGCGACGGATGCCGACGCGGACGAATCTGCTGGTGCATCCCCGTTCTGCATCCCTGATACGACAAGCCGCCACAGCCGTTGCGATTCGGCGCTCAGTTGGTCTGCACCGGCAAGTACCACGCGTGACACACCCTTCAACGGAAAGGCAAAAAGCCGTGCCGCTTCGAGGTTGCTGGATTCGGGAACTGAAACCGACCGGCTCTGTCCGCCGCTGAGCGCGCCGCACAGCCATGAGTCCACTTCTGCCTTGCTGAGGAATTTGAGGAGTTTGGGTTGATTTTTCCTTGTGAGGTGATGCTGGGAAACGATGCGCCATACACCCGCTTCGCGCTCGACAAGCGCCGACCACGCAGTTTCAGTCAGTTGACCGGTTTCCTTGAGTTGAAATTCGAGATTTTTTTGGGCGGTCATGCCGTGTAATTATACGACAGAGTAATTGGCATCAGGTGTTCAACCGGGATGGTAGAATCGTTGCATGACTGATCTGATCGTGATCGGAGGTGGGCTGGCAGGGAGCGAAGCCGCGTGGCAAGCCGCGCAGCGCGGGTTAAAGGTACGACTCTACGAGATGCGCCCAGCCTTGCAGACCGGCGCTCACCAGACCGAGTCATTGGCTGAACTCGTGTGCTCGAATTCCCTCGGCTCGAATCTGCCTGATCGCGC
>DAOTZF010000019.1:0-5216 GCA_034434415.1 Anaerolineales bacterium | reverse complement strand
CAACTGCCTCCGTCAAAGAAACCGATCCTGCCCACACATTGTCCGCAGTGCGGCGCGGCTCTCCGCCCCGATGAAGTGGAATGGCTGGATGAGGTCACAGCCGAGTGCGGATATTGCGGAAGCCCGGTAAGGGAAGAGGATTAATTTTTTCGTAGGGGCGAAGCATGCTTCGCCCCTACCTACTCATGAACATCACCGAAGAATTTATTACTGAACGTCTTGACACAGCTCTCGCCTCTGCAGGACCGTCGTCGGACGGCTACGCCGAAGTCGACCTCACCGATGAATCGCGGCTCAAGTGTGCGGCGGTTCTCGTTCCGCTCGTTTGGCGGGATTCCGAATGGCATATCCTGTTCACGCGCCGCACAGACCGCGTAGAGTCGCACAAAGGGCAGGTCTCATTCCCTGGCGGCGCATGTGACGAGGGCGAAACGACTCCCGAACAAACCGCCTTGCGTGAAGTAGAGGAAGAGATCGGTATTCGACCCGGCGATGTGAAAATTTTAGGAAGGCTGGCAAACCTGATCACGATCTCGTTCTTTCGAGTTACGCCGGTAGTTGGAGTTGTCAAATGGCCCAACGTGTTCCGTGTGGGCGAACACGAAGTGGCGCGCGTGTTCACGATCCCGCTGGGGTGGCTCGCGAACGCGTCCAACCGGTGGCAGTTTGAAATTCCGGGCGCGAAGCGTTCCGTCATCGCGTATCATCCGTACGACGGCGAATTGCTCTGGGGCGCGACGGCGCGTATGACCCTCGATTTTTTGAATGTGTTGGGGTTTTAAAAATTGTCGGGGCGAGACATGTCTCGCCCCGACAGATATTGCGAAAAATTTTACATCTACTCTTCGGAAGCTTCTTCGTCCTTCTTGCCGCGCTCCACAGAGAGTTCGGGTTCGGTCGTTGTGACCGCCGCCACAACCGCGCCTTCGACCCCAGCGACAGGAGCCGCTTCTTCTTCGACCTTGGGCATCGTCGCCACTGCGACCATTGTTTCAGGATCTTCGAGCACGCGAACCTTGTCTGAAACCTGGACATCCTTTACGCGGATACCATCGCCGATCTTGACAAGCGACGTGATGTCCACGTCGATGCGCTCGGGCAGGTCGGTTGGCAAACATTCCACATGCAATTGTTCGAGGTTGTGCACAAGCACTGCGCCGTGGTCCTTCACCGCCAGCGACATTCCAATGAAGTGAATGCTCACTGCGGTGCGAAGCTTTTCATCCAGCGAGACCGCCAGAAAGTCCACATGCAGGAGGCGGTTCTTGATGAAATCGCGCTGCTTCTCGCGCACCAACGCGGGGTATTCCGTGCCATCCAATTGGATCGTCACTAGGCTTGAGGATGTGATCTTCCCCAACGCCAGCGATGCGGCGTGGGCATCCAAACTCACGTTGATCGGTTCAGTATGGCGTCCGTAGATCACCGCGGGCAATTTCCCTGCGCGGCGCATTGCCTTCACCTGCTTCCCGACCACGTCCCGCTTCTCAGCCTGAATTACAACTTTCTCCATCGTTACTCCTCGAGCGCCTCTCACCCTGAAAGGGGTTACCTTCGCTCTATGAAATGAATTTCTGCAAAGCGACTGCTGTCGCTGTACATTCTGTTAATTTCGCCTCAACAAGAAGCGCCCCAACAATAACATCAAACCGCTGAACAATCCGCCGACCAGGCCGGCAATCAGCACGCCGCGCGTATCGAGCATCGTTGTGACATTGCCTTGCACGTTTCGCGCGAGCAGGAGGATCGTGCGGACATTCTCTGCGCGGACCTCACGCCCCACAAGGTAACCGACCGCGCTATTCTGGACGTCTACGGTTCCCGCCGCGATTGCGCCTGTATAGCCGCTCGTCGAAACTTTCTCTGCATCGACAAATCCCACCGCCGACTCGCTCACATGCGCCTCATCCGCATCCAGCATTCCGATGGCAGTGATCCGCGTCGACACATGCTCAGCCTTGATACTGCCCGCCATGCTTCGGTCCATCTCCACTTGGCCGGCAGTGATGGATTCCGCGTCGGCTTCATGCATCCGCACCAGTTCAGCCTTCACGGACTGCACCTCCGCGTGCGAGATGTTCGTCACCTGCGGCGATTCGTATTCGGGCAGTTCTTCCGGCTCAACCATAGCGGGCGAGATTTTACCACATAAAAACGACCGCAGACGATAGACCATTGTCTAGCAAATCGTCCATCGACTACGGTCTATTTCTCCTCATCGCCTCCGCCACCGCATGCGACATCCCGTCCTCCCGTGCATCAAGTTTCGCAACGATATTCTGATAATCTTCGTCATTGCGATTCTGGCTCAACTTGTAGTTCGCCTCGATCCGCGCCACCTCGATCTGAAACGCAACAATACCCTTGATCTCCTTCATCACAAAATCCTGCGGGAGAGACTCCAGTTTGTAGTGACTTGCCGCCTCGTGACGGTCGATCAAATGCTTTAGGAGTTGATATGCTTCTTCGTGGTTTTCGATGATGCGCGGCTTGCCGTACACATGCACCGCCTGATAATTCCACGTCGGCACATTGACGTGGTTGTACCATATGGGAGAAATGTACGTATGCGCTCCCTGAAAAATAATCAGTGCCTCGACATTCGTATCCAACAATTTCCACTGCGGGTTTGCCTTTGACATATGCCCATTGATGAAAAGCCTCTCGCCTTCCTCAAAGACCTCCATCAACAGGTGACTCGCGGTGGGCTTCTCACCATCATAAGTCACCAGAGTCGCAAATTCATTCTGGCGCAGAAACTCGATAATTTTGGCGCGATCCTCTTCACGATACAATTTCGGTGTATACATACAACTCCTTCATCTTCCAAAAGTATATCATTTTGAACACGTACAACTCACCCTGATCATTCTTGCCGCAGTGTCACAGAGGCGCTGATCTATAATTTCCAATCCTCCACGCCTCCCAATTCTCTTCTTCACTCAATTACGATTTACCAGGTACCCTTCCCCTTCAAACGGTATAATCCCCCAACCATGAAACGTTATCTTCTCTTCACTGTTTTCATCTCTGGTATGACCGTCCTCGCCTCCGAACTCGCGGCGGGACGCCTGCTCGGCAACGTGTTCGGAACCAGTAATATCGTGTGGACTAGCGTGATCGGCTTGATTCTCATCTATCTCACCTTCGGCTATTTCCTCGGTGGCAAATGGGCAGACGCGAACCCGACTCCCGCCGCAATGTACCGCGTCCTTGCATGGGGCGCGTTCACACTGGGAGTCGTACCATACATCGCCAGCCCTGTCTTGCGCACCGCGTCGACCGCGTTCGACTCCCTGCAAGTCGGCATTTTAGGCGCATCGTTCGTTGCAGTGCTAATTCTATTTATCGTTCCCATCACCCTGCTCGGAACGATATCGCCTTATGCCATCCGGCTGACCGTCGACGACCCGGCGCACGCCGGGCAAACTTCCGGTCAGATCTACGCGATTTCAACTCTCGGTTCGTTCATCGGCACATTCCTACCCACGCTTGTCACGATCCCTGCCATCGGGACGAAGAACACTTTCCTGTTATTCAGCATGATCCTTTTGCTGGTTGCTCTTGTCGGTTTGGCACGTTTTGCCGGCAGACGGGACTTTTTCAAATACGTCTGGATGCCGTTCGCCCTGCTTGTACTGGCATGGCTTACCACGAATCAATCGCTGAAGACCACGTCCAACCAAATCTATGAAACTGAATCGGCGTATAACTACATTGAAGTCTTGAATCAAAATGGCTTCACCGTCCTGCGTTTAAATGAAGGACAGGGCGTCCACTCCATCTACCACCCGGACATCCTGCAATACAACGGACCGTGGGATCAATTTCTCGTCAGCCCGTATTTTTACGCGAATCGAAGACCCGCCGATGTTCAACGTGTTGCCATCGTAGGACTTGCGGCAGGGACGACCGCCCGCCAGATGACCGCAGTGTACGGCAAAATCCCCATTGACGGCTACGAACTCGACCCCAAGATCATCGAGGTGGGGCAAAAATATTTTGGCATGAACATGCCCAACCTCAACGTCGTCATTGGCGATGGACGGTTGAACCTCGAAAGAAGCGAACAAAAATATGACGTCATCGCTGTAGACGCGTACCGCCCGCCGTACATCCCTCCACACATGACGACGAGCGAGTTCTTCGAGATCTGCGCTTCACACCTGACGGATAACGGGGTGCTCACCATCAACTCTGCCAGCGTCCCCGGTGACCGCCGCCTCATCAACGGACTCGCCACCACGATGGCTACGGTCTTCCCCTCGATCTACACCGTTGATATCCCCGGTTCGCTCAACACAATGATCTTCGCCACCAAACAAGAGACAATCCCTGAAAATTTTGCCGTGAATTTGCTGGCTCTGTCGAACGACCCGACGGTCAACCCATTGCTCATCACGACAATGCAAGTGACCTTCGCGAATCTCAAATCAGGCTACGAGACAACAACCGTCTTCACCGACGACCATGCGCCCATCGAATGGATCGTCAACGACATGGTGATACGGTTCATCCTTGAGGGAGGAACTCAGTATTTAGAATGAACAAACTCACACTACTCTCCTGGTTTGTCGCGATCCTCATCCCTCTCGCTCTCATCGGGCTGGGATTACGATTGCTCTTAACCCCTGCTTTCCTGCAGATTGAATACAACATGCCATATTTTCCGCGTGATGAATATGGTTTTACCAAACAAGACCGATTGAAGTGGGCTCCCTACGCGTTGAATTATCTTGTGAACAATGCGGATATTTCATTCCTCGGAGAATTGAAATTCGATGACGGAACTCCGCTCTTTAATGAAAGAGAGTTGAGTCACATGGAGGACGTCAAACGTGTGACGAAGGGCGCGCTGAATGTTTGGTATATAACTCTCGCGCTATTGCTCACGCTGGGGATTTGGTCAAGGCTGGGGCATTGGGAGCAGGCATATCGTCAAGGCTTGATGCGAGGCGGGTGGCTGATGGTCGGGTTGGCAATTGCCGTCGGTTTGATCGTCGTGATCGGTATTGCGGTCAACCCAAATGTTTTTTGGAATTTCTTTGCGGGGTTTCACAGCCTGTTCTTCGAAGGCGATTCATGGTTGTTCCTTTATTCAGACACATTGATCCGCCTCTTCCCGCTTCGCTTCTGGCAGGACGCGTTCCTGCTCGCAGCAGTGATCGCGCTGGGATGCGGAGTTGGGTTGGGATTGGGGTTACGAACAAAATAGA
>DAOTZF010000018.1:0-29334 GCA_034434415.1 Anaerolineales bacterium | reverse complement strand
TCGTCCTGCAACTTGCAAAACTGCCTCACCTCCCCCACGCGCATGTCGGCATTTGCAAAGATATTCGACGCTTCGATCTTCGAGAAGCGTTTGTTTTGAATATCCCGCGCTGTTTGCACGCGTTTCCGAATCACTTCGGATGTTTCGCCCAATTTGTTTCCACTTAATTTATCGTAATCCACCCGTGGCACTTCAATGTGAATATCAATTCGGTCCAGCAAGGGACCCGAAATCCGTTTTTGATATTTGGTTACCAGCGCGGGGGCGCAGGTGCAAGGCTTTTGTGAATCACCGAAGTAGCCGCACGGGCAGGGATTCATCGCGGCGATGAGTTGAAAATTGGCAGAGAAGGTGAGTGATCCCTTGGCGCGGCTGATGGTGACGACCTTGTCTTCCATCGGCTGGCGCATCACTTCCAACACCCGCGAGCCGAACTCGGGGAACTCATCTAAGAACAAAACGCCCCGGTGAGCCAGCGAAATTTCCCCGGGCTTGGGAATGTTACCGCCGCCGACCAAACCCGCGTGTGAGATCGTATGGTGTGGCGAACGGAATGGACGATGTTTGATCAACGGCGTTCCGGGCGGGAGTTGATCAGCAACGGAATAAATGCGCGTCACGTCCAGCGATTCTTCGATGCTCATCTCCGGCAATATGCCGGGCATGGCACGCGCCAGTAAAGTTTTTCCAGCACCCGGACTGCCCACCATCAGCACATTATGCCCGCCAGCCGCCGCCACTTCGAGCGCGCGTTTTACGTGTTCCTGTCCTTTGATTTCGGAAAAATCCGTCGGTGTGAACAACGGCTCGAACACGTCACTGCTGGAGGGGCGATACGGCTCGATGAGCTGGCGACCAGACAGATGGTTGTACAGATCCGCAAGTGTCCGCACGGGATAAACTTCCAAATCGGGAATCAACGCGGCTTCGGGCGCGTCCGCTTCGGGAACGAACATCTGCTTATATCCGTTGGCGCGGGCGGTTGCCGCCATGGGAAGGATTCCGCGCGTGTGCCGGACGACTCCATCCAGCGAGAGTTCACCGACCACTAACGTATTTTCAACAACATCGTGCGGCAGGTGACCGGAAAGAATGATCACGCCGAGGGCGATTGGGAGATCGTACGCGGGTCCCTCTTTGCGAATGGAGGCGGGAGATAAATTTACAACAATGCGATGGCGGGGAAAATGCAAACCGGCATTCTTGACCGCGGTCTGCACTCGTTCGCGGCTTTCCTGCACGGCAGCATCAGGCAAGCCCACGATGATGACCGCAGGCAAACCGTTGGAATAATCGACTTCGACTTCGACGATGACGCCTTCCAACCCAATGACGGCGCAGGAGAAAACGCGGGCAAGCATGGCGACAGTGTAGACGAGGCGGAAGGAAATGTCAAACAAAAAGACCCCTTGCGAGGTCTCTGTTTTGAAAATGGTTGTTTCAGCCTTTAAGTGACCCAGCCAGCAAGCCGCGCAGGAAGTATCTGCCGAGGAAGATATAAACCAACAGTGTTGGCAACGCTGCAAGAAGCGACCCCGCCATTTGCACGTTCCACGCGATGATCTGGCTTCCCGCCATGTTATTCAACGCGACGGTGATGGGCCAATCGGTATTACCGGTTAGCACCACCGCAAAGAGGAAATCGTTCCATGCCGAGGTGAACTGCCAGATGAGAACGACCACAAAACTTGGGAGGGAAATGGGCAATAAGATGTAACGATAAATGCCAAGCATGCTCGCACCGTCCATTTTGGCGGCTTCAAGGAGTTCCTGCGGCAGGCTGGCATAATAATTCCTAAAGGTCAGCGTGGTGATCGGAATGCCGTAAATGATGTGCGCCATTGCCAAGCCGGGCAAACCGGTGATTCCCGCCGCGTTCATGAATTGCACGAGCGGGATGAGAATGCTTTGATACGGAATGAACATCCCGAAGAGAATGAACGGAAAGATCACATCTGAGCCGCGGAACTTCCATTTGGCGAGGATAAATCCATTCAATGAGCCGAGCGCGGAGGAGATCAACGTGGCCGGAATGACCATCGCAAAACTATTCCAAAGGGATGGAGATAGTTTCGAGAACGCCTCCACATAATTATCGAAGGCAATGCCGCGTGGCAGATCCCACATGGTTTTCAAGTCAATCTCATCGAATGCCTTGAACCCCGTGATCAGCATCACGTACATGGGTATGAGGTAAAAGATCGCCATCCCCACGAGTGGAATGTACAACCAGTTCTTTGAAAATCGAAGGGACTTCATTGCTCGGTCTCCGACCTCAGAGTATATCGAATGTAGGGGACAATGAGAACCGCCACGCTGAGAAGCAGGAGGATGCCGATCGCCGCGCCGCGGCCGTAGAATTGGCCGTCGAAGGTTGCCTGCCACATATAAATTGCGGGAACATCCAACGCCAACTGCTTGCCCGCGATGGCTACGATCAAGTCAAACACCTTCAAAGACATATGCCCCAGAATGATCAGCGCGGAGAGCGTTACCGGGGAAAGAAGCGGAATCATGATGTGGCGATATATCTGCACCTCGCTTGCCCCGTCAATGCGAGCGGCTTCCTTTAATTCCTGCGGGATGGCGCGCAACCCGGCAAGATAGAGTGCCATGGTGTAACCGGACATCTGCCAGATTGCCGCAAGGGCAATTGCCGCCATACCCCATTGCGGCGTGGTGTGCCAAGCATTGACCAGAGAATCCAACCCGAGGTTTGCAAACAACAGATTGAACCCGCTCATGCGCGACCCCATGGCGGGATTCATCAACCAGCGCCAGACGACGCCGGTGACGATGTATGAAATTGCCATTGGAAAAAGAAAGAGACTACGGAAAAATCCCTCGCCGCGCAAACCCTGATCGAGCATCACGGCGAGCAAAAATCCAAGCAAAAGACTTCCGATCACGAATACCCCCGTGAAGATCAAGGTGTTCCTCACATCCACGGCAAAGCGCAGGTCTTGAAACAGTTCGATGTAATTGTTGAACCGGTTCCACGTGTAGTCCGGGGTCAAGCCCTTCCATCTGCTGAGCGAAACGCGCACTGACCAGGCAATGAAGCCATAAACGAATATCAACACCGCCAGGATGGACGGTGAGACGAGAATAATATTCAGAACGCGGTCTTTATCTTTCGACATGGAGTATCCGTTCCTCGGGTCGACAAAAAAATTGCTGAGGCTCCATGTGGAGCCTCAGCAATTCTAACACCAGACTTACTTGCAGGGACCGGAACTTGCACAAGCCGCAACCAACGCAGTCTGGAATGCATCCACGTCGCTGTTGGTGAGGAACAAGCCGAGGGAAGTGTCGATCTCGGTCTTCCATGAATCATTGGCGACCACACCGTGGGTCAACGAACCGACAACAGTGTTGGAGGACCAATCAGCCATAGCCGACTGCAGGTATTCACCAAACAGGGATTGGTCGCAGTCGGTGCGGGCGCAGATGGAGCCTTTGACCGGGTTGAACGCTTCCTGACCTTCCTTGGAGCCGGCTACTTTCAACCAGGCAAGGGCGGCATCGCGATGAGGCGCGCCAACCGCAAGGACGAACGAGTCGGAAAGGAACTGGAAGACGCCGCCACTGCCGGGAGTCGCCGCCCAACCGTAATCGGTATTGGCGGTCTTGCCTAACTCGATGAAGTAGCCGGCAGCCCAGTCACCCATCACGTTGAACGCAGCTTCGCCGTTGACGACGAGTTGCGAGGCATCCTGCCACGTCAGCGAAGCGGAGTCGCTATTGGCATAGGTCAACACTTTGGCATAATTCTCCAAAGCGGTCTTGACTTCCGCGCTACCCCAATCGGTGGTGCCATCCCACAAGCCGTTATAAGCTTCGGGACCGAGCGTACCGAGCAATACGGTTTCAAGCAAGTGCAACTTCGTCCACTGTTCGCCGAGGGCGAGTGGTTGAACGCCTGCGGCTTGCAGGGTATCCATCGCGGCAAACCATTCATCCATGGTGGTCGGCACTTCGACACCGTTGGCTTCGAGCAGACCCGGGTTGTACCACAACACATTCGCGCGGTGGATGTTGACCGGCACAGAATAGATGTTGCCATCCTGCGAGATCAACGGGATCAACGTTTCGGGCATGACATCGAGCCAGCCCTCGGATTCATACAGGTCATTCAACGGTTCGATCTGACCCGCGGCAACATAGGTGCCGATCAGTTCCTGACCGGCGTGTCCCTGCCAGGAATCGGGGGGGTCGCCAGCCTGCAAACGGGTGGCAAGGACCGCGCGCGCGTTCGTGCCGGCGCCACCGGCGACAGCCGCGTTGACGAATTCGATGTTCGGGTCGGTACTGGCAAACACCTGAATCATGGCTTCGAGACCAGCCGCTTCACCGCCGCCGGTCCACCATGAGAACACTTCCACCTGATCCGTCGCGACGGGAGCCTGCGTTGCAGGTGCTTCCGTTGCCGCAGGCGCACAGGATGCAAGCGCGAGTGAAACGATCATCAAAGCGCTCACAAGGTAAAACAGTTTCTTATTCATTCTTCTTCTCCTAATCTAATGTTGAAATACGGATCTTCGACATGGACACACTGAAGTTCTTCCTCACGACGCGGCATCACCTCCTTTCAACACTCGAAGGATTCCACATGATTTCCTCCACAACGATCGCGACTGCCCCGAACAAACTGGCATCGTCGCCGAACACCGACGAAATCACCTCCGTCTTTCTCAAAACATCGTTCAAAGCGCGTTGCGAAACGACCTCTTGTACGGCTGGGAGCATATAATTACTTGCCGTGCTCAGCGTACCGCCGATGACCACCTTCTCCGGGTTGAAGATATTTACGATCCCGGCGATTCCCTGCCCCATCGCGCGGCCCACTTCCCAAAACGATTCCAGCGCAACCTCATCGCCAGCATCGGCAGCTTGTTTGATGAGCTCCACGGAAGGTGACGATTCGCTTTTTTCCACCATCAGTTTTGAAACAAGACTGGAGTGTCCGTTTTTTAAACCAGCCTCCACGCGGCGTATGACGGCACCCTGGTTTGCAGTTGTCTCCCAACAACCGGGGTTGCCGCAAAGACACAATTCACCGGTTCCTCCCGCCATGGTGGGAATATGACCGATCTCACCGGCGTATCCGTTATGACCGCGATACAACTTGCCGTTCAAAAAAAGTCCTCCGCCAACCCCCACACCGGCATAGATGAAAATAAAATCCTTCGCCTGTCGCATCACGCCGAACAAATGCTCCGCCACGCCCGCGGCATTGGCGTCGTTTTCGATGAACACCTTCAAACCCGTATGCTCGGAGAAAATTTTTCTCAAGGGCACGTTGTGCCACCGCAAGTTGGGTGAAAAAACCATCACCCCTTCTTGTACATCCACGGTGCCCGGCGCCGCAAGCCCGAGCCCGAGCAAACGAAGTTTTGAATCGCTGCAACGGGCAATAGCCTCATCGACGAGGTCTAACGTTTGCTTGATGGTCTTCGTCTGCTCTTCGAAAGGATCTGCCTTCTCCTTATGCCGCCAGATCACCTTTCCTACAAAATCCATCAACGCTACAGCCACAAAATCAACGCCCAATTCCACACCGATGATCCCTCCCGCCTTGGGGTTAATTTCCAACAGGGTGGCCGGGCGCCCGGTGCCGATCGAGTCCATCCCAATCTCATGGATAAGCCCGCGTGCAAGCAAATCCTCGACCAAACTCGAAACCGTAGACTTATTAAGTTCAGTCATCACTGCCAACCTGGCACGTGAAAGGGGGGCTTCATTATGAATGTTCCGAAGAACAAGCGATAAATTTGCCTCTCGAACCAGTGCTTGGTCGATTATTTTCTTCATAATTAGTATGTTGGAGCAACAAACTAATGATAGCCTAAGTCCTACCACTTGTCAATATAGACAATTTCCTCACCTACTCAGTGCGAAAAAGGAACACCAAATCGTTGACATTCGTCCCCGTCGGGCCGGTTTTGATCAAATCCCCGAGCGAGTCGAAGAAGGGATACGCGTCATTTTTCGACAGGTAGTCTGTCGCGTCCAACCCCAGCGCCTCCGCCCTTCGAGCGGATTGACCGGTCACCACGGCTCCCGCCGCATCGGTTGGACCATCTTCGCCGTCGGTGGCTATAGAAATCAACATCACATTTTCCAGACCGCGCAATTCATTCACTGCGGCTAATGCCAATTCCTGATTCCTCCCGCCTCTGCCGTTTCCACGCAGAGTCACTGTCGTTTCACCGCCGGCAATCAAACAAAACGGAGCATCCCTTTTTGATTTTTCATAACGTATTTTTTGGGCAAGCAATATTCCAACCGCGCGGGCTTCGCCTTCGAGTTCGTTGGTCAGTATTTCTGAGTCAAACCCTTCCCGTTTCGCCTGCTCCTGCGCGGCTTGCGCGGCGAGCTTGTTATCGCCGATGATGATATTTTGCACGCGGGGTAACGGAAAAGGCAATGTGGATTTGAGACTTGAAGCTGGCACATAACTTTCAAGACCGTATTTTTTCAAAATCATCGACGCGTCTTCTTTTGTCGTCGGGTCAGGCGCGGTGGGACCGGAGGCGATGGCTTCCAACGGATTTCTGATCACATCAGAAAGAATTAAGCTGACGATTCTCGCTCTCGTAGCAAATGCAAGCCCGCCGCCTTTGACTCGATCCAAATGGCGGCGAACGGTGTTGATCTCGTCAATTCGCGCTCCGCAGGCAAGTAACTCGGAGGTAAGCGCCTGCAACTGTTCCAGGGGAATGAGAGGTACGGTCACCAGCGCTGAACCTCCACCGGAGATCAAGCAAACCAGTGTGTCCTCTTGTTTTAATGAAGAAACATACTCCAACACGCGTTCACCCGCGTAGACTGAGCGCGCATCTGGGATGGGATGTCCGCCGAGGAGAACGGGAAACAGGTTGAAATGAGGAGATGAAGCGTGCTTGCTAATGGCGAGCGCGCTCAAAAGCGGAATCGATTCCGCGAGGGCAGTCAGCATCGGAATGGCGGCTTTCCCAATCGCCAAACCATGGGTATTGCCCTCCATTTTCGGGATGTGATTTGTCACAGCACGATAGGGCTTCACCGCGTTCAACGCAACCGATAAAATCCTCAAGATGCGCGAGTCGTTCAGGCTGTATGTTGCGAAACGATTCGCTTCCATCTCTGTTATCATATCAGAAACGTTTTTGGAGCCGCTATGTCGAAACCAAAGGTATTTGTAACAAGAAGGATCCCTGAAAAGGGATTTGAACTGGTGAACGAATTTTGCGCCGTGGATCTGTGGAACAGCGACATGCCCCCAAGCCGCGATGATGTTTTGCAGCGCTCGCGCGGCGTAGATGGCATTTTGAGTTTGTTGACCGATCGAATCGACAGCGAAGTCATGGACGCGGCGGGTTCAGGACTCAAGGTGATCAGCAATTTTGCTGTAGGCTTCGACAATATTGATATAAGCGCGGCGACCACACGAAAAATTCCCGTTGGCAACACGCCCGACGTGCTAACCGATGCCACCGCAGATTTCGCATTCGCACTGATGATGAGTGCAGGACGGCGCATCCTTGAAGGCGACCGGTATGTGCGCGAGGGCAATTGGAAAACGTGGCAACCGATGTTATTGCTCGGCGTTGAAATGAAAGGCGCAACTTTGGGCTTGGTAGGCTTTGGACGAATCGGCAAGGCGATGGCGCGCCGCGCCGTCGGTTTTGATATGCGCGTGATCTATTACGACCCGATGGAAACAAAACAGAACCCCGAAATCGAAGCCACACATGTGGATTTCGAAACCCTGCTCGAAGAATCAGATTTCATCTCGCTTCACACTCCGTTGACGCCCGATACCCACCGCCTGATCAATTCGGACGCCCTGGGCATGATGAAACAAAATGCAGTGCTGGTAAACACTTCACGCGGTCCTGTTGTGGACCTCGACGCGCTTTATCAGGCACTGAAAGATAAACGCATCTTCGCCGCCGGGCTGGATGTGACTGACCCCGAGCCTCTCCCCCTCGACCATCCGTTATTTACGCTCGATAATGTCCTCATCATGCCTCACATCGCCAGCGCGAGCAAAGCGGCGCGCGACAAGATGTCCTGGATCGCGGCGAAGAACCTGGTTGCAGGCTTGAAGGGGGAACATCTGCCAAATTGTGTGAACCCACAAGTTTATTTGCATAAATAATTTCCAATACAAAGACCCGCCCAAAGGCGGGTCTTTGTATTTAATTCAAACCGGCTTACGGTATGGAGCTTTTTATCTCACAAGCAGATGACGTATCTGTACCGATGCCGCCGAGACAAGAATCAGTGCCGTTGCCTCCGTTGAGCGAGTCGGCGCCAGGTCCACCGAGAATGAGATCGTTGTTATCGCCTCCAAATAAGATGTCGGCATCGAATCCGCCATCCACGAGATCCAGACCTGTGCCCGCATCGATCCAGTCAAGTCCGTTGCCGCCAAGTACGATATCGTTTCCGTTCAAGGAGCATACCACATCGTTTCCACCAAGAGCAAGGATCGCGTCTGCGCTGTTGGTGCCAACGATCACATCGAGGCCAGATGTGCCGATCAATGTTCCAGAATACGTTTGACCATTCTGCGGACCGCCAACGATCTTGCCCTGGGCGTTGACATAGATCGTGGCTGACTGGCCATTGCAGGTGGGCGCGGGGATGACAAAGATGAAGTTCACAGTATTATCGGTGCTGGTCGAGGCTCGATTGCCGCCATCCACCACATCGACCGGAACGGAGGCGACCACCGTACCAGACGCGGTCATGCCGCTTACAGCTACGTTGTAAGTGGTTCCATTGTTCGGTGCGACCTCGGTCACAACTGCCGTCGTTGGGTTGGCGGTCCCGCTCAAATCGACATCACTTCCGTCAAACCCTGTCACCGCCCGGCTGAACACAACAGTAAAGTTGATTGGGCTGGTTGCGGTTGGGTCAGCCTGACCTGCTTCCTGATCGATCGCGACATCCGGCGGGAAGACCGTATCCACTGGCTTGAATGGCAGGATTTGGATACGTTGATCCAGTTCAACGGGGGTATCTGCCTGATCGAAGGCATTCGCCGGCGTATCATAGAATTCCTGCAGATAATCCTGGAAAGCTTTTTGCTCACCGAGTGCATTGGCGGGCACATTCGCAGCGGCGGTAAAGTCCAGAGACTCATCGATTGGGGCGCTGAGGGTGCCATCGGTCAGTAAATAGCGGAAGTTATCAGCGTTCGCTTTGATTGGATACCCATCACCGCCATTCGCCGTGAAATTCAGGCTCACCATCGTGATCGTGGCTGGCGCATCCGGGGTGAATGCTCCGTTCTGGTACACGCCCGCAAGGAAGTTGCCATCGCGGTCGGTAAGCGCGATACTCCTAATTCTGCTGCCTGTGGGGCTGCTGGTATCATAAGATACGCGCATCCCGCCGATCTGCATGAAGCCGCCGTTTTGCTGGGGCGGGCCGGAGGTGAGACTCGCGGCGTGTTCAAGGATGATCTTTAGACCCTGCGGCGTGGTATCGAACACCATCAGTCTGTTATTGAAGCGCAACGCGTTCTCGATATCAAGCGTCGAGATGGCGCCCGCTGGCTTGCCGACGAGCGGGTTGGCGATCGGTGGGATTTTCGTCCCGTCTTCATCGATCGAACCGATGGAGGCACGCAGGCCGCCGCCGTTCTTGAGCGAAGTGATGTAGTCTATGCCTGGAAGCGCTAGTTGCACGGCATAGATATTGGCATCTGCGGTGAAATCACCGAGGTTGACTTCCTGTGCGCGGCCGAAGGCGCGGTCGCCTTCAATGTAAACGTCGGTATAACCCCAGATCGTACCGTCTTTGGCGCTGATCACAGTATTGATCGCCTGCGTAATTGCATTAACTTTTGAGCCGATCGTGCTGCCGGCGACAATCGTCGCCGCGCTATCGGTTGTGCCATAAGCCGCTTGCAGGTTTGCCTCGGTGGAGGCGTACGCGCCGTTAATCGCCGGGTCGAGGCTGGAGAGAATGATCTCACCATTCGCGTCGAAATCCAACACCAGGCGGCCGAGATACGTGTATTCAGTGTCTGTGGTAACGATCAACACGGGTTTGCCGTCCAAACCGGTCGTTACAATGGGGTATGCATCGGCAATGAAGTCTGCAGAGTGGCCGTTGAATCCAACGGGCGTATCCGTTGCATCTCCCATGCGTTCGTGTCCGCCGCCGGCGATCATCACATCGATGCCGGAGACCATCGGAGCCAAAAGTTTATTGCGCTCAATCGTATCGAGTTGGTCCACCATAATGATCTTGTCGACATCCATGGTGTTTAGAGCATCCACTGCTGCCTGAAGGTAAATCGCCACTTCCTGAAGATCATCCGTCGCGAGGTTACCGTCATCTTTCGGCACGGTTCCGTTGGGAGAGGTCTTGATCAACAGCTCATACGTGGTTGCACCGACGAGACCGATCTTTTCGCCATCTGGCGTGGTCACTACGGCATACGGCGCGATCTTGCCTTTGATCGCGCTGGCTTCCTGACCGGCAAACGTATTCGCCGCATTGCCGCCGAGGCTGGCATCGGCCAAGGGCTTTAGCGCGCTGTCCGCGGTGAAATCCAAATTGGCAGTGATCAGAGGGAACTGCGCGCCAACCCAAGAGCCGGAGTTTTGAATCGCGCTTTGTAATACAGGTGAGCCAAGGTCAAACTCATGGTTACCCAAAGCGGAGACATCGGTACCAAAGGCGTTCATGATCGCAATGTCGGGGCGACCGAGCGCCGTACTGCCAATGTCGGGGACGCTGTTGAGAGATGGGTCTGCACCGCCGACCAACCATGGACCAGGGATGAAGCTGTCGCCCTCGCCGAGAACCAGCGTGTTGTTGTATTGATCATCGAACTTATCGATCATCGCGCCCATGATGGGTCCGGTTTCGACGCCCAGCAGCCCGCTTTCGCCGTAATAGTGAAGGAGTTGCAGGGTGTAGGTAGGAGGTGTTACGTTCAGTCGCGCTATCACCGGGTCATGGTCGCTCACCTGATCATCAAACTCCGAATTGATGTGGACAACATCAAAACCATCCAGATTGGCAAGCAGGTGATCGCTCACCAATATATGATCCAATACCTGCGCATTGCCTTCAAAGTTGTAGGAGTAACGTTCGTTCGGCGGAAGGGTTTCCACCAGGGTATTGAGTCCACCGTTTTCCAGTATCGTAAGCGGATTGGAGAACTCGAAATCGTTCAAATCACCTGCCACGATCACATTGGCGTTGGGGTCGATTGCCAAAATGCTCTGCACAAAATTACTGACAATCGTTGCCTGTTGATTACGAGCCACCTCGCTGTTGAGGGTCGGAGGCTGATTGGGACCAAACAGAGGTTGATCGCCTCCCTTCGAACTGAAGTGGTTGCCAATTACATACACCGTCTGCTCATTAAAGAGAAACTCACCAACGATGGGCTTACGGCTACTATTAAAGGCAGAATTGGCGGGGTCGATCAAACCAGGACTAAAAGAAAGTGTGGGGATGCCGGCATTGTTAGTAACTGTGGTACTCGCCGTGGAAGTGCCGCCGGGACGATCAACGAAACTGACTCGAGCCGGATTGAACAGGAAACCAACCCGGATGTTCCCTCCGGGTTCTCCACCATTAGTATCGTCTACAGGGTCAATCTGCCGGAATTCATAGGTTGGACCGCCCGCCGCTACAATCGCATCGATCAACGTTTGCAGCGTTACATTCGCCGCCACTACGCTGTCATTGGTGGGGCCATTGTTATCCTGAACTTCCTCCAAGTTGAGAATATCGGGCGATTTCAGGTTGTCCACAATGGCAACAGCCAGACCATTAAATTGGGCAGCGCCATCACCGGGATCGAGGTTTTCCACATTGAAGGTGGAAACTGTCAATTGATCCGCTGTGCCTGTCAGGGTTGTGACTTCTTTTGTCAGGGTCGATGCCGTCACTACAAAGGGAGCAGAAGAAACCAGGACCTCGTAGTTACTGAAGTCGTAGTTGACCACCCCCGTGATAGTGCTAAGTTGGGCACCCACATCGACGGTTGGCAGAGTTACAGATGCGTTAATCAAATCATCGATCTGAATCCGTTCGGGGTTGAAATCGCTGGAGGTAATCAGGCTGCCGCCTCGGGAAGTACGGCTGGTAGCGTTGGTTCCGTTGTCTGCCAATACCCAAATCTCTTCAGATATACCAAAGTTGCCAGTGGGGGAAGTGGTGACCGGATTATTAATTTGAACGCGCATCCCTTCGAGGCTTTCGTAAAAATCGATGCCATCCTCAGTCGGGTCAAAAATACCTCCGGCCTCCACATTAGAAGCATCGTTTTCGATAACGGCTGTTGGGATGGTTCGGCCGCCATTGCCCAAAACGATGGGTGTTGGTAATGGATTACCGCTGGAGACTACGGAGATCGTGGGGCTGGTGATCTCCGTGATTGTAAGATTATTCGGGTTGCCCCCGGGACGAAACTCTGTGACCACACCGGTAACCTGTACCGAGTCTCCCACAGCAACCGTTGGTGCAGAATTTGTGAATACAAATATGCCTTCCGATGTTTTATCGTCGGCATCGGGGTTGGGATCCTGCAAATAGAAGCCGTTCGATGCCAGTGCAGTGACAATCCCCGGCACGTTGTTGACAGTTTGACCATTTAAGGGCGAAATATGAGTAGCGCCTTGAATATCGTGAACCTTCTTTTCTACAGGACAACCCGCGAATTGACTGCCGTCAACCTTCGTGCCGGGTGAGAACAAGGAGCCGCCTGACCCGGTGGCTGTGGAATGTTTGACAAGCGGATCTGCCCCAGTGATATCTGGGTCGCGCGTCAGGGACTGGTTATCGTTGCCTTCCGCGGCATATGTATAGCTTGCCACATTGCTCGTACCATTGTTAAGAGTAACCGTATCGCCGGTGTTATTCAGTCCCAATTGACCGGTGGATGCAACCTGCACAAGGCTTCGACCAAATGTACCGGTCGGTGTGCCAGCGGCGAACACCACAATGGAACAACTGGCAGGAATAACGGTATTAGCCGGAAAGGTATGCTTCACTCCAAGTGCATCACTCAACGTCCAGCCGCTGATGTTCAAACTCGTCAGCTCGTTGTTCACAATCTCGACAAATTCATCGTCTGTCGTAACGACTGTGCCATCGCCGTTTGCATCGCCAGTTAAATCGGAAGCCGGATCAGCCAGAATTTCATTGATGACAATGGCGATCACCGGCGCGGGATCGACCGTATCAAAACTGAAGACATAATTTGCACTCATGGTATCAGGCGGATCGTCCGAGTCTTGATCGGTCACTTGCGCGGCAAAGACAGTAACGACACATGTCTCGCTATTGGAAAAATCAGTATCGGGGTCAAGTGTAAAAGCAGTCGGGCCGCCGCTCACTGTCGCCGTGTGAGCGCCGCTGGTTCCGCAGGAGATATCAAACCAACTGCTACTTACATTGACGGCTTCACTGAAGGTGATATCAATATCTGCGTCAACCGCAACATTGGTTCCAGCATTTGCAGGAGTTGTACTGGAGACAGTGGGTGCGGATTCAGATGACGCGCATGGGCTGTAGGTGCTAAGAGGAAATGGAGTACCGGCTGATGCATTGCTCGTTTCTCCATCCAATGCATTGGGTCCACTAAAAGTCCAGTTGCCAATTACAAAAGTGCTGCCATCGGGTCCCGTGGCTGATTGGCGATAAGCCCAACCATCCTCATAACCCCAGGCTCCCGCCCCACTATGGGTTATCTCGCCAAATACATCACTTACCGAACCATTGGCAAATAATTCAATTGCATCGTCACCGTTGATTGAGACAGCGCCAGATGTATAGTCAGGGTTAAAACCAAAGAAGGTATTAAAGCCTGTTGATTCCGATGCAACATAAATACACGTACCTGCTGGAACAGAAACTGCGGGAAAGCTGAATTCTTCCCCATCTGTCCCGCCGCCATTATTGGCTGAACCGAGACCATAAATGCTAAGGTCGGCGATGGCATTGACCGCGTATAACTCTACAGCTTTCGGTACCCCGCCAGTTAAGGGACCATCAACGACACCCGTGATGACGAGATCGTCTTCAGGAGCCGCAAAGGCTGGGATGGTCGACACGTTACTTAGCAGCAATGCCAATATCAAAGTAACCGAGAACATTCTGGGCATAAACTTATTCATGCTTCTCTCCTCATTTAAAAACAGGTGGACAGATTGGAATAGCGAAATCATGCCTCAAAGGCTTGGACGATTGTGAAGTTCGGTTTGCACGAACGCGAAACACCTCCTAAATAAATCACGCACGACCCAAAACCGTATTAATTTCCCGCTATGCCCATTGTAGATGAAGCATAATAAAATGGCAAGATGATTTGGAACCAATCGGCGATTTTTTAAGTAAAGGTCTTGTTAAACCTCCCTGCTATAATCCCGTCATGACTTCGCTCCGATCAACCCTCAAACAATTCTGGACCCGCGACTCATCCATCCTGCTCGGCGGATTCCTGCTCACGATCTTCCTCATCGTCTACATCTGGTGGCCCCTTGCCGAGGAATATCTCAAATACGTGGATTGGAACGGCGAATGGTGGCGTTACATGGACTGGCTCCTGCTCGGCATCTTCGGGTTCATGTCGGTCACCATCATTGCCCGCGCAAACCTCAAAACCGACCTGCTCATTGTCTTCGTAGGCATCTGCGGCGGACTGGCGATCGAATCATGGGGCACACAAACCAACTTGTGGCATTATTACACCGCCGAACGCCCGCCGCTGTGGATCATCCCTGCCTGGCCCATCGCATCGCTGTCCATTGATCGCATCACAAAATCATTAGATTGGGTCATCAATCGCGTCGCGAACAAGTCAACTACTTTCCACTCACTATTCACCGTTCTTTACTGGATCACTTTCGCTTCTTTCCTGACGTTGATGCTGGTCTTCGTCGCCCCGACCTTTAACAAGTCCTTTACCTGGCTCGCCACCATTCTCTGCATTCTCTTAATTCTCACCCCAACCGATCACCGATTCGCCTTGTTGACCTTCATCGCCGGTTCCGGGCTAGGATATTTCCTCGAACTGTGGGGCACCACGCGCGAATGCTGGACGTACTACACGTTCCAAAAACCTCCATTGTTCGCAGTGCTCGCACACGGCATGGCGGCAGTCGCGTTTTGGAGGGCGGGTTTATTGCTACAAACGCTTTGGGGAAAAGTCCGCTTCATAAAGTCCCGCCAGATCGAATTAATGAAATAAAGTCACCACCCTCGCCTTTGTACAATACAGGCGAGGGTGGTGGGGTTGAATATGAATCGATTCCAAATGGGGCAGTTGGAAAACCCCAAATCTATTATGTTCTTAGTCCGTCCACTCACCCAGCTATGATTCTCTCATCGTGACGAAGATATTGCTTTTCACACCAGCTTTTTATACACCCGCATCGCAATGACATACGCCACGAGCATGATCCCTACGCACCACGCGAGAGCAACCCATATATCATTACCAACAGGCTGACCGGACAACAGCGCACGGATGGCATCCACGATCGCGGTCACTGGCTGGTTTTCGGCAAAGGCGCGAACTATCGACGGCATCGATTCGGTCGGTACGAACGCCGAACTGATAAACGGAAGGAAGATGAGCGGGTACGCAAATGCGCCTGCGCCATCCACCGAGGTTGCAGACAACCCGGCGATCACCGCGATCCACGTCAGAGCCAGCGTAAAGAGTGTGAGGATGCCGGCTACGGCCAGCCATGACAGTATTCCTGCCGATGAACGGAAGCCCATAAGCAAGGCGACGAGTATGATGACGACCGCCGAAATCGCATTGGATACCAGTGAGGTCAGCACATGCCCCCACAGCGCGGCTGAACGCGCGATCGGCATGGAGTGGAATCGTTCGAAAATGCCTCTTTGCATATCCATGAACAGACGGTAAGACGTATAAGCGATGCCGCTGGAAATCGCCATCAGCAGGATGCCGGGCAACAGGTAATTCACATAGTTGTCCGTGCCGGTTTGAATCGCGCCGCCGAAGACATAGACGAACAGCAGCATAAACATGATGGGCATGATGGTAACCGTGATGATGGTGTCCATACTGCGAAGAATATGGCGCATCGAACGTCCAAGCATCACGCGCATATCGCTGAAATAGTATGTATTCATTGCACCTTTACCTCTTTCTTACCGATAATAGCGAGGAATATTTCCTCCAATGTCGGTTGTTTTTCCACATATTCCACCCTGGCGGGCGGGAACAACTTTTTCAGATCCGCAAGTGTGCCGTTCGCGATAATTTTTCCTTCATGCAGAATGGCAATTCGGTTGGCGAGTTGTTCAGCCTCATCCAAATACTGTGTAGTCAGAAATACCGTCGTGCCATGATTAGCAAGTTCTTTGACGATCTTCCAAACTTCGATACGCGCTTCGGGGTCCAGCCCGGTGGTCGGCTCGTCGAGGAAAATGACCTGCGGTTTTCCCACAAGGCTCATGGCGATATCGAGCCTGCGTCGCATCCCGCCTGAATAGGTGGAGACTCTGCGAGTGGCCGCATCGGTCAGATCGAAGCGGTTCAGCAACTCGTCCGCGATTTGATGCGGTTTTTCGAGGTGCCGTAGCTTGGCGATCATGATCAAATTCTCCCGCCCGGTCAAGATCTCGTCCACGGCGGCGAACTGCCCGGTCAAACTGATCGACCCACGCACATCGTCAGGCTTTGACGCTACATCGAATCCGTTGACGGTGGCAGTTCCGTCATCCTGTTTGAGCAGTGTGGTGAGGATCTTGACGATCGTTGTCTTACCCGCGCCGTTGGAGCCGAGCAGGGCAAAAATACTCCCCTTTTTCACATCGAAATCCACGCCTTTTAGAACATGAAGATTCTTGTAGGACTTTTGTAGTCCTTTCACTTGGATGGCGTGAGTTTGCATATTCATCACTCCTTATATAACCGTAACATTTGACAAGTCGGCTTCCAAACCCTTAAGGGTTGCATAAGTTAACTTGTCCATCGTCGCGCCATCAAACTTAATGGTTTTGATGGCATTGTAGTATTTCTTAGACCAGGTAGTCCATGTAAACGGTGCATGGAAGGACACATTTCTAAGGGTCGCGCCTTTAAAGGTAGCTTCGTTCAGCGACGCATTGTCAAACCTGACTCCGATAAATGTCTGCCCATCCAGGCATTGCCCCCGCATATCGGTATATCTAAAGTCCACTCCGTTAAAGATACAGTTTTCAAAGATCGTTTCCCGAAGGTCGGTCGTGATCAGCTTGACGTCGATCAGTTTTACATCGGTGAATTTTGCCCGGGTCAGGTCTGACGTGTTGAATTCTGTGCGTACCAGAATGGTTTTGTTGAAGCTCGCACCCGTTAGGTTACTGACGGACAGGATGCAGTCGGTCAGATTCGTCTCATCGAAATTGGCTTCACGCACATCGCTAGCCTTAAACGAGCTGCCGGTCAGGTCCGCACCCGAAAAGTCGGAGCCGTGCAGCATGCTTGCTTCGAATTTTCCTTTATGCGCTTTAACACCTGCGAAATCACTCTTTGGCAGGTTGCTCGCACTGAAGTTTGTCAGCACCTGTCGCTCCAGCGAGCGGGAGAGGTTGGCGACCTCCCGTACTGTTTCTTCGATATCGCCAATGCTATCAATGGTCATCGCAAAGGCCGTTTCATCGTCCTTGCCCTCGGCTTTGAGCTCGCGGAATCGCTCTTGTAGATCGGATAGCAGATCAGCTTTTAGTTCGGCGACGCTTTTGACTCCATCGTAAGGCGCAAAAACACCGTTCAAATATTGGTTTATTTTCTCGTTCATAACATGACATCTCCTTACAATAAGTTGTCGAGTATGCGCTTCGCATACTCCCAATTGCTCTTGTTTTCGGCATACAACTGTTTGCCTTTTTTGGTAATTTGGTAATACTTCCTTCTGCCCCCTTGGGTTTCATCTCCCCAGTAAGAAGTAATACTGCCGTCAGCCTCCAGCCGCTTAAGGCTGGAATACATCGTGGCTTCTTTCAGTTCGTACTCGCCACGCGAATTGGTCTGGATTAACTTTGTAATTTCGTATCCATATTTGTCGCCATCTATCAACAACTTCAAAATAATGGTATCGGTGTGACCTCTAAGCAGGTCCGAGGAGATTTTATGAGGGGTGGTTTCATCCATAGGTGTAATATACATCAAAGTACTATGTCTGTCAAGGTATTTTATCTATTATAGTACTAGCATTTTTTCCCTGTGAAGATATTTTGACCTACTCTTGACCTTTTTCTCTCATTTCAATCTTGACACGCGGGGGAATCGTCCTATAATGTGACCTGCTGGTCACATGACCAGCAGGTCACATTTCAAATGCCCAAGCAAACCTTCCATAACCTCCCCGAAGAGAAACGCAACAACATCATCAACGCCGCCATCGATGAATTTGCCGAATACGGGTTGGAAAACGCGTCCACAAATCGTATTGTCGCCAATAGCGGTATCGCCAAGGGGAGTTTCTATCAGTACTTCGAGGACAAGAAGGATGTCTTCATGCATCTTTTACAGGTGATCGAACAGGAGAAAACCGAATTCTTCAAGGACAAACATCCGCCGGTTGGGAACATGGACACGTTCCAATATTTCCGCTGGATGATCAAAACAGGTATGGAGTTCAATACGAAGCATCCACTGTTGACTCAAGCTGTCAGCCGTGTGATGTTCGGCGAAGGTTTGTATTACGGGCAGACCTTTGCCGACATCCGAGAGCGAACTTCCCAAGCCCTGAAAACCACCATCGAACAAGCCATTCAGAACGGTGAAGTGGATCCCAGCGTGGATGTGGATCTGGCAGTGATGGTCATGGAGACATGGAGCAACGCCATCAGCACATACATCATCAACGAAGGCATGAAGCATAAGGACATCATGAAGTGGGTGCGCTCGGCAAAAACACAGGAAAAGATAGACAAGATGTTGTATGTAATGGAATATGGTTTGCGCAAAACCGAATCGGAATTCGAGAAGCACTTTTAAAGAAAGGAAATTCAGATGATCTTATATTTACGACTTGCCTGGCGCAACATCTGGCGGCACCGCCGCCGCACGGTCATCATCGTGCTGGCTATGGGACTCTCCCTCGCATTGATGATGTTCTACGACGGCCTGTTGGATGGATTCAACCAAGCCATTGCAGGGAATGCCGTACGCGTACTCGGCGGCAATATTCAAGTGCACGCCGAGGGATACCGCGAAAAAGTGGACAGCAATCCGCTTCTCCCCTTGAAGGATGATGCGGCAGTCGTTCAAGCCGCACTTGCACAACCGCAGGTGATCGCCGCGTCGCGCCGAATCCAAACCGGCGGACTGGCTAGCAACCGCGAAGGCGCGTTCCCGCTCAATGTGATCGGCATCGAACCAGAGGCTGAAGCGCCGGTCAGCCTGATCGCGGAACACATCGTGGATGGACGATTTTTACAAACCAACGATGAAGATGTGGTTCTGATCGGTCAGGGATTGGCAGATGCGCTGTCACTCAAAGTCGGCGACCGCCTCACGGTGGTCGGCACCGATATCAATAAACAGAACCGCCAACGCACCATGACCGTGATCGGAATTTACGATGTTGGGCTTCCATCCTTCGAAAAAGGATCGGTATACATCTCGCTGGCTGAAGCACAAAACCTGCTAGGCTTGCGCGATCAATCCACTGAAGTACAAATTACGTTGAAGGCTGTAGGTCCCGAAGATACAGTCATCGCTGCATTGAGACCCGCCCTGCCCGGATACGAAGTTGAATCGTGGGCGCAAAACTACCCCGAACTCGGAAGCGCCATCGGTCAAAAGAACGCGGTGATGGATATCTTCAGCGTCATCATCGTGGTCATCGCGGGCATCGGCATTTTGAACCTGTTGCTGATGGCGATCTACGAACGGACTCGTGAGATCGGTCTGCTGGGCGCGATGGGACTCAAACCGCGTCAGATCGCGGCGACGTTCATCCTCGAAGGCGCGTTGATCGGCGTGGTCGGCGTGATCGCCGGTATTGCCATGGGCTTGGGAATCAACCTCAGCCTCGGGCAGGTCGGTATGGATTACAGCCAGTTCGCCGGGATGACCGAATACATGGCGTTGATCAGCGGAAAGGTGTATCCCACATTGGGAGTGAACAAGCTATTCGGGCGCGCAACGATTGTATTGATCATTGCCGCGCTCGCCGCGCTCATCCCTGCGCTCATCGCCGCGCGCCGCGAACCGTCTGAGGCGTTGCATCACGTATAAGCTGCTCTCGCCGCCCTCCCCGGCGGCGGTCGCCGAGGACGGCGACCTGAGCATGAGAGAAACTATGACCCAACTATTCAAACTAGCCTATCGCAACCTCTGGAGAAATAAAACCCGGTCGTTCCTATCCATGCTGGCAGTAGCCGGCGGAGTGGCATTGTTGCTCCTCATGGTCTCGGTGCTGGAAGGTGAAATGCGCGGCGCGTTGAACAATACCATCCGCCTGCAGAGCGGGCATCTCCAGATCCGCCCCGCATCGTACGAGGAGGGCAAGGTCAGCCTGAAATGGGAAGACCTGATCGCGGACCCCACTGCAGTGGTTCAGCAGATCAAGTCGCTGCCACAGACGGTTGAAGCAACTCCTCGCTTGAACGCCAGTGCGATTCTCACCATCCGTGATGAATCGAAGGGTGTGCAGATCCTCGGCATTGATCCGCCGTCCACGGCGAACCAGCCCTTCCGCGAGGGAATGATCGCTGGTGACTTCATCCAGGCAGATGACCGCGAGGGAGTCCTCATCGGAAACATCCTCGCCGACAAATTGAATTTGAACGTGGGAGATCGAATCAACCTGCTGGTCACCACCTCCAACGGCGATGTGGACGAGCAGTTGTTCATCGTCCGCGGTATTTACACCACACGAACTCCCGGCTTCGATGAATTCAACATCCTCATGCCGCTTGCCAAGGCACAGACCTTCACAGTGACCGAAAATCACGCCAGCTCGATCTTTGTGATGTTGCAGGACAATGAACAGGCAGTACCCGTTGCGGCGGCGCTTCAATCCCCGAACTTTCAGGTGCTCACGTGGCAGGAACAAAACGAATTTGTCGTCCTGTTCGAGGATTTTGCCAACGCATTTTTTGTCGTGTTGTATTTGATCGTGTTGGGGATCACTGCCACCGTCGTGACCAACACATTGGTCATGGCAGTTTTTGAACGGACACGCGAGATCGGCATCCTTGCCGCCATCGGCATGAAGGGACGCGGCATCATGTTGCAATTCCTTGCCGAAGCCGCCTTGCTCGCCACTGGAGGAGTCGTCCTCGGCTTGATCATCGGCGGTGCGATGGTCGCGTACTTTACCATCAATGGAATTTACATCGGTAATTATGGTATCACCGGTGTGCTCTTTGAAGACCGCATCTATGCACACCTCACATTGGGAAATACGATCTATCTGGCAGTCGTTGCCTACATCGTTACTCTTGTTGCTTCGCTCTACCCCGCCCGGCTCGCCGCGCGCATGGAACCCGTCGAAGCATTACACGGCTTAGGAGGCTGAAATGGAAGTTACAAAAATTATCGACGCCACGCGCACATACAAGATCGGCGAAGTGGAAACCAAAGCCCTGCGCGGCGTGAACTTGTCCATCGATAACGGAGAATTCACCGCGCTGGTCGGACCGTCCGGTTCGGGCAAGACCACCCTGCTTCAACTCATCGGCTTGCTCGACCAGCCCACCAGCGGACGCATTTCGATCAACGGGCAGGATGCCACAAATCTCAATCGGAACCAACGCGCAGACTTGCGCAAGAACGCCATCGGGTTCGTGTTCCAATTCTTTGCGCTAATCCCAACGCTCACCGCGTATGAAAATGTGGAAATGCCGTTGTTGTTGAATGGAACAAAACCCGCGGACCGTAAGAAACGTGTCAACGAAATGCTCGAAGCGGTCGGGCTCTCCGACCGCGCCCATCACCGCCCCGACCAACTCTCCGGCGGACAACAGCAACGCGTCGCGGTCGCGCGGGCGCTTGCCACCAACCCTAAACTGATCCTCGCCGACGAACCAACGGCAAATTTGGATACCGAGAACGGCAAGCAAGTAATGGACATCATGCAACGACTCAACAAAGAGACCGGCGTCACCTTCGTATTCGCCACACACGATCCACGCGTCATCAGTTATGCCAAGCGCGTCGTCACGTTGGAAGACGGCTTGATCGTCAAAGATAGCAAAGCCAATGGAAAGCACTAGGGAAGAATGAAGAAGATAATTTTCATCGCCCTTGCCTTGTTCGCATTGTTTTTGAACGCATGCACAGGGAACAACGCGCCGACGGCCATCCCGACGATCGTGTTGGACGGGGGCAACGCATCGCCAACAGATAACAACGGGAATAATGCTGGAAGCATCACTGCCTCAGCCGTGATCGTCCCGGTAGAATACGCACAGTTATCTTTCGCATCCATCGGCAAGGTCACAGCAGTGAACGTGAAAGCCGGTGATGTAGTAAAAGCGGGAGAGGTGCTGGTCGCGCTCGATGATTCCATCCTAAAGGCAAAAGTCAAAGAGGCGGAGGCGAATCTAGCGGCGGCGCAGGCGCAGGTCCGATTTTTGATGCGGAACAAAACGGATCAAGTCCACCTCGATCAGGCGAATGCCGAAGTCGAGCGGATGCAGGCACTGCTCGATTCAGCCAACGCAACACTCAACGCGCAATCCACGCTCGTCGCGCCGTTGGATGGCGTTATTGTCTCTGTCGACATTGCCCCTGCAGAGACTGTTGTGCCCGGACAGGTAGTGATCGTGCTCGGAGATTTCACCCACTTTCAAATCGAAACTACAGATCTGAGCGAGCGCGATGTAACGCGCGTGCAACTCGGTCAATCGGCTGTTGTTTTCATCGAAGCATTAAATGAAGAATTTACCGGCAGTGTGATTGACATTGACCGCATCGGCTCGACCCTTGGCGGCGATGTCGTTTTCGCCGTGACTATTGGCTTGGATAACCAACCTCAAGGCTTGCTCTGGGGCATGAGCGCAGACGTGGAAATTCAGACGGGCGAGCAGGAATGAAACAAATTCGTTTTGTTATTTATGTCGGTTTGATTGTTGCACTTGCCGTGTACGTACTTCCAGTGCAAAACGTTTTCGCCTCGCCGTCAGCACAAGAATCTGTGACCGCCTCGGCTGTGTTTGTCCCCGAGCAGGTGTCTGAATTGGGATTCGTCACCTCGGGATTGGTCCAGGAAGTCCTGGTAAATGAGGGTGATTCAGTAAAAGCAGGCGATGTACTGATCGTGTTGGACGCGCCTGAACTGCAATATGCCGTCGCTGCCGCGGAAGCCGCGCTCCGCTCTGCACAGATCAATGCCGAGCTTCAACGCTACGGGCGCGTGAAGGAACGCCGGAACGGAAAGATCTTTTGGACGCAACTCCCGAAGGAATTTATCGAGATCGCCGATATTCAGGTTCGGCAGGCACAAGCCGCGCTTGAAATTGCTCAATCCACCCTCGCGCAGACCACACTCATCTCGCCGTACGATGGAGTCGTGGCTTCGGTTGACATTGCTCAAGGTGAATTCATCCAACAGGGGCAGGATGTCATTACGCTTGCTACTTTGGACAACCTTCGCCTCGAAACAACGGATCTAAGCGAACGCGACATTATGAAAATAAATGTCGGCGATCCAGCAAATATATACCTTGACGCGTTGGATCAAAATGTAAATGGGAAAGTTGTTGGAATATCACCGATCGCTGACAGAGCGGGCGGTGACGTGGTGTTCAAAGTTACGATTGAATTGGAATTTCAGCCCGAAGACTTGTTGTGGGGGATGACCGCGGAAGTGACAATCGACAAGTAGAACGGTTCCCTGTTTCCAGTGAGCATTGACGCGGAGATGGATACCCTCACGGGTATTGTATAATCGCCGCGTCGTTCTTTATAACCTGATATCTGAAACTGGAGAACCTGATCCATGCCTCTCCCCACAAAGATCACCGTCATCGGCGCGGGTTCGGCGTCGTTCGGCGAGAATACGCTCTCCGCCATTATGCGCTCGCAAAAACTCAAAGGCTCTACGCTCGCGCTGGTGGATCGCAATGCGGAGAGTCTCGATATCGTTCATCGCCTCGCGAACCGACTCAAGCGTGAATCGGATTCGGAGTTCAAGATATCCGCGCACACAAATCATTTGGATGCTTTAAGCGATTCAGACTTTGTCGTCAACGCCATCGAAGTCGGCGCGAGGGAGAATTTATGGAAACGGGATTTTGAGATCACGCTCGAATACGGCGTTCGCCAACCCTATGCAGAAAACGGCGGACCCGGCGGCTTTGCGCACGCGGCGCGCAACATCGGTTCAGTCATGCAGATTGCGCATGATATGGAACAGGCTTGTCCCAACGCATGGTTCGTCAATTTTACGAATCCGATGGTCCGCATTTGCGACGCGGTCAATCGTTACAGCAGAATCAAAGCCGTTGGTTTGTGCCATCAAATTTATGCAGGCTATGTCATGGTCGGCGTCGCGCTCGCAAAGGATCTTGGCATCGTAGTTCCCGAAGGACTCACCGGCGTGCACGCGGCGGTGGATCAACACCCTCTTCAGCACCGCGTGCGCGAACAGGTCGTGCCTCTCATCGATATCCGCGCGGCAGGATTGAATCACTTCACGTGGATACTCTCCATTTCGGATCGCCGCACCGGTGAGGATTTGTACCCGCTATTTCGCAAACGCTTCTTTGAACTGGACGGGACATTTGAACCGCTGACCCGCGACATGTTCTCAGCCTTCGGTTCATTCCCCGTCCCCGGAGATACTCACCTGTGCGAATATCTTCCCTGGATGAGCGACCCGCAGACCAAACCCTGGGAGCGATACAACATCCGCCTGTACGATTGGGATCTGTTCGAAGCCGTACGAGGCTTTCAACTGCATCGCTTGAACGAAATGGCAAACGGAGAAGCCACCATTGAAGGCTTGCTGGATACTGATTCAGAAGGCGCATTGGAAATGATCGAAAACATCGCGGGCACAGGGACTCATTATCACCTCGCGGCGAATCTTCCCAACAATGGGCAAATTTCGAATCTGCCCATTGGCGCGACCGTTGAAACACCGGTCCATGTGGATGGCGCAGGGATTCATCCCGTCCACACGGGCGCGCTGCCCGAATCGATCGCAGAATTATGTCGAAGAGAGATCGCCGTTGCCCAACTGTGTGTGGATTCGGTGATCGAAGGGAATCGAGAAAAGGCACTGCAATGTTTATTGCTTGACCCTGTGATCACCGACATCGATGTTGCGAAAAAGATACTGGATCGTTATTTGACAGAATACAAGGAATATCTTCCACAGTTTTGGAGATGAACAAGTTATCTTGCATAAAAGACAATCGCAAAGCCAATTGGCTTTGCGATTTTGATTTCGATGATGTGTTGAATGCGGCGGACTCGAATCATACATCACTTCTTATTGTTTATCAATGGTTTATCATGTTGAAATATGATTAATTACTTACAATTTTTTAAACAAATTCATGCTTCAAAACCCTTTACATAAATCGAATAATAGATATACAATCTATCTTGTTATAGTTCATCATCATATGATTCAATGAATCAAATTCGAATCACATCCATGAACGAATAAAACTGACGATGAAACATATGACACGATCAAGATAACGCCGGATGATAAAGTAAAACATCTTGATCGATCGCGAAAGGAAAAGGACTCGACATGTATCTCTGTGTGTTATCAAGTATTCCGGATGATCCGAACGATAAACCCTACGATCCATCCCCGCATATGAATGGATTCAAATGGAAACATCATCCGATGCACCCAAAGGGTGTTGAAAAACAGATCCGCGAATTGATGAACGAAGGCGTGGATGTGTTTGTGAATCTCGTGGACGGCACACCCGACGATCCGCTTTCGGGAATCGGGCTTGTGACCATCATGGAAAAACTCGGCGTGGCATTCACCGGTGCCGATTCAAAATTCTTCGACCCCTCACGGCAGGAAATGAAATCGTACGCCAAGAAGGCGAATGTCCCTGCGCCGAACTGGGTGATGGTGGACCGCGTCGAAGATGTGGAGCGCGTTGCCAAGCGGTTGCGCTTCCCGGTGCTGGTCAAACCGCCTCACGGGTACGCGAGCGTGGGCATCACGCGCGATTCACGCTGTGAGAACGTGGACCAGCTCAAAGTGCAGGTGGGACGCGAGATCGAACAGTTCGGTCGCGCGCTGTTGGAAGAGTTCATCGAAGGACGCGAGTTCACCTGTCTCATCGCAGAAAATCCCGACGATCCGAACAACCCGATCACGTTCAAGCCGGTCGAGTTCATCTTCCCCGACGGGGAGTCGTTCAAGCATTACGACATGAAATGGGTGGATTACGAGAAGATGTCCGTTGCGCCGGTGAACGACAAGAAAATTGAGAAAACCCTGCGCGAACAAACTGCGCGGCTGTTCAAAGCCATGCAAGGGAACGGATACGCCCGCTGTGATTATCGCATGGCGGCGGACGGCACGCTCTACATGTTGGAGATCAACCCGAACTGCGGCATCTTCTACTCGCCCGAGGAACCCGGTTCCGCTGATTTCTCGCTCATGAACGACAAGGCGTACAACCATCACAAGTTCATGAAGTTGATCATCCGCGCCGCGCAGAACCGACGCGACAACCTGATCGCCGCAAAGTTGCTTAAGAAGATGAAGAAACAACGCGTGGAGCAGATGGCGTATACGTAGCCAGTGAGGCAGTGGCCAGTATTCAGTAACCAGTGAGCGGACGAAATCGTCCGCTCATTTTGTTTATAATACAAGCAGGTGACAGTCACGTTGAACGTGACTGTCACCTTATCCCTGGAGGCACTCATGTTGAAAAAGAAAATCGCATTCATCGGTCCCGGCGTAATGGCGGAAGCCATGATCGCAGGCTTGTTGCACAAGAAACTGGCGAAACCAGAGAATATCACCGCGGCGGGTCCGCGCGGGGAGCGCGGCGCAGAATTGCAAAAGAAATATGGAATCAAGACAACAACCGACAACACTTCCGCCGCGTCACATGCGGATGTGGTTGTGCTTTCGGTCAAGCCGCAACGCCTGAGCGATGTGATGAAGGGATTGAAAGGCATCCGATCGGACGCGCTGGTGCTTTCCATCATCGCAGGCGCGAACATCAAAAAGATCAGTACCGGGCTGAAACACAAATCCGTTGTGCGCTCGATGCCCAACACGCCCGGTCAGATCGGCGAAGGCATCACAGTCTGGACATCATCAAAGGAAGTGACGGAAGAACAACAGGAAATGGCGCGCGCCATTCTCGGCGCGCTCGGCGATGAAGTGTTTGTCGAAGACGAGAGTTATCTCGACATGGCGACGGCGCTCTCTGGGTCGGGTCCCGCGTACGTATTCCTCTTCACCGAAGCGTTGATCGACGCCGGTGTGCACATGGGATTCCCCCGCCGCATCGCCGAGCAACTCGTTTTGCAGACGATCAAAGGCTCCGCTTCTTTCTACCAGCAGGCTGCTCGCCACCCTGCGACGTTACGCAACCAGGTGACCTCCCCCGGCGGCACCTCCGCCGAGGCATTGTATTATCTGGAGAAAGCAGGATTCCGCACGGCGATTTCGCGCGCCGTCTGGGCGGCGTATCAACGCTCACTGGAGTTGGGCAAGGAAAAGCCGGGGCATATTGATACAAGTGATGAAGAGAAATGAGATTTGATCCGCAAAAGCACCATCGTCGCTCGATTCGTTTGAAGGAATTCGATTATGCCCAGCCGGGAGGGTATTTCGTCACGATTGTCACATATCAACGCGATCTATTGTTCGGAGAAATTGTGAATGAAGAAATGGTTTTAAATGAATTTGGCAAAATTGCGGATGAATGTTGGCGCGTTATTCCTGAACATTTTCCCATCGTAGAATTGGGTGCGTATGTAATAATGCCGAATCATGTTCATGGGATTATTGTGATCAACGACAACAAAAATGGGACGACGATGAAATCATCGTCGTCCGTAGGGGCGAGGCATGCCTCGCCCCTACCACCACGTGGTGTAAAACCGAAATCAATTGGCGCGATCGTTGGATCGTTCAAATCCGCCGTCACCCGCCGCATCGGACGTGAACACAACACCAGAGGTATCTGGCAAAGGAATTATTACGAACACGTGATTCGTAACCATGAAGATTGGGATAGAATCCATCGGTACATCGAATCTAATCCGTCACTGTGGACGGAAGATGAAGAGAATCCAATTAATTCGTAGGGGCGCAATATATTGCGCCCCTACACATCACCATGTCCCTCATCACCGTCTCCTCCCTCTCCAAATCCTTCGGCGCGGAAGATTTATTTTCTGGCGTCACGTTTTCGGTTGCCAAAGGCGCGCGGCTTGCCATTGTCGGTCCGAACGGCATCGGCAAGACGACTCTGTTGCGCATCCTGACTGGCGAAGAAACGCCATCATCAGGGACGATCACGCGCGCAAAGAGTCTGCGCATTGGTTATCTCTCGCAAGAAGCGGACTTTGAACTCAAGGGCGTCTTGTGGGACGTA
Source organism: Anaerolineales bacterium (assembly GCA_034434415.1). Taxonomy (GTDB): domain Bacteria; phylum Chloroflexota; class Anaerolineae; order Anaerolineales; family Villigracilaceae; genus Defluviilinea. Next base: position 798 of record DAOTZF010000018.1, on the reverse strand, counting down.
TGCCTTGAGCCGTTCGCCGAGTTGATTCGAATGCAAGGCGAGTTGGAGAAACTCGAAGGCGAGATGTCAGACCCCACGAAGCGGGAGCAGGCCTTGGTCAGATATGGAAGCGTGCAACACACGTTCGAAGAACGCGGCGGTTACATGTATCCCATCCGCATCAAGCAAGTGCTTACAGGCTTGGGATTCGACGAATCCAATTTTCACATGTCGCTCGATCATCTGTCGGGCGGACAACGCACGCGCGCGCATCTCGCGCGTTTGTTGTTATCGAATCCCGATCTGTTGTTGCTCGATGAACCGACGAACCATCTCGATATTAAAGCCGTGGAATGGCTTGAAAGTTATCTCACGCAATGGGAAGGCGCGGCGATCATCGTTTCGCACGACCGCTATTTTTTGGATCATGCCTGCAACGCGTTGCTCGAGATGGCGGTCAGCGGCTCGGAATATTATCGCGGCAATTACACCACCTATCTAAACGAGCGCGAGATCCGCTGGGCGCATCGCTTCGAGATTTTCGAAAGCGAAAAAGAAAAACTGCTCAAAGAAGTGGAATACATCAAGAAAAATATTTCGGGGCAGAACACTCTGCAAGCCAAAGGCAGGCTGAAACGCCTCACACGCACCTTGTTCGCCATCGAACGCATCGGCATGGAAGCCGCGTTGAACACGAACTGGAGTCAAACAGACATTGCACAGTTTACGCCCACATCCACCTATGGCGTGGAAGAAGCCGAGGGACGCGTGCGCGCGCTGAGACCTCCGCAACGCGCCACGCCCGATCTGCATTTGCAT
>DAOTZF010000017.1:0-4542 GCA_034434415.1 Anaerolineales bacterium | reverse complement strand
CGGCAGTTGAACTGCCGCACTAAACAAGATTAAGTATCTTGCAAACTGATCGCCACCGTACTGCTCCCATCACCCAGATCGACACTTTGAATGACAACCGCCTTGCCGCTGGGATCGCCGTCGAACACGATGCTGAAGACACCATCTTCGATCACCGTCAGTAACGCGCGCTCGCTGTATCCACGCGAAACATATTCATCGCGATAGAATTTCAAGACATCCGTTTGAGGCAGTTTTGTGTAATACAACACAGTTCCATCGCCCACATCGATCACATTGTACGCGTCAGCTGTGATCGGAAAACCCGAAGCAGACGTATCCGCATTCCCGCCGCCGCTTGAACTGCTATCTTGCGGCGCCGGAGAATCTCCTCCGCTGGGCGAAATAGGTGCATCGCCACCTCCTCCACCGGATAGCGCGTTGCAAGCCAGCGAAGCTAGCACCAATATCGCCAACGCGAGGATCATGTGTTTTTGTTTCATAGCATCTCCTTCCAAAACGATTCTATCACTCCCAACGGGTACAATTCACAGAATGATACCAATGGGTGAAATCGTTTTGCGCGATGGCGATTCGTGGATTCATTTCGCGAAACCACATCGCATCATTGCCGCTAGCCGCTTGCAAGATATCCTGCCCTCACTGCGCGAGATCGAGGATGAGGTCAACCTCAACGGCTGGCATGCTGCAGGATTCCTTAGTTACGAATCCGCGCCTGCGTTCGACCCGGCACATCAGACTCACCCTTCGACTGGATTTCCGCTACTGTGGTTTGGACTCTATCCTGAGCCTCGCATCACCTCCCTGCCTGATCCTGCCTCTCCCAAACCGGCGTTGACCTGGTCCCCGACCACGGAGCGCGGCATATACAACTCCGCTATTGAGAAGATCAAGGGACACATCGCCAATGGTCGGACGTATCAGGTCAATTACACGATGCGATTGCAAACGGACTTCAATGCTGACCCATGGAATTTCTTCCTCCACCTCGCGCAGGGTCAAAACAACCACGCCGCCTACATCGATACAGGAAGATATGTCATTTGCTCGGCATCACCGGAATTGTTTTTCCAACTCGACGGCGAAACCATCACCTGCCGCCCAATGAAAGGGACGATGCGTCGAGGGCGTACCACGCTTGAAGATGTGAGGCAGGCTCAATGGTTGAAAGAATCGGAGAAGAATCGCGCGGAGAACGTCATGATCGTGGATATGATCCGCAACGATCTAGGTCGCATCGCGAAGACAGGAAGCGTACACGTGCCCGAATTGTTCGCAACTGAAAAATATCCCACCCTCTGGCAAATGACATCCACTGTGCAGGCAAAAACGAACGCGTCGCTCACGAAAATCTTCGGCGCGCTCTTTCCCTGCGCTTCCATCACAGGCGCACCGAAAGTTAGCACAATGCAGATTATTACCGACCTCGAATCCACGCCGCGCAATATTTACACGGGGAGCATCGGCTACATCGCACCGAAACGCAAAGCAAAATTCAACGTCGCCATCCGTACTATATTGGTGGATCGTGAATCGCACACAGCAGAATACGGCGTAGGCGGCGGCATCGTCTGGGATTCAACCAGCGCGGACGAATACGAAGAGGCATTGCTCAAAGCCCGCGTGCTGACCGAATCACCTCCCCAGTTCTCGCTGCTCGAAACCATGTTGTGGATGCCGGAAGAAGGATTCTTCTTGCTCGAAAAACACATTGCACGCCTGCTCGACTCGGCAGGGTATTTTGGATTTGCAGTGTCAAATGAAAGACTTGAACATGTTCTGAATGATCTCGCAGCTGGCTTTACTTCCCCACAACGCGTTCGGGTCCTTTTGGATAAACATGGCAACATCGAAACCGAGCATAAATCGTTTCACTCCATGACCAATCCGTTTACCGTTCGACTTGCAATTCAGCCAGTCAATTCACATGATGTATTTCTCTATCACAAAACGACACATCGCACAGTCTATGAAAACGTATTAAAGGATTTTTCCGATTCCGACGATGTTTTGCTCTTCAACGAACGCGGCGAATTGACCGAATTCACCATCGGCAACCTCGTCGTCGAACTAAACGGCAAACTGTATACGCCACCCATCTCCTGCGGTTTACTCGCAGGGACGTTTCGCGAATACTTGCTTGAAACGGGTCAGGTGGAAGAGAGAATCATCCGTTTGGATGAATTGAATAATTGCGCAAAGATGTTTCTTGTCAATTCAGTAAGGAAGTGGCAGAGAGTTCAATTAATAAAGTAGGGGCGACACATGTGTCGCCCCTACAAATATTTTATTCGCTCCTCCGCAAAAATTCACGGATGGAAATCGAAGCCGCGGCGCCTTCGCCAACCGCCGAAGCGACCTGTTTGGTGCTTCCATGTCGTGCATCTCCAGCGACAAATATTCCCGATACACTTGTCTCGAATGGCAGCGGTTTATGCAAAGACGCGTGATCGTCGTGTGTGAGATCGTGTCCCGTCAGCACAAATCCGTATTTATCCAATTCCACGTAATCTTTCAAGAAACCCGTATTCGGTGTTTGTCCGATAAAGATGAAAGCCGCGGCAGGGTGTATTTCTTCCGTTTTATCGCTGTCTTTAAAGTGATATTTGATTGTTTTGAGCTTCGAGTCTTTTCCCTCGAACGCGTCCACGATAACGTTATACTTTACGTCCACGCGGGAGTTCGGTTCGTTAACCTTGTCCACTGCGATCTGACTCGCGGTTAGTTTGTCACCGCGCACAAGCAGAGTCACCTTTTCGGTGAAGTTTGTGAGATGCAAGCCTTCCTCGACCGCCGAGTTTCCGCCGCCCACCACGACAATTTCCTGCGAGCCTTTGTAAAAGGGACCATCGCAGGTCGCACAGAAGTGTATCCCCGCGCCGATGTAATCATCCTCCCCTGGCACATCCAGTCGGCGATACGTCGCGCCTGTGGCGATCAACACAGCCAGCGAGTGGTAGTGCTTGCCATCCGAAGTGTAGACTTCATGATACCCCTCTTCCATTTGAAGTTTCTCAACATCTACTGCCTGCAATATTTCCACGCCAAAACGCCGCGCCTGTTGCGCCACACGGTCAGAGAATTCCTGTCCGCTGATACCTTCCGGAAATCCGGGGAAGTTGTCGAGTCCCACTGTGATGCCAGCCTGCCCGCCAAGTCCCGACCGTTCAACGAGAAGCACCTCCGCTCCTTCGCGCGAAGCGTAGATCGCGGCTGTCAGACCTGCAGGTCCGCCGCCAATGATGATCAGGTCATAATAAGTTTTGGATGCCTCGGTTTTAAGTCCGAGTTTCCGCGCCAGCTCCGCATTGGACGGCTCGACGAGGAATGTGTCGTCTTCAAAAACGATCGTGGGAATGATGCGTTTACCGTTATTGCGCGCCAACACATATTCCTCCGCCGCCTTGTCCTGCTCGATGTCAATCCATTTATAAGGAACAAACTGCTCACCTAGGAATTTCTTTGCCCGGCGGCAATCGGGGCACCAGTACGCGCCGTATACAGTGACTTTTGAATCTGCCATGACATCCTCCGTTTTGTTTTCAAGGGGTTTGACGCAGAATTGACATGGCATCTTTCCCCTGCGCTATAATCGAGTTATTACGCAATTATGAATAAACTCGCTTCATCCACTTCCCCATACCTTTTGCAACACGCGCACAACCCCGTGGATTGGTATCCGTGGGGCAAAGACGCGCTCACCAGATCAAAATCGGAAAACAAACCGATCTTCCTCAGCATCGGGTATGCCGCGTGCCACTGGTGTCACGTGATGGCGCACGAGTCATTTGAAGATGCAAAAACCGCGGCGTTCATGAACGAACATTTCGTCAACATCAAAGTGGATCGGGAGGAACGCCCCGACCTCGACGCGATCTACATGCAAGCCACAGTTGCAATGACGGGTTCAGGCGGCTGGCCCATGTCGGTATTTCTCACGCCTGATCTCAAACCGTTTTATTCGGGGACCTATTTCCCGCCGGTGCCGCGTTACAACATGCCATCCTTCAAAGATGTGCTGGCTGGCATTGCGCGCACATGGAAGGAACAGCATGGAGAAGCCACGCGCGTTGGAGATGAAGTTTCAGGTCATTTACAGCAAGCACTCACCGTAAACATTCAATCTGATTCGGTATTCGCGCAAGAGCATCTCGACGCGGCAGTGAAATCATTGCTCGAAAATTACGATTGGGGAAATGGCGGGTGGGGTTCAGCGCCGAAATTCCCGCAACCCATGACCATCGAATTCTTGTTAAGGCGTGCTGTTAGCGAACCAGAGAATTTGGAGAATTCTCAAATTCTTAAAACTTCTGTCCATGCCCTTCGCGCTATGGCACGCGGTGGCATGTACGATGTCGTCGGCGGCGGTTTCTCGCGTTACAGCGTGGATAATTTCTGGCGCGTGCCGCACTTCGAGAACTAGTTGACCCAACCGATAGCTTGTTTCGACCTAGAAAGCACCATATATCAATGAATTTTTGACCGTCTTCTACAGTCATTAAAGCGCCAACATCTAGTAACTCAATCACGCGTCGCCGATCA
>DAOTZF010000016.1:0-3091 GCA_034434415.1 Anaerolineales bacterium | reverse complement strand
CAGACTTTGACATCCGAACCTTTCAACAACTCCGCACACAGACTCACCCATGTGGGGTTTACACACACAGACGCGAAGCCGTACTTCCGTGCTTCGTAGCACAGTTGCGCGATCTCCTGCTGTGTGGCGTCGGGCTTGAGCAGGGTATGGTCGATCATTTTGGCGATCGCCGTCTCCTGCGGAATCGCCCCCAGCGTGGACGAGACTCTCTCTGCCCCCGCCTTGACCACATTGCCTACGTGATCGAAACACACGCGCACACACAACCCGTCTGCACAATCGAACTTGCAGTGATAGGCTTCAGGGTTGCTGGCGCGCGCGTCTTCTTCCATCATCGCGCCGATCACTTCGTGGGTGATGATTTCGACGAGCTGTTCAACGAGTTTTGGGTCGGGTTTCATTATGCTCCAGCCGCCGTCTTCGGCGGCGAGACGCCGCCGGGAGCAGGTGGTTATTTCAAATACATCTTCTCCACCGATTTTATCTTATCCACGCGCTTTGTGTGGCGGTCGCCGCTGAAATCGGTGGTCAGCCAGACTTTGACGATCTGCTTCGCAAGGTTGACGCCGATCAGACCCGCGCCGAGAGTCAGCACGTTTGTGTCATTGTGCTCGCGGCTGTTGCTCGCAGAGGATACGTCATATGCCATTCCAGCGCGGACGTTAGGTACTTTGTTCGCCACAATACAGCTTCCGATCCCCGCGCCGTCGATCATGATTCCCCGCCAGGCGCGACCCGCCCCCACCATCTGTGCGACGGAATGGGCAAAGTCGGGGTAGTCCACAGGCTCCTTGCTGTTCGTGCCAACGTCCATGACGACGAAGCCCAGCGATTCGATTTCAGTTTTGAGGATGCCCTTCAACTCGAATCCACCGTGGTCCGCGCCGAGGGCGACGATTCGCTTCCCTACTGGCGAGGCAGGCGCAGGTTCAGTTTGGGGCGAGCCTGTCACGTTACTGAGTACATTCTTCACGATCTGTCGGATTTCGGAGTCGTTCATCGGCTTGATTATCCCTCGTGTAAAAAGTTGAGTCAATAGGTAGATATTCAGGAGGCGGCGATTGGTTGCACTCTGCCGTCCCTTAGCGTATACTAAAACAAGTGAGGTATTAAACATGGAGCCAACTGAAAAAATCCTGGATCTGGGCTTTCAATATCCCTTCGGGGAGGAATCCTGCGAGCACGAACTCGAGGTCTTGCAGGATAAATATCCAGATTATTTTTACGAGGAAAGTCGTTTCAATCAGGAAGCACTCGATACGGATGTATATCTGATCGTCGGCAGGCGGGGGTCGGGGAAAACTTCGCTCACACAATATTTCAATTTTCAAAAACGCTTCAGGAATTCGCACAGCATCGATGTCGATGAACCTGAAATCTACCAGAACATTCTTCAGAAAATCGCAAATAGCGCGTATCTGTCACCGGACCTGGCTATCAATGACGTTCGGAAAATTTGGGAATACCTGATTTGGTCGATCATCTTCAATGAATATTCCCACCTCGATTCCACGATAAAAAGCGCCGCTGTATTTTCTGGCAAGAAGATGAAACCAGCCAGGATCATTTCTGAAATCGTCAACGGTTTGTTGACAAAATATGTCGACTCCAACGGCAGGGTCATGGGAGAACTGACCGAAGCCCTTTCCAACCCTGTATTTAGCAAGGCAAAGGAGAAAGCCGTTGAATTCACACGCAAAGAACCGATCATCATTGCCATTGATACGTTCGAACGATACGACCGTGGAAACGCGGCCATGATGACCGTGACCGCCTCGCTTGTGCAATGCGCCAACAATTTCAACATCGCGTACGCGAACAAAGGCATTCATGTCAAGGCGTTTGTCTCCGCAGAGATTTTCCCATACATCAAAGAGAGCGCGATTACGAACACAACCAAGTTCATCAGGCACCCGCTGTATTTGAGATGGCGTCCGAAAGACCTCATCCGCTTGATCTCGTGGCGCTTTTTCAGATACCTCACGGAACACAAATTCAAACTGCCGAGCAAAAAAGTGGACTGGGAGGATTTTGACGACATCCTGCATAAAATGTGGTACCCGTTCTTTGGTGAGAAAATCATCAATTTAAAGGGGGTTGAGGAGGCAAGTTTTCCGTACATTCTTAGGCACACGCAAATGCGACCGCGCCAGCTTGTTATTCTTTGCAATAACATCGCTCGCGAAACGCTTCGGAATGGGAAATTTCCCAATTTCACCAGCATCCAGATCAACAAAGCCATTGCGAGTTGTGAATACGATCTTGCAGACGAGGTATTAAATTCGTATGATCTGATCTATCCCAAGGTGTCCGAGATCGTCATGGCGCTGACCAATGCGCCCATGAATTTCAAAGGTAACTTTCTCGACCAGGTGGCAAAGAAGACGTCGGATGTTTGGGCGGAGGGCTACTCGTTATCCAGTTTTCGACGATTAGTAGCGGAACTTGGAATCGTTGGAAAGGTGAGAAACAAGAACCGAGGGTCGAAAATTGTCGAAGCTGATTTCGAATATGCAATGCACGACCGACTAATTATTTCAAACGAGGATGAGTGCGTGATCCATCCGATGTTTTACTCCAAACTACAGGTCATCAAGAACGGTCTCGTGATCTATCCCTTTCCTGACCACGAAGACTACAACAACATGTTTGGGGAAAAGTGATTCCCCAAGGCACTCAATATTTCAGCCTCCGCCTCGAAAGAACCATATTGGGGTTGTACTTCCCGGCCACACTTTAACAATCAAAGGAGAACCTCAATGACCCACGTACTCGTCCGATTCACCGTTGAAGACCTTGCCAAATGGAAGCCCGTGTTCGAGGAGGCAGGCGCTCTCCGCAAGAGTTTCGGCTCGATGGGCGTCCGCGCCTTCAGCAAAACGGATAGTCCCAACGAGGTCACCATCCTCGCAAAGTATGAAGACCGCGCCAAAGCCGCGCAGATGTTCCAATCGCAGGAGTTCCGCGAGGCGACCCAACGCGCGGGCGTGAAAGGTCCACCTGAGGTGACTTTTCTCGACGAGGTCGTTGACCTACCAGCATAAGACCACAAAATAATCCCTCCGTATCACACACGGAGGGATTATTTTTC
>DAOTZF010000015.1:0-5018 GCA_034434415.1 Anaerolineales bacterium | reverse complement strand
CGCGGGAGTTGGGAAGTTTGTCCATTTGCTTAATGATCGCCACCGACAATTTCTTCGTTCGCGCCTTGAACATTTTCTCATCCATAGCAATCTCCTCTGTTCATCTTCAATCAGGATGATCCCGGAAAGTCAACACAACCATCCATCAATCGTAAATCGTCATTCGTAAATCGTAAATCAGACGTGTTCGTCATCACAACAATCGTCAACAGTCAAAACATTCCTGTCGTCGATTGCACGTAATCTTCCACCATACGCTTTTATTAAATTGTTGGTTTGCATCACATTTTGCGGCTCACCAAATGCAACGATGCGGTGATTGAGCAGCATGATTCGGTCAAAGTGACTCGCCGCCTGATCGAGGTCGTGCGTGGCGACCATGACTGTGACCTTTTCCTGTTTCAGGCGGTCCAGCAAATTCAAGATGCCTTCCTGCGCAGGAGTATCCAAACCAGTGAGCGGCTCATCCATGAGCATCAGTTCCGATTCCTGCGCAAGGGCACGGGCGATAAACATGCGTTGTTGCTGTCCGCCGGAGAGTTGGCTGATCTGCCGCGAAGCGAGGTTGCCAATCCCAACCGTTTCGAGCGCGTGGTTCACGAACTCCCAATCTTTTTTATGGGGCCAATTGAACGGACCGAGTTTCGCGGAACGTCCCATCATCACCACATCCGAAACTGTGACGGGAAAATTCCAATCCACGTGCGAGCGTTGCGGGATGTAGCCGATGCACACATGTTTGTTCGGTATCGAACCGTAAATTTTCACTTCGCCGGTGGTCGGTTGCAAAACACCTGCCACTACTTTGAGCAGGGTGCTTTTCCCCGCGCCGTTCGGTCCGACGACCGCGACGCGTTCGCCTTCGTGAAGATGGAAGGTGACGTTCTCGAGCGCGTCCCGCCCGTTATAACGGACAGTGAGATGTGAGACATCGAGAATCGGCTGGCTGGTTTCGTGGTGGGTGTGAGGGTACATATTTTTTATTTCGATAGGGGCACAGCGAAATCTTCAGGATTTTAACGAGGATTCGTCCCGCTGTGCCCCCACAGGATTTATTTATTTCAACGCATCAACGATCAACGTCACGTTGTGTTCCATCATATCCAGATACGTCGCGGCGGGGGCGTCGTCGGTCAATGATTCGAGGTGCAAATCAGTGACGACTCGTATGCCCGTTTCCTCCGCAATCTGCTCCGCCAACGCGGGATTGTCGCCCGCATCCAAAAATATGGCGGGCGCGCGGCTGGCTTCGATCTGGTCGATCAATGTCGCCAATTGTTGCGCCGAAGGCGAGGCGTCCGTGCTGAAACTTTCGATCACCGTGCCGACGACCGTAAAGCCATAGCGTTCCGCAAAATACCCAAACGCTTCGTGATTCGTGACGAGCAAACGCTTCTCAGCGGGAATCTGATTCACCTGGTCAGTAATCCACGCATCTAGCGCCGTCAACTCGGCAATATACGCGTCGGCATTCGATTTGAATTCCGCCGCGCCGTCGGGGTCGAGATGCGTCAGCCCTTCTCGAATGTTTTCCACGTAGACGAATACGTTGTTTGGGTCGAGCCAGAAATGAGGGTCAACCGCTTCGCTTCCGGAGGATAAACCTGCCGCGGCTTCGACAACCTGCCCCCTGCTCCCGGAGTTTTCAACAAGAATCCGCTGAAACGATTCATATCCCGCGCCGTTGAAGATCAGCAGGTCGGCTTCGCTGATCCGTGCCAGGTCCTGCGGCGCGGGCTGGAAGGAATGCGGGTCAACCCCGGCTGCGATCAGAGATTGGACTTTTACGCGATTGCCAGCCACGTTTTGTACGATGTCTGCCAAAATGGTGGTGGAGGCGAGCACCCTATATTCTGAAACAGACTCTGCCGAAGTTGGCGAATCAGCCTCAATCGAGGGCAAAGCGGATCCCCCTCCGCATCCCGCGAGGATGAGCAGGGAGAAAAGTGCAGGATATATAACATGTTTCATGGGGTCATTGTATCACCCGAAAATAAAACAGCCTCGGGGTTCCGAGGCTGTGGCTTGTGGATTATCTTGCAGTGCTGGTCAGGATAATGTAAACGACCAATACGGCAATCGCCACGATGAGCAACTGCGTTGTCGGACGCATACGCGAGCGACGCCCGGTATCAGAATTATATTCGCGTCGGCGACGGCGGCGCTCCCGGTAACGTTGATACATGCTTCCTCCAGTTTACCTGAAATTGAATTCTTCGAAATGAATGTTATCACGCGGCACGCCCAGATCGAGGAACTTCTTTTCGAACGCCTGCACCATGGGCAGGGGTCCGCACATGTAAACGTGATGCCCGCGTACGTCGCCGCCCGCGTTTTCGACGATATGTTCTATGGTCAACGAGCCCATCGTGGATGAAAAACGGATATGCGGTTTCAAGCGCGGATTCTTCTTCGCCGCGGCTTCGATCTCATCGGTAAAGACCGCTTCTTCGGGATGGCGGACGGTGAAATAAAAATCAACATCGTGATTTAAGTTGCCATCCAGATCGCGGATGAATGAGAGGAAGGGCGTTACACCGATCCCGCCCGCGATCCAGATCTGTTTCTGCCCCCCGGTTTTATAGTCGAACATACCATGCGCGCCTTCGACGATGGCATCAGTGCCAGCCTTCAACTCGCTGAACAACGCGCGGGTGAAATCTCCGCTGGCTTTGATGGTAAGCCGCAACACATCCTCATGCGGCGCGCTGGAAATGGTGAACGGGTGAGACTCGTTCAGGTTCTTTTCATTGGGGAAGCGCACGAACAGGAACTGCCCCGCTCGCCGGTGTTGAATCGGCTGGTTTTTGGCGCGCAAGACCACTTCGGTGGTCGAGCCGTTGGGGTGGTTGACCGCCTCCACCGTATAGGGGACGTACTTCCCGAAGAATCGTCCAAACACTTCGGTATACAAATAGGAGACTGCACCGATGATGAAGAAGATCTGCACCCAGTTGATGGCAATGAACGCGTCAAGCGGGCGGCTGATGGTCAATGAATGGATGAAGGCAAGGATGAAAAAGATGCCAATGTATTTTTTGAGGTTCTTCCAGCCTTCGTACGTCCCGCCGGTGATCTTGTTCAAGAACGGAATGCGCGGAGCGAGGCTGACCAACGCGATCGAAACGATCCCTGTGAATGCGACCACGCCCAGATAGTTCCCGAGCGCCCAGCCGCTCAACGTGATGGGAACCGTGAGCACATGGACGAAGATCAACAACAATGCCGCCGTCGAAGTGTGCCGGTGCGTCACGTACATCTTATCCAGCCCGCCGAAGAACTGTTCTGCCCATTTCGGGCGCGTGGAAAGAAACAACGAAACCGCCATCAAGATGATATTGTTCGCACCGATGGTCTCACCCGCCCACTGACGCATAAAGTTCTCGCGCCCATCGTTCACGGGGGGGAAGACCAACCACACAACAATATTTAATATCACCAAACCAATGATGAACAAGTTGCCAAGGTTGCTTCGTTTCATGAGAGCTCCGCAATCTAGAATTTGATGAACCCAAACCCGAACAGCGCCGCAAACATCCCCTGGATGACCACCCAGAGCCAGAATTGAAACGGCTTTTCGCTCCGTGAGATCGAGCGTTCCCGGCTGACAGTGGACCCGTACCTGACGGGAATATTCCCAGTATACAACTCATACACGATAACGCCGACCAAAATAACAGCGATCAATAGATTCATCGCAAACTCCGGAGTGTTGAACTGCCTTTAAATCAAAAGCGACATGGCAACCTTCCATATCGCTTTCATCACTTAGAACGATTTCACCGCGTCTTCGAGGTTCGAGTGGATTTCGAATACGCGATCGAAGCCGACCATCTCCAGCACGCCTCGCACTTCGGGGCGGGGGTTGACCAGTTTGATGTGTTCCTGCATCTTGTCGTCCGATGCCTTCTTCGCAGACTTCATCGAAGCCCAACCGTCGTCGGTATCAGAAACTGCTTCGCCACGCAACAACAACGCCACCGTGTGCATCGCCACCAACCCGGCACTACTAATGTACGACAGGTCGCTCATATCGAGCAGAAAATTGCGCGCACCGGAGGCATACAACTCCTTTGCATGATCGATCAATTTCTGATACGTCTGCCCGTCCAATTCGCCGTTCAACTTCAGGACGGTCACCTCCACCTTGCCCGTTTGTTTGCTTGTCAAAATTTCCATTGTTCCTCCTCGACACCGATACCCAATTATATACCGAGTTTTCCCTCCAATCGCGTCTGACGACGGGCAATTTCAGCGAGCCAGTGTTTGCGCGCATAACCCGGCAGGTCGGCGCGTTCTGCCATGCGCCGCGCCGATTTCGTCCACTTGAGCGCGGCTTTTACATCGCGTGTTTTATGTTCGTGATATTTCGCCAATTCGATGTGGGCATAAATGTGACCCGCCTTCGCGGCATTCTGCCACAAACGGATCGCCTCCGCAAAATCGCCGCGCCGCTTTTGCAGGATGGACAAACGCTTCACCGCGACGTGGAAATCTGCCTCGCCCATCGGAGATTCGAGTCCGCGCTCGAACAGCCGCGCAGCTCGTTCAAGGTGACCGAGATCCTCGAACAATTTGCCCAGCGCAACAAAGTCCAAGCCGTGTTGAACCCTGCCATCGTACGGATTCTCCAGCATATCGTTCATGTGCGCCAGCAAAGCCGCCATCGCGGTCACATCCATCGCGTTGTGGTAGAACACCCCCGCCAGCGGACGTGCGTTACCTGTGCGCAGATAGTCGAAATACAACCACGGGATCTCGTAGCCCGGTACTTCCTCGCTGGAACGCGTAAACTCGAGCACATGCTCCTCGAGATATTTCAACGCTCGCGATTCGAGCCGGTCGCGCCAAAGTCTGCGCGCGAGAGGGAGCAGGTCAAGGTGTGAATAATTTTTGTACGGAACAGGAATTTGGTGCAAGGTGAAACGTGTGGTCAGCAACGGCGCATCGAAAGCCTTGCCATTGAAGGTTACCAGCGCCTCGCAGGGTGCAAGAAAGTCCGCCAACCCTTCGAGCAA
>DAOTZF010000014.1:0-5584 GCA_034434415.1 Anaerolineales bacterium | reverse complement strand
ACCGCTACACCAACCCCGTAATTTCAATCTTCGTCGAACAAACTCTCGACCGATGCGCGAGAAACGTACTCGCGATAGGCAGCAGTTTCTTCGAGGATTCCGCGCACGGCGATGTATAACTCCTTTTGCAGATATTGATCCGCTTCGCCACTCCCGGCGGATACAAGGAGCGCTTCTCCCTCAGGGACGATTGACACGTGCCCCCCGTCCGCCAGCCACTCCAAACCGATTCGCACCGCCTGGACGCGCTGCGCGGTTGCGACAGCCAAGTCCTCCGCTGATATCTTCCCGCCTTTGTTGTTGATCGCAAACTTCACCATCCCTGCCAGCCGCGCAAGGAATTCATCTGTTTTCTCTTTTGGCGGTGACACAGCCATCCAATAAACAATTCTCGGCTTTACGATCTCCATTGCGGCGCGCAGTTCCGCCGGGGAGGGCGGCGCTGTGTAAATCGCGAACTCATCCGCTGGCTGCAACTCAAAACGATTTTTGCCTTTTGCTATATCAACCCCCTCAGCCCAAATGAGCGTTGAAGGTGAAAGGTTCAGTATCGAAGGTTGAAGTCGCAGGTCTCGGATATCGAGTTTTGAAGGACGAATCTCAACGGGTTTTTCTCCCACCGCACGAAATTCTTCGAACTGCAACGCGATTTGCTTTTCTCCGCGAAACGTCGATGCGCGCAGGGAATAAGCAACGTCAATTTTGGTTTCGCTATCAGGAAGTTCTTCGCCCGCGCCGCCCCACCACAGGATGCTATGGGTTTTGCCTTCTTCGTCTTCAACAGTCAAACGTACATGCTCTTTCGTTTTACCGATTTCCGCTACAGACTTCAACTTTACATCACGCGTGGCGAGGACCAACGGCGGATTCCCCGCGCCGAACGGAGCCAGCATCTCAATAGCATCTGCCAACTCAAGATTAATTTCATCCAAACCCAACCAGCTGTCAATTTGCAGGGACGGTTCTTCGCGGATAATCGCACCAAGTTGCCTTTCAATGGCTTTGCCAAGCCCGCGGCGGAAGGCAGGGAGATTTTCTTTCGAAAGCGACATCCCCGCCGCCATGGGATGACCCCCGAAATTGAGCAATAACTCTTTTTGTGTTGTAATCGCTTCCGTGATATGCAATCCCTCTATCGAACGCGCCGAACCGCGTAGGTTCCCATCTTCCGATTCGGTGAGCAGGATGGTGGGTTTGTGATACCTTTCAACGAGACGATTCGCCACGATTCCCACCACACCTGCGGGCCAGTTCGGATGGGATAACACGATCGCGGGTTCGGTCAACAATTCGGGATGTTCGCGCAATTGCGACTCAGCCGCTTCAGTGACCTGACTTGTCAATAATCGACGCTGGGCGTTCAATCCTTCGATCTGCGCGGCGAGGACTCGCGCACGGGCAGAGTCGGTTGTAAGCAGTAATTCAACAGCAGGGTTGGCGTCACTTAATCTGCCGAGCGCGTTCAAACGCGGCGCGAATGTGAATCCGATGGTCTCTTCAGTGAGGGATTCGAGATTTGTATTCGAAAGTTCCGCCATGACCCTCAAGCCGAGCCTTTTTGTTTCTCGTAATTTTCGAATCCCCTGCTGGGCGAGGGAGCGAGTCTCGCCTTGAAGAAGGGCAACGTCAGCGATGAGGCCGAGGGCGACGAGGTCAAGCAATTCGAGATTGGAGATTGGAGATTGGGAGAATAGTAATTGGTAATTGGTAATTAAGGCTTCCGCAAGTTTGTACGCAACCCCAACTCCCGCCAGATTCCTGAGCGAATGGTCTTCTGGTAATAGTTTCGGATTGATGATGGCTTTCGCATTCGGGAGCGTTTCGCCCAGGTCGTGATGGTCGGTAACGACCACGTCCACGCCGCGAGAGTTGCAGTAGTCCATGGCTTCGTGGGCGGTGATGCCGGTATCGCAAGTGACGATCAGCTTTGCGCCGTTATCAATGATCGGTTTGAGACTCTCAATGTGAACGCCGTGACTCTCCTTTCCGCGGATCGGAATGTAATAAACGACATCCGTACCGAGGGATTGAAGCGTTTGCACCAGCAAAGCGGTGGAGGTCTGTCCGTCCACGTCGAAGTCACCCCAAATGCAGACGCGGTCATTGCGTTGAATCGCGGCTTTGATGATTTCAACGGCTGGTTCAATGTTTGGGAATTGCGTTGACGAAGATTCTTCAGGATGCAGGAATGCGCGGGCAGAATCGGGTGTGGCGATCCCGCGTCGGATGAGGGCCTGCTTGAGGAGGAGAGGCAGGTCGAGGGTGGAAAGCGGCGAAGCGTCTACGTGCGGAGGGTCAACCCAGCGAGTCATACATCCAAGTATCAGGTGTCAGGTGTCGCGTGTCAAGTTCGAGGTAGTTGAAGAAGTTGATTATTTATTATCTGGCAGGAAAATTTCTTCGATCTTCTTTCCAAACAGCTCAGCGATCTTGAACGCCAGCGGCAGGCTGGGGTCGTATTTCTCGGTTTCGATCGCATTGACGGTTTGACGGGAGACGTTGAGTTTATCTGCCAGATCTGCCTGTGACCAGTCCCGTTCGGCGCGCAGAACCTTGAGACTGTTCTTCATTGATATCTCTTTTCAAAGTATTTCGCACCAATGCCCCAGATGAAGATCATTAGTGGAAGCACGAAGAAAGTGGAGAATTTGGGAAAGCCGACATTCTCCAGAAAACCGTAACTGAAGGTGAATAACCCGGTCACTGCCGCAGAAAACGATACGGCAAGAAAATGGATGCGCAGCTGTAGTTCGTCGCCATAGATCATCAAATGCATAATGGCTATCAGGACGAATGTTACGGGAACAACTGGGGAAAGCGAAATAATGATCTGCCAGATTGTTGGGAACTCGAATTGTTTTAGCACGATCAGGCTGCCAATCAGCACAATGACATATGCAATGGCTGCGCCAAATAATTCTTTGACATAGCGCTTCATCAGTTCTTTTTGATTCATGGTTGCCTCGCTTATTTATTTTCTGTTCCGTGGTTACTTTTCTTCGAATTGCATGAAGCGTGATCTGAATAGGTGAACGCGATTCCGACACCGAACCCGATTGCCATCCCTACGGCTGTATCATGCAAAGCCGCGCTCATGGCTGCGCCGATGCCAACGCTCATGATCAGAAAATACAAAATACTCTGCTGTTTCATTTTTTCTCCTTTGACTTATGTCAAGTTTACTTGACTTTTGGGAGTATAAAAGAACCTTGACTATTTGTCAAGGTTGCTTTACATAGTGATTTCGGCGTTATTGGTTCGGCGTTTTCAAAATATAAAGTGACAGTCACCTTTCAGGTGACTGTCACTATTTTCTACAGTGGCTCAAACCTCGCCGTGAAATGCCTTAACAACTCGGGGGAATACGTCAACGCGTAGCCGCGCAATTCTCCCGCGCGCGATTTGATCTTGGCAAGTGTTTCCGCTACGTAATCAAAATGACTCTGCGTGTACACGCGTCGTGGAATTGCCAGCCGCAAAAGTTCGAGCGCGGGATAATGCCAGGTGTTATCCTGCGGGTCGAGACAGGCAAACATCACCGAGCCGATCTCAACGCCGCGGATGCCGCCTTCGCGGTACAGTTCGACGCCAAGAGATTGTGCAGGGAATTCGTAATTGGGTATGTGCGGCAGGAGTTGATTTGCAACCACATAAACGGCGTGTCCGCCTGTGGGTTGGATTGTGGGAATGCCTGCATCGTTGAGTCTTGATGCAAGATACGCCGTCTGCCCGATGCGATACGCGAGATAAGATTCATCCAAGCCTTCATATAAACCAACCGCCATCGCATCGAGATCGCGACCGGCGAGTCCACCGTACGTGGGGAATCCTTCACGCAGGATCAATTCGTTTTTGATATCTTGAAATATTTTTTCATCGTTCAGGCACAACAAGCCGCCGATGTTGACAATGGCATCCTTCTTCGCGGACATGGCCATGCCGTCGGCGAGCGCGAACATCTCACGCGCGATGTCTTTCACCGACTTGTTCCGATAACCCGCTTCGCGCTGTTGGATGAAGTAGCAGTTTTCGGCGTAGCGCGCCGCGTCGATGAAAAAGGGGATACCTGCCTCGCGATAGACGGCGGATACCGCCTTGAGATTCTCCATCGAGACGGGCTGTCCGCCTCCCGCGTTGTTCGTGACGGTGATCATCCCGAACGGAATTTGCTCACGCCCATACTTCGCGATGAAGGCTTTGAGTTTGGCGATGTCCATGTTCCCCTTGAAGGGATGCGGATTCGCGGGGTCGTGCGCTTCGTCAATGACGAGGTTCGCGGGGCGCCCGCCACGCGCGCGGATGTTGGCGTCGGTGGTGTCGAAGTGCATGTTGCTTGGCACCCATTGACCGGGCTTGACGGTACACGCGGACAAAATATTTTCGGCGGCGCGACCCTGATGTGTTGGGACGAAAAACTTGAAACCGAAGATATCCTCCACCGCGGCTTTGAGTCGAATGTACGAGCGCGCCCCCGCATACGACTCGTCGCCGCGCATGATCGCCGCCCATTGATCCTGACTCATCGCGCCCGTGCCTGAGTCGGTCAGCAAGTCAATGAAGATGTCTTCAGCTTTGAGGGAGAAGAGATTGTACCCCGCTACTTTGAGAGCGGCTTCGCGCTCAGCAGATGGAATCAGACGAATTGGTTCTGTTACCTTGATGCGAAATGGTTCGGGAGGATATTGCATGAAATCTCCTTTGGAAATGTATGTCACTCTGAGGAGCCCGTCAGGGCGACGAAGAGTCTCTGTGACGGTGTAAGAGACCCTTCGCTGTCGCTCAGGGTGACATTAAAACTGTAACATTTTCTCCCAGAGACTTCATGTGACATATTTCGTGATTGTGTATGTGATTTATCGGGAATACAATCTTTAGCCGTTCAGCTAATGGTATCATTGTCGGACAAATTCAGCACAAGCAAGAGGTTTGCATGTTTCGTCTTTTCAAGAAGCGCGAGGAAGTTTTTCACAAACTCATTCAAGAGCAGGCGGCGACCACTTACGAGGGGTTGAGACTGCTCGTCAAATATCTAGAGTCGCCCGCGCCTGAGATCGCCGAGCAACTGTCCCTGAAGGAGAAAGAAGCGGATGAAACCCGCCGCATCCTCATCGACGAGTTGAACCGCACCTTCGTCACGCCGTTCGACCGCGAGGACATCTTCGCCCTCTCGCGTTCGATCGACGACGTGATCGACTACGCCGACAGCACCGTCAGCGAGATGGCGATCCTAAACGTCGCGCCCACGCCGTACATGACGCGCATGGCTTCGCTCCTGAAGGACGCGGCATACGAGATCTATCAAGCCGTATTGCGATTGCAAAAACACCCGTCCGTTGCCACCGACCATGCCCAGCGCGCCAAAGCGCTCGAAAACCGCGTCGAGGGAGTCTACCGCGAAGCGGTTGCGGATCTTTTCCGCGGACCGGAAGACGTTCATCACGTGGTGGAAATGCTCAAACTGCGCGAAGTGTATCGCCACCTTTCGAACGCGGCAGACCGCGGCGACGAAGCGGGGAACATCATTGCCGATATCGTGGTGAAGAAAACCTAACGCCCTGCGCTCGGCGGCGTCCCCGCCGCCGAG
>DAOTZF010000013.1:0-17004 GCA_034434415.1 Anaerolineales bacterium | reverse complement strand
GTCAACGAGGATCGCTATCTGCCCATCTGGGTCGGTCCGTACGAAGCGGAGGCGATCACCATCGCACTGCAGGAAGTGGAAGTAAGCCGCCCGCTCACACACGACCTACTGAGAAATGTGTTCAGCGCGTTCAACGCGCGCGTCACACGCATCGAGATCGTCAAGCTCGAGAACGACACCTACTTCGGTGCGATCATCGCCGAACTGAACGGCAAGGAACTCAAGATCGACTCGCGCTCATCGGATGCCATCGCGCTCTCCGTCCGCGCGCACGTGCCGATCTACGTCCACCCGAGCGTGATGGAGGCGGCAAGTATCATCCCTGAGGAGGAAGTGGCTGAAAATGCGGCTCCGCCTCCCAAAGCCGAACCAGCCCCCCTGTCGAAAGAAGGAGTCGAGCGTTTGTCCGTCTTCGAAAATTTTCTCGAAAAAATCGATTTCGACAAACCCGAAGATAAAGACAAACCCGAGGACGATACTTCAGACCCGCCGAAAAAACCGAAGAAAAAATGACCGATTATCCGCCTGAAGACCTCACCGTCCCCGCAACGTCCAGTTCCACGGCAGTGCCGCACAGCCGGGAAGCCGAAGAAGCCGTCGTTGGGGCGGTGTTCATTAACCCTGAAGTGTATTACGACGTCGCGCAGTTTTTGAATGCGGATGATTTTTACATCCACCGGCATCAGTGGATTTGGGACTCGTTCACCAGCCTGCACGAACAACGCATCCCCATCGACCTTTTGACTGTTTCGAACGAACTCGACAAGCGCGGGCAATTGAACGAGATCGGCGGACCGGCGTATCTCACCGCCTTGGTGAATCAAGTGCCCTCGTCGTTGAACGCCGAATCATACGGGCACATCGTGGAGGGATATTCCATCCGCCGCAAGATGATCACCGCGGCGAACAAGATCGCTTCGATCGCCTACAACGAAAAAACAACCGTTGACGATGTGATGGATGAAGCCGAGAAGGCAGTCTTCAACGTCAGTGAACGGCGGCTCAAACACGACCTTCAGCCGATCTCCAATGTGTTGAGCGAATACTATGACCGCATCGACACCCTCGCCAAACGTCCCGATGAAATTGTCGGCGTGCCGACGGGTTTCATTGACCTCGACAAAATGCTCACGGGTTTACAGCCTTCGGATTTGCTCATCATCGCAGGTCGACCGGGTCAAGGTAAGACAGGCTTTCTTCTTTCAGTTGCGAAGAACGCGGGTTTGACTCACAAAAAACACGTTGCCATTTTTTCTTTGGAAATGTCCAACGAACAAGTTGTACAACGCTTGATCGCGCAAGAGACGGGCATCGACTCGCAGCGCCTGCGGACGGGAAAATTGCAGGAGAACGAGTGGCCCCTCTTCACACATTCCATCGAAGTGTTCGGTGACACACACATTTATCTCGACGATACGCCTGCAATCACACCTCTGCAGTTGAGAACAAAGTGTCGAAGACTCCATTTGGAATTTGGTCTCGACCTCGTCATTGTGGATTATCTCCAGTTGATGGGCGGCGATACGCGTACGGATAACCGCGTGCAGGAAGTTTCGTACATCTCGCGTAATTTGAAAGTTTTGGCCCGCGAGTTGAATGTCCCGGTCCTTGCCGCGGCGCAGTTGAGCCGCGCCGTCGAGCAACGCTCCGATAAACGCCCCGTGCTTTCGGATCTTCGCGAGAGTGGGAGTCTCGAACAGGACGCCGACATCGTGATGTTCATCTATCGCCCAGACCAATATGAAAAAGATACAGTCAAGCAAAACGTCGCGGAGATCATCATCGCCAAGCATCGTAACGGTCCCGTCGGGAGCGTGGAACTGGTCTTCCGAAGTTCGCTGGCAAAGTTCGAGAATGCCGCGACGCGGGTGTTCAAGCCGAATGAATGATTTTGGTAGGGGCACGATATATCGTGCCCCTACGTAAAACATGAACAAATTCAAAGGCTTTACCGACTCTGAAACATTCTCGCAACTGCCGGATAAGTTCTTTCACAATCTATTGAAAGATATTGATGACGCGGCAGAGTTGAAGGTGACGATTTATTTCCTTTGGCGCGCGGAGCACATGGAGGGTCCGTTCCGGGCGTTGAGCAGGATAGATTTCGACGTGAAAGAGTTAGGGCTGAGCGCGGACGAGATTAAGCGCGGGCTGGAGAAAGCCGTCAAACGCGGGAGCCTGCTGAAAGTGGAGAATGAAGCGAAGGTTTACTTCTTGTTGAATTCTCCGCGAGGGAGGGCGGGAGTCGAGGCGATAGAAAGTGGAAAGTGGAATCCCGCAAGCGCGACGTCTGCGCCGCCGGTGGAACGCCCGAACGTGTTCAAGTTGTACGAGGAGAATATCGGTCCGCTGACGCCGTTGATCGCCGACGCGTTGAAGGATGCGGAGGCGATGTATTCAGATGAATGGGTTGCGGACGCCATCGAACTGGCGGCAAAGAATAACAAACGCAATTGGAAGTATTGCGAAGCAGTGTTGAAGCGATGGAAGGATGAAGGCAGGCATGGACAAAAAGATCAGCGCGACACTCGACAAGGTTCTGAGCGGTACACAAAAAGCGAGTTCGCCGAATATCTCGACGGGTAGCGCCGCGCCCATGCTGGGTAAACCTGATTGCCCGCATTGCGCGGGCGTGGGCTTTTTGCGCGTGGATGTGCCGCTGGGACACGAAAAGTTCGGTCGGCTTGAGCCGTGTGTATGCCGCGCCAACGAGATCGCTGAGAACGCGCGCAAACGTTTGTATGAAATGAGCAACCTCGAGAGGTTGAGTCATCTCACGTTTGCGATCTTCAACGCATCGGGCAACCCCAAAGCGGAATTCGTCTCCCCACAGGAAGTAGCCAGCCTGCGAGACGCGCTCGATGCTTCGGAGAATTTCGCAAAGACCCTTAAAGGTTGGGTGCTTCTTGAAGGTTCGTACGGTTGCGGCAAGACGCATCTCGCCGCGGCGATCGCGAATGAATGCGTGCAACGCGGCGTGCCCACGTTATTCATCACCGTACCCGATCTACTCGATTCACTTCGATTTGCTTATAACGACCCCGAAACGACATTTGAAGCGCGCTTTGAAGACATCCGCAGCGCTGCGTTGCTGGTGATGGACGACTTCGGCACCCAGAATGCCACGCCGTGGGCGCAGGAAAAATTATTCCAGATCATCAATTATCGTTACATCAATAAACTTCCCACGGTCATCACTACGAATTTGATTCTGGATGAGATCGAGAGCCGCATCCGCTCGCGGTTGCAGGACTCGGAGTTCGTGAAGTACGTCCGCATCACTGCGCCCGATTTCCGCCGCCCCACCGAGACGAGCAACCCCGGCATATCGATGCTTTCGCTTTCGCACATCAAGGAAATGTCGTTCGGAAATTTTGATACGCGTGATGATGAAGTCGGCAAGGAAATTGTCACCACCATCACGAAGGAGCGACAGGATCGTTACGGCAGACCTGTCAAAGATAAGGAAATTGTCCGTGAGAAAGTCACCGCGCAACATATCAAGCGTTTGCACGAAGCGTTGGATGCGGCGGTCCATTTTGCGGAGAGCCCAAACGGCTGGCTGGTGATTCTCGGTGGTTCTCACTCTGGAAAAACGCATCTCGCCGCGGCAATTGGAAATTATCGGTTGTTGCTTGGCGGACAGGCTATTCTTGCCGAAGTGTCGAACCTGCTCGATTACCTCAAATCTACCTTCCGCCCCAACTCAGACGTGACGTTCGACCGCCGCGCGTATGAAATCCGCACCACGCCTCTGCTCATGCTCGACGACTTGAAGGAAAGCGGCATCTCATCCGTGTGGGCGGAGGATAAACTGCACCAGATTTTGAACCACCGCTATTACGCCGACCTGCCGACGGTGATCACCTCCACGCTCGACCCTGAAAGTTTTGCGAAGAGTTACCCGAGCTTGTGGAATAAGATTTTGGATACGAGTAAGTGTCAGGTTTGTGTAATCGATATGCCCCCGTATCGCCGCACAGGGAAGGTGAAGAAGTCGGCATCCTCAAAGAAGAGCGGAAAAGGGTGAAGGTATCGGCAAGGTTTCCAGCCAGTATTTAACAGCGTGTATAATCAAAGCATGGAAATTGAAAGATTTGAAATCCCAACAGAGAAACTTGCCGAACTATGCAAACGGTTTCATATACGGCGCCTCTCATTCTTTGGCTCAGCCTTGCGCGAAGATTTCAACGCGGGCAGCGACATTGATGTGCTGGTGGAATTCGAGGAAGGTCATACCCCCGGGCTGGATTTCATAGATATTCAGGATGAATTATCCGGGTTGTTGGGCGGGCGGGAGGTGGATTTAGTCACGCCGAAATTTCTCAACCATCGCATCAAAGATCGAGTATTGAAAGAGGCGAAAATTGCGTATGGTTAGCCATGAAGATTCTGTCTACGTGGGTCACATGTTGGATATGACTCGCCGGGCAGTTCAGGCAATCGAATCCAAATCCCGGACTGACATGACGCAGACGACATTCTACGCCTCGGGCTGACCCATCTTGTGCAGGTAATAGGTGAAGCCGCGCGGAGAGTGTCTGACGAATTTCGGAATCGACATTCTGAAATCCCTTGGCGAAAAATTGTAGGCATGCGGCATAGGATCGTCCACGATTACATGCGCGTGGATGAAGACATTCTCTGGCAAGTAGTGACAAAAGATTTGCCTGCCCTACTTCCACTATTGGAAGCAATTTCCCGTCAAGAATAATCAGTCAAGAATAATCAGTTCCATTAACAAGACAGGCTCCGGTCAGGAAAGACGCGGAGCCTATTTATTATGTTGTGCCACTAAACCCCTCGGAAGATTCCCATTTCACCCGAGGGTGTAAATCCGGGAAATACGGAGGCAACGTCCGCGTTGCCGAGGCGCCGCGCGAGCAGTTCGGTGAGCACCTGACGATAATCGGTGGTGATGGCGAGGTCGGCGTGATCGTAGAGTTGATCGTTGTGCAAGCCGGGCCACGCGCCGTAGACCTGTCCGCCGTTGACTCCGCCGCCAAGCGCGAACATTACATTCCCGTGACCGTGATCCGTGCCGTAGGATTCGTTCTGCACAAGCCTGCGCCCGAACTCGCTGATGACTACAACCGACAAACGATCCGTGTACCCTGAATCGAGATCGAGATAAAAGTTGGAAAGACCCGAAGCGAGATTGCCAAGCAGGTCGGCAATGTAACCACCGTTCCCGTCGTTCTCGTATTCGTGCGTATCCCAGCCGCCGTAATCCACCGTCGCCACGCGCAAGCCTGTCCCGAGTTTGATCATGCGCGCTACCGTCTTGAGTTGCTGGCTCAGTTCATCGTCGTTGTAGGACGCGCCGTTGGATGGACTATAGTCCTGCTCGACGAGCGGGCTGACGATATCGAGCGAATCGAGGGTGCGGATTCCCGCGCGATGCAGAAGGGACTCGCCGTTGTACATTTGGCGGAGCGCAACCTGTTGCGACGCGGCAAGTCCGTTATCCCATTGCGAAAAATCAGAGGGATCGTTCAAATTCACGGTGGGGACAAAATTCAACAGCGACGAGGGCGCGCCGGAGGTGGAGAGCGCGGGCAAAATGGACGAAACTCCGGTCGTTTGCAGGTGACGCGTGATCCAGCCGGAGGTGGTGCTTTTTTGCCCCGGCGTACCAAGCTCGATGTACTCCATCGCGTCGAAGTGACTGCGCGTATCGTAGTTGAGTCCCACTGCGTGCACGACCGCCATCTTTCCCTGTTGGTAAAGTCCATGTAGAGGCGCGAGCGCGGGATGCAGACCGAACTGGTCGTTCAACGGCAACAGGTCGGTGATCTTGATATCCGGTCGCGCGTTTTCATAGTAACCGCGGTCATCGCCCTCGCGCGGCGGGACCACGTTGAGCGCGTCCCAGCCGCCGCGCAAGAAGACGACCACGAGCGTATCGGTCGAAGAGTTATCCTGCCTGAACGCGACGTTGGTGAGCCGCGCACCAGCCAGTTCGGCGATGGCGGAGGAGCACCCTTGTAGGAAGTTTCGACGTGAGTATTTTTGTGTTGGCATTATTTATCCTTGCTCTCGTCGCCGTCCTCGGCGACGATGCCAACGCCGGGGACAGCGTTGGAAACAATTGTTATTTCCATTGAAAATCGGGGCTCATGAGGATCACTTCGACCATGGCGGGCAAAACATAATCAATATGATCCTGCGGAAGTTCTTCCTGCGTTCCATACTCCTGCGCCATGACGGCGATCACCGCCGCGCGGTCCGCGTCGGACATGGGGCGGTTGAGGAGGCGCGGTATCCAAAAGTCCGCGAGGGATTCGGCGGTGCGGAGTTCTGTCGGAGTTTGTGCGACGATGTCCGTGCGGATGATCCGCTGCTGTTCCTCGTCGTCCATCCAATTTTCGGAAATGGCAACGGCGAAATTCCAGCGATACAACAGCGACATGGAATTTGCCCATGCTTCTTTTACATCGGGATAGCCATCCGGCGGACGCCGCTCGAACATGGCTTGTCCCATCATCGAGCACATCCACGGGATGCCGCCGGGAAGTTTGGTGAAGTCCGTGTTGACCGCGCGCATCATCGAGATGGCGGCTTCGATGGGGCGTTTGATCTTCGCGCCCCACGTGGACCGAAACTCCGGCGAAAGGAGGATCGTCTCGACCACGCGCTTCAACTGGTCGGGGGCGTTGCGATTATCCATGAACACGGCAGCTGCCGCGTCCACAACGGACTGAGGCGGATCGTCCGAGATGAAGCGGCGGGCGAGTTTGCGCGAGATGAATCGCGCCGTGCCCGGATGATTCGCGAGCAGGTCCAGCACATCGCGTCCGTCTTTCATGTCCTCCTGATCGGCGGGAATATATTTTCCGAGTACCAATTTGTTGAAACGATCGTGCCACGGTTTGTAATACAAAAAGCGACCGGTCTTTTCCACGCCATCTTCATATTCATAAATGTCGTCGTCCACGCGCCAGCCGGTGAGCGCGCGCGCGGCTTCATACACATCGTTATCCACATAACCGACCGCGATCCCGTTCGCATCTTTTTGAACGAGGTTCGGGTCCATCACGCCGAGGTAATTCTCCGCGCCGAGCGTGTGCAACTCGAATAACTCGCGCGCAAAGTTTTCGTTCGGTCCCGCATCGGAACTATTGTTTTGATTCAGGTAATACAGCATCGAGGGGTGCGTTGCCACTGCTTCGAGCATCTGACGGAAATTGCCGAGCATGTGCCTTCGCAACACATCGCGGTTGTACGAAGCCAGCAGAGGCACGCCATCATCCTGCCAGAAATACACGTTGAAGTGGTTGTGCCAGAAATCGGCAAGCACTTCAACGAGTTGCTTTTTGCTGTACACTGCGCGCAAAAATGTTGCATCCACCAATTCATACGCGGGCATGGCGTACCATTCCCAATATTCGTCGTTGTTCGAGTCGTACGGATTGCTGGCGATGTGATCAAAATACAATTCATCCTGCGTTTTGTGCAACGTTTGGAATCCCGCCGCGGCATAGCGCGCTTCGAACTCACTATCGTCGATCGAATCGGGATTCAACTGCTGCGACACATACGCGCGAAGTCGCTCTTCGTCCGATGATCCCAACGCGTTGAATGCCTCGAGATCGCCGGGGCGCGGACCGTACGCCATGCGATTCAACGCGATGATTCCCAACTGCACCGGCGGCAGGATCGGCTCCGGCGGCACACCGGTCGGATTCAACGGGATGACACGCGTCGGGTCCGGACCCGGGAACTGCTCCGGCGCGCAAGCCGTCACCACCGCCGACGCGCCCGCGAACGCGCCCATTAACTTGAGAAAGTCGCGGCGGTTCATTTTTAGTTTTTGTTGAAGCATAAATTCATCTCCTCATCAAACGATGTTGAAGTTTAACAGACTATCTGTTTTCCCCAAAATCACCCATCGGTTATGGGACTATCGGAAAACTTCTTGAAACGCGGTGATCACTTCTTCCTTCACACGCTCCATCGAAGGCGGCTCGGGGAATAGATCTGCCAGCGAAACGACTGGTTCATCCTGCAAGCCGCAAGCGATGATGCCATCCCAGTATTCCATATCTGGATTCACATTTAGCGCAAAGCCGTGACGCGACACTCTGCGCGCATCCACTTTGACGCCGATCGCAGCGATCTTGGCAGGTTTTTTCCTATCTTCTGGTTTACATCTTGGACAACGTGAATGCACGTCGGCTTGAATCCACACGCCGGTCAAGCCGGGGCGTTGACCCGCCGCGAGACCGAGTTTCGCCAGTGCGGTGATGATCGTCCGTTCCAGTTTGCGAATGTAACCGACGTAATCGGTTTGAGGGATGCGAGTTTCTCCCTCACCCCTACCCCTCTCCCGCTGGGAAATGGGAATCAGCGGCAACAACGGATACCCCACCAGTTGACCGGGTCCGTGATAGGTCACATCGCCGCCGCGGTCCACCCAATGGATGGCAATTCCCTTTTCCTTCAGTTGTGATTCTCCCCACAACAAATTTTCCTGCTTCCCGCGCCGACCAAAGGTGTAAACGTGAGGATGTTCGAGGAGCAAAAGAGTCGGCGGGCGTTCGCCCTCCGCGATTTCAACTGCGTATTCGTCTTGCAACTTCCACGCGGATTCATATTCGATCAAACCGAGGTCTACGATTTCAATTTTCATAGAACTGTTTCAGGAAGTTTTCTGAAACTTCCCCAGGTTCCCAAGCCCGTCGTACGCGGCGTATTTGAACGCATCCGCCAGGGTCGGGAAGTTGTAGACCGCATCGATGAACGCGTCGATCGAACCGCCCGACATCATAACATGCGTGGCAATGTGAATCAGCTCCGATGCCTGCTCGCCGATGATGTGCGCGCCAAGCAATTTCCTGTCCGATGGGGAAAATACCAATTTAATCATCCCGCTCATATCGCCGATGATCTGTCCGCGGGCATTGTTTTCATACAAGGCGCGACCAACGAGGCAGGGAACACCCTTTTCCTTGCAATCATCCTCCGTCAAGCCGACCGAAGACATTTCGGGGATGGTATACACCGCCAGCGGAACGACGTGCGACATCCGTTCCTTGTACTCGAGGTTGAACGCGTGCACCATCGCCACGCGTGCCTGCTCCATCGACGTGGAAGCCAGCGCAGGAAAACCGATCACATCGCCCGCTGCGTAGATGTTCGGCACGCTGGTCTGGTATTTTTCATTGACGAGCACCAACCCGCGCCTGCCCATCTCCACGCCGACATCTTCCAAACCAAGCCCTTCCACGTTACTCTGCCTTCCGGAGGCGATCAGGGCGATATCGAACTCCATCTCCCCAGCCCTCTCCAACCGCAAATGAACATGAGAATCATGGATCGAGATTTCACTCATTTTGTCTCCCAGAGCGAAATCCAATCCCAATAGGGTCAATTGATACCGCAGGCGTTCGATAATTTCTGAATCAATGAAAGGCAGAAGGCGTTCCTTCGGTTCGATCAAGGTCACACCCACGCCGAGAGCGGTAAAAATGGAAGCATACTCGGTCCCGATCACACCACCCCCCACCACAGCCATCGTTTTCGGGATTCGGTTCATGTGTAGGATCGAATCAGAATCGTAGATCAAATTTCCATCGAATGGAACCTCCGGCGGGTGATGGGGAGACGAACCTGTAGCGATCAGGATAATATCAGCGCCGATCTCGGTCACCCCCGAACCGGACGTTACGCGCACGGTATGCGCATCTTTCAGTGATGCGTTTCCGCGAATCAATGTGATTTTGTGCCTATCGAGATTATTCCCGATGATATGACGTTCCTTTTCCACCACCACTTTTTCGCGGTGCATGAAATCTGCCACCGACATGTTCTCTTTGAGAGAGTAATCGATGCCGTATAAGCCGCGTTGCTTCAACCCCGAAAAATATAAGGCGGCTTCGCGCAACGTCTTGGATGGGACTGTACCTGTGTTGACTCCCGCACCGCCTACATGTGCGGCGCGTTCGATCACCGCGACACGTTTGCCAAAATATGCCGCCTGCGCGGCTCCCTTCTCCCCTGCCGGACCTGAACCGATGACAACCAGGTCAAAGTGTTCCATCGACGGTGCGATTAGCCAAATACCCGGCGATACAGGTCTGATTCCAACAAACCGTTCGGGTCGCAACGCTTTTTGAGTTTCTTGAACCTGGCGATGTTTGTATCGCCCAGAAATTTGCGCGCCGATTCTGCCGAAGTCTCGCTGTTCTTGGCGAAATAGAACCGACCACCGGCATCAAGGACGATTCGGTCAAACTCCTGCAACATACCGCTGAGCCTTCTTCGATTCCGCTCTGTAACTTTAAAATCCAATGCGAGCGAAAACCCATCCACGGCGTGCGTCAAAAGGAATTTATCCGGGCGATGACGTTTGGTCACACCTAGATAGGAGGGCAGTCCGCGTTTTTGCGAAAGCAGCAACATCTCTCGCCACGCATCCTCCGCCGTTTCCTTTGGCAAAAACGATTGATATTGAATCAGCCCACCACGTCCGAACGAACGCTCCCAATTGGGTACGTAATCGAGCAGGAAGTGAAACGCGGCGTGCGATTGTCTGAAAGTATGCTTTCGCAAAGCGGACACGTATTTTGCGATATTCACCATGCGCCACCCGGGGTTGTTGACAAACGGACTCATGAAATAATGCAAAAATGATTTGGGCATGACGCCGAACAGGCGATCGGGCAAATGCTGGTACGCAAGTTTCATCGTTTCCTGCGCGTTCGGGTCTTCACCTTCATTCAAATTCCGCGCAGCGTGGATCTGTCCACGCCCCAGGCTCCGCCCGCCGGGGAACGTATCGAGCCAGCCGACGATGTAATCGTTTTTCGGCGCGTTCTCCAGCAGGTCATTCAAATGTTCATGTAAATTGAATACAGGACGCGCGTCCACGGATATCAGCCCGGAATAAATATGTTTCATCTTCAAGGTGATCGAAGTGAACACACCCAGCATCCCCAGCCCGCCGATCATCGCGTAGAACAAATCCGCGTTCTTCTTCGGTGTACAAGTCACCAACGCGCCGGTCGGGAGCATCGCATCGAATTCAATGACATGTTCGCCGATCGTCCCAACTCGAAAATTATTTTTCCCGTGGATGTTCGCACCCAGGCATCCGCCGAGAGTGGTTTTCATCGTACCCGAGACGACGGGAGGCCACCAACCATCCGGTTCGACGCGCTTCCACAACTGTTCGAGCGTGACGCCGGACTCGCATCGCACCAGACCGGAGGCTGGGTTCCACTCTTCGATCTGATTCATCCCCCGCATGTCCAGCACGATGCCGCCGCCGTTGAGCGACGCGTCGTTGTAACTGAGACCGGTCCCGCGCGCGGTGACCTTCAAGCCAAGTTTTTTTGCGAGTTGAAAGGCTTCGAAAATATCTTCCGGGGTTTTTACAGGTAGCCAGTAGGATGATGTCTTGAGCGAGTGACCGAAATTCTCGAGTTGGGAAAAGTGAGCGTTGAGGTTCATAGATCTCCAGACTCAATTTGCTCGAGGCGGCGTCCTCGCCGCCGGTGACGGCGGCTGGAGCAACCTAGAAACTTAATCTTCTGAAAATAAACGAGGGCGTATGACGTATCGCCAGCATGATCCAGCGCCAGATCGGCGCGGTGTAAATGACCTGTTTTCTTTTCTTTATGGCGTTTACGATATGCTCCGCGGCTGTGGCTGGCTCGACGGCAAACGGAGTTGGACCCGACGCGGCTTTGAGCATTTCCGTTTTCATGAAACCCGGCTTTACCGTCAATACGTTCACTCCATGACGGGTTAACCGGTTCCGTAAAGCCTCGAGATAGGTGGTCAGCCCCGCCTTGGAGGTATTGTAGCCGGGGTTGCCCACACGTCCGCGGTCACCGGCAACGGAGGAGATACCCACGATCTGCCCCTCCTTCGCGGACTGGAACATTTCAGCGATCGGCGTCAACCATGCCATCGCTCCGATCAAATTAACTTCGACCATTTGCCGGTCATTTTCGAAGTTGTATTTGTCCATTCCGCCGGGCGGTTGGTTGATACTGGCAACGTAGATGACCAGGTCCAAACCGCCGAGGTCAGCAACGATCTTTCGAAGCAAGCCTGGAACCTTGTCGTAGTCACTCACGTTATGAACATACGCGCGGGCGGTTCCGCCTTGCGAATTGATCTCCTGACAAAGTACATCCAATTTGTTTTTGCTTCGGGCGAGCAGGGCAAGCGAATAACCTTCCTGTGAAAGTTTGCGGGCAAGCGCAGCGCCAAGCCCATCGGAAGCGCCCAGGATGATTCCTCGTCGGCGTGGACTCAGCGGAGTGGCAGGGGCAGGCATGGATGGGTTGGACACGTTTCCTCCAGATATGGGGCACTCTCCATTGTAGCATATCAAAACTGGAAGGGCTGTAACGGGCATGCAATCCAGCATTGGAGGTGTCATGATTATAATGACATCATCCATGGGACTTATGATCCTGCAGGCGCACGTGAACGATGTGATTTAATGACGGACCGGCAAAGT
This sequence comes from Anaerolineales bacterium, assembly GCA_034434415.1. Classification (GTDB taxonomy): domain Bacteria; phylum Chloroflexota; class Anaerolineae; order Anaerolineales; family Villigracilaceae; genus Defluviilinea. The sequence goes on along the minus strand of DAOTZF010000013.1, from coordinate 4,529 downwards.
AAAGAATGGGCGAAATCAATCAAACCGTACTCGACGAAACGCGCAAAGCGTTGATCGAACAAGGCGAATCTCCTGCTGAAGCAGAGACTCTGCTTTCAGTAATCGATATTCTTCTCGCTTCGCTCGAAAGCTATGAGTCGGAACTTGCAAGAACGCCGGAAAAACTAGCCCGCCGATTGACTGAAAATCGCAACCTGCTTTCCCTGGTCAAACAACAGACCAAGGAACTGGAGGCGCTCAAGAAATTGAGCATCAATCTCACTTCGAGCCTCGAACTCCCTGAGGTGCTGGATGCTGTCGCCACCGAAGCGATGCGACTGATCAACAAGGCGCGCGACGTGAATATCTTCCTCTACAAGAACAACCGGCTCTCCTTCGGCGCGGCGCTCGATTCCGACGGTACGCGTAACAAGCCGTGGTCAAAGCCGCGCTCGAACGGACTTACTTACACAGTGGCGCGCAACGGTGAAACCTTGATTGTGGAGGATATGCGCGATCATCCGCTCTTCGAAAATACGCCGCCCGATTGGGTGGGCTCCATCATTGGCATACCTCTAAAGTTTGGTGATACTGTTGTTGGAGTGATGAATCTATCGCGTTCGACCATCGGCGGATATTCCGCTTCTGAGTTGCGGTTGCTGGGATTATTGTCCGATCAAGCGGCAGTGGCGATCTCGAACGCCAGCCTCCACCAATTGATCAGCCGGCAGGCATACAGCGACACGTTGACCGGTCTGCCCAACCGCCGTGCGCTCGACGAACGCCTCGAAGACGAAGTTGTGTCTGCGCGGCGCAATAACTATTCCTTTGCCGTTATCATGATGGACCTCGATGGTTTCAAATCTGTGAACGATACATACGGGCATCCGACCGGGGACGAAGTGTTGAGGCTGGTCTTCAACCAGATGGCGCACGGCGTGCGTAACACCGATTTCCTGGCGCGCTACGGCGGCGATGAACTGACCTTGATTCTCACTCAATCCGATTTATCCTCTGCGCAGATCGTCACGGCAAAGATCATCGAGGGGATGAAAAAGCTCAAATACAAATTACCAGACGGGAAAAACCTGAAGTTGGGAATCTCCGGCGGGATCGCACTTTATCCCATCCATGGGCACACCGGACCCAACCTGTTGCGCGCGGCGGACGCGGCGCTGTATCACGCCAAGAAATACAAAAGGGGTTCATTTCAGATCGCACTGGGGTTGACAGGTCCCTTATCGAAAAACGACGTCAAAGAATAATTGATTTCTTGCATAAGTGCCGCTTGTTCAGCCACAGGTCCACTAAAACCTTTGAGAATTGCTCTTTTTCTCCGCCGTTCACACCGGCGTGCTCGCGGCATCAGCGAAGCTATCCTGTAGACAAACGATGTGTTCTCTGGGGCGAAAATGACCTTCGCAAGAAGTTTATAAGCCTCGTCTGCGCGCCTCGGGGGTTATAATGCACAACCATGTCACTTTGAAAGGTCTCCGAAATGAAATTCGAGACCCTTCATTACGCCCACAGTGACAGCGCTGTAAAGGAGAAACCTTCATGCCATCCAAAGTCAAAATCATCCTCAACCCCATGGCAGACATGGGCAACGCATGGCGCGTCGCGCGCGACCTGCGATCCGTCACCGAACAACACGGCAATGTTACATGGAGCGGCACGGTCTATCCCGGTCATGCGATCGATCTGGCGCGTGAAGCGGGTGAAGAAGGCTACGAAAGAGTCATCGCCATGGGCGGTGACGGCACGGTTCATGAAGTGGTCAACGGGATCATGCAAGTACCTGAAAACAAACGGCCCGTCCTTGGCGTTGTGCCGGTTGGCTCAGGCAATGATTTTGCCCACGGCATCGGCGCGACCAGACAATCAGACAAAGCCCTGCGCCGCGCGCTTGACGGCGAACCGTCCACCGTCGACCTGGCACTCATGACCAACGGCGACGGGCGCAAGGAATACTTCGACAACACGCTCGGCATCGGCTTCGGCGCGACCGTGACGATTCGTTCGCACCGCCTTCCCCTGCTACGCGGTTTCCTCATGTACCTCACTTCGGTCCTGCAAACCATCATGCTCGATCACAATCCCATCACCATGCAGATCGAAACCGACACGGAAAAATGGGAACAAAAAGTGATCTACCTCGTACTCTGCAACGGACCACGTGAAGGCGGCGGGTTCCTCATCGCGCCCGATGCGAAGATCGACGATGGCATCCTGCACTACGCGATGATCACCGACGTCAGCCGCGCCATGATGTTTCGCATCGTGCCCGAAGTGATGAAAGGCACGCATGGACGCTTTAAACAAGTGCGCATGGGCACGTGCAAAAAATTCACGCTCACAGCAGACCGCCCGCTGTACATCCACGCCGACGGCGAGATTTTCTCCGGTCCCGGCACTGACGTTCGCAAGGTCAGTTTTGAAATCCTGCCAAACGCGTTGAAAGTTGTGCGCGGGTAGCAAGTACACTCGTAAACAGGTAGACACGTACACAAGTGGAAAGGTACAATGCTTGTGTACGTGTTTCCTTGTATACCTGTTTACTTCCGCCGCCCATGCCCGACTTAATCCATTCCCTTCTCAAACAAGATATCGGACATCTCCGCATCATCGCGGAATTTTGGGGACTCGAACTGGAATCGCAGGAGGCGGGAGCCGCGCGCGAGGAACTTTCCGCTTCTCTCCTCGACGCGAACCTGCTCACCGACCTTCTAGATTCCCTGCCCCCCGAAGCGCATTCCGCCCTCGCCGCGCTCGTCAATGCAGGGGGGCGAATCGCGTGGGCGACGTTCACGCGTCAATACGGCGACATCCGTGAAATGGGCGCGGCAAAACGCGATAGGGAACACCCGCACCTCAAACCAACTTCAATATCAGAGATTCTCTTTTATCGCGGGTTGCTGGCACGAGCATTCTTTGATACCGATAAAGGCTCACAAGAGTTTGCATATATTCCTGATAATCTGTTACCGTTGATGCAAGTAGGGGCACGACACGTCGTATCCCTACTTAACAAGGAACCCATCGGTCGCCCCGCCTCGCCCTCCGAAAAAGGGAAAGAAATCCGCGCAGATGATTCCATCCTGGATGACGCAACCACCCTGCTTGCCGCGTTGCGAATGGGCAAAACCGATTTCCCAGCCGAACCGCGATTGCTCAGCCTGCTTGTTTCTTCCAAGCTCATCAGAAAAAACAACATCCAAACCGAACCTGTAAGATCTTTCCTTGAAGCCTCGCGCAAAGATGCGTTGAAGATGCTTTATGATGCCTGGCTCGAAAGCGACACATTCAACGAACTCAAACTCATGCCAAGCATCGTCTGCGAAGGTGAATGGACGAATTCGCCACTCAATACTCGGAATTCGATTCTTGGCTTTCTACGGTCAATTCCTGCAAACAAATGGTGGAGCCTTGCAAGTTTTGTTCAAGCCATAAAACAAAAACAGCCCGATTTCCAACGTCCCGCAGGAGATTATGACTCGTGGTTCATCAAGCGCGCCTCCGATGGGCAATATTTGCGCGGCTTCGAATCATGGAACGAAGTGGACGGCGCGCTGATTCGATTTTTCATCACCGATATTCTTCATTGGCTGGGTAAAGTTGACCTTACGATTGCAGATGGAGCGACAGAGCCAACTGCGTTTAGAGTTTCGCCATTTGAAAAATGGAAAGTGGAAAGTGGAAAAATAAGCATCTCTTCCAATGGAAAGATTGTTATTTCACGCGATGCCCCGCGCGTAGTCCGATATCAAATTGCGAGATTCTGCGAGTGGGAAGATGATGGTCGAGTAGTGGCGCGAATCGCGCCACGTATCGAGATCAAAAGTAATGAATTCAAATATCAGATCACAGCACAATCATTGAAACATGCGAAAGAGCAGGGATTGAAAGCCGAGCAACTTCTTTCATTGTTGGTCAAACATACAGATAACAAAGTCCCGCCGCCGGTGGTGAAAGCACTCAAACGGTGGGAGACGAATGGCACGGAGGCGCGGGTGGAGACTCAAACCTTCCTTCGGCTAAGCAAGCCCGAAGTGTTGGAAGAGATGCGCAAATCGCGGGCGGCGAAATTTTTAGGCGAGGTATTAAGTCCAACGGCGGTCATCGTCAAAAGCGGGGCAATCCAAAACGTGATGGAGGCGATGATCGAGTTGGGTTTGTTTGCAGAAATCGAGAAACAAGGAGAGCAACATGTCAAAGATTGATTGGCTCACGCAAGAAATTGACGGATTGAAAGAGCAGGGTTTGTACAACCGCATCCGAACAATTGGTTCGGCGCAGGGTGCGCGCATCGTCGTGGATGGAAAAGATGTTTTGAATTTCTGCTCGAACAATTATCTCGGCTTGGCGAACCATCCGAAGTTGATCGAAGCCGCAAAAGAGGCGACGAAAAAATACGGCGTTGGTCCAGCCGCGGTGCGTTCGATTGCAGGGACGACCGACCTGCACGTGCAACTTGAAGGACGGCTCGCGAAATTCAAAGGCGCGGAGGATGTCATCACATTTCAATCAGGCTTCACCGCGAACCTTGGAAC
>DAOTZF010000012.1:0-3021 GCA_034434415.1 Anaerolineales bacterium | reverse complement strand
TCCACATCCTCCGTTAAGACATCTGGTGAGATCAAAGCCATGTTGTGAAATGGTGTCATCAGGATACCACGATTGAGCGCGAAGAGGTGCATGTAGCGGTCAAGTTCATGGTCGATGGCGGCGAAGGCTTCTCCTCCATTCTTGGGAGGCGCAGGGCGGAACCAATATTCAGAGCGATTGCCGAGACGTTTGACGATCCACGGCAGGTCGAATTCTTTGATGACCGATTCGACGCCATGGGTAAATTTCTCTTGGAGCGCAATGGCTTTTGAATAGAACTCCTCGGTCAATACATGTTGCAGAGTCGCTTTCATCGCCGCAATGGACAGCGCGTTGCCAGCCAGAGTCCCGCCGATGCCGCCGACGTCTGCATCGTCCACATTCAGTTTTTCAGAGAAGGCTTTGCTCACTTCCTCCGTGAAACCATACACCGCGGCAGGGACGCCTCCAGCGATAGGCTTGCCGAGGGTGAGGAAATCAGGTTGAAGCCCGAATGAAGCGGTGTATCCACCGGGACCTGTGCAGATGGTGTGAGTCTCGTCAATGATGAGATACGTCCCATATTTTTTTGTGATCTCTCGCAGAGCATCGTGATAGCCCGGGTCGGGGTGAATGATGCCGATGTTGGTCATCACAGGCTCGGCAAGCACCGCGGCAACATCGCGTGCGGAGAGGGCGGTTTCGAGCGCGGCGATGTCATTGAACTCGATAACTTTCGTGGTGAGGCGCGGGTCAACTTGCGGACCCATGTTGTTAGGGCGCGATATCGGCGTGCCTTCTTCGTCTAACACGATGAACGATTCATCCACCGAGCCGTGATAACAGTAGTTGAAGACGAGCACTTTCGGGCGATCAGTGATGAGGCGCGCCATGCGCAGGGCAAAACGATTCGCGTCGGTGGCAGTGAGGGCGAATTGCCAGTAGGGAAGTTTGAATCGTCTTTGGAGTTCCTCCCCCACCCAAATGACATCTTCATACGGAAGCATGAGCGTGATGCCTTTTTGAATTTGCTCGTTGATAGATTTGACTGTCGCATCGGGCGAGTGACCCGTCATCGCGCCCGTGTCGCCGAGGCAAAAGTCGACGTACTCGTTGCCGTCCACATCGGTGAAACGTGCGCCTTTGGCTGATTTGACAAAAACGGGAAACGATCCCGCCCAGCGCACCATCCACAACATGGGCACGCCGCCGTGAAGCGATTTGCGGGCGCGTTGGTAGAGTTCATGCGATTTTGGATGGGTTTTGTGGAAGAGGGATTCTTCTTCGGTTAGGAGGTGGATGAGGCGGGAGCGAATCAAAGTGTTGGACATATATTCTCATAAATTTAAAATGAAACACCGCAATTTCCAATTACTGGAAGCGCGTACTCTTAATTGCTCTGTCCCTGATACTCAATAATCCATTTAGTGAGAGCGTCACGATCAATTAATATACAATTTGTAGATTGCGCTAATTTGACTGCACCAGGGGTGAAGTAATGATTAGTAATAACCACTGCCTTATTACAGCCATAATGATACATTCCAGCCACAGCGTCACTTATAGCACGACGAGAAACCTTAGTAGTATAGCGTTTCACCTGAATTGCAAATCTGTCATTGTTGTTCGAAGCAACGATATCTACTCCAAAATCACCGCTTGCTTTTGTCATCTGCACTCTATAACCTCGATACTCAAGCAACTTCTCAAGGTAGCGTTCAAATTCAACTCCAGCCATATTGTCGATATTAGTAACTTGAACAGCTTTGTGTTTTCTCGCAAGTTCTTGGTTATATCTAGACGTTATTGATATAGATAGCCAAAGTGTCGAAATGGAGATTAAGATTGTCAAGATCAAGATTGATAAAAGCGCCCAACCCCAGGTCGTTCCTATCGATATATCAATTCTTCTAGAAACCCAAGCAAAGAAAAAGATTATCAGGAAAATTCCAAAGCCCAAAACAAATAGACCTACCGGACAAGTTAGTGAAGTCTTCAATTCCGCTGGAGAAGCCTTTTTAGATTTTCAATATCTCGTTTCGATATTGTTGCATATCTTTTTCTTGGCACTATGTATACTCCCAAGTGCGAAACGATTTACCCATCTTATATAAACGACATGAATTAATTCATTGTTTCCTTCAACGCCTCGCCAAAGATCTTCAACCCATCATTGACCTGCTCCGATGTCACATTCAAGGGCGGAATCCAGCGGACCGTGTTGTCATACGTCCCGCACGAGAGGAGCAACATGCCTTTTTCTTCCGCGGCATGGATGATATCCTTGACTATCTGTTTTTCTTTCGCGCGATTGCCGTTCGCTGTAAATTCCGTACCGATCATCAATCCCTTGCCGCGCACATCACCGATCTGCGGATATTCCTCTTGCAGTTTGCGAAGCCCTGTCATCAGTTGAATTCCCTTTTCGGCAGCATTCTCCAGCATCTTTTCCTCTCTCATTGCGCGGATGGTCGCCACGCCCGCTGCGCAGGCGATCGCATTCCCGCCATACGTCCCGCCGATGGAACCTGTATCCAATTTTTTCATGATGTCTGTTCGCGTGAACACGCCCGAGAGCGGCATACCCGAGGCAATCCCTTTCGCGGCGGTGATGATGTCTGGCATAACGCCGAAGTGTTCGAGTGCGAACCACTTCCCTGTTCTGCCAAACCCTGATTGCACTTCATCGAAGATGAGCATGATGCCGTGCTTGTCGCAAATCTCGCGCAGACCTTTCATGAACGAGGCAGGCGGGACAACATATCCGCCCTCCCCCAAAACGGATTCGATCAAAATCGCGGCGGTCTCTTTCGGCGCGGTCTGTGAAGCGAGCAGATATTCGAGTTGCTCCAAACAATACTGGCTGGCTTCCTCTTCGGTCATTTCCAATGCATAAGCATACGGGAATGGCGCAACATACACACCCGCCATGAGCGGAGCAAAGCCCGCGCGGTAGATCGTCTTGGAGGTGGTCAACGACATCGTGGCGTGGGTCCGCCCATGGAAGGATCCGTTAAATACGATCACGTTCGGTCTGCCTGT
>DAOTZF010000011.1:0-6002 GCA_034434415.1 Anaerolineales bacterium | reverse complement strand
AAGAACTGGCGGAAGTCCATCGCCTGCGCCGCCGCCATGAATTCGATTCCCAGCACGCCATAGGCGTTATCGAGGATCTGTCCATTCTTGAGGGCAGTGTTCATGCCCATCGAGACGAAGTCCTCCTGGTCCGCCGCGGCGGGGATGGATTGAATGCTCGCAGGCGCAGAGAGAATCCGTTGTTCGACGATGAGATGGTCGGCGGTGTATTGGCTGAGCATCATCCCAGAGTAGAAACCCGGCTCGTGGGCGAGGAAATCAGGCAGACCCTGCGAAAGAGCCGGGTTGGTCAGGCGGTTCATCCTCCGCTCGGATAAAACACACACCATCGTGATCGCCGCGCCCGCCATATCCATCGGCAAGGACACGGGCGAGCCTTGAAAATTTGCGCCTGTCAGAGTCAATTTTTCTTCGGGGATAAAAATCGGATTATCGCCCACGCCGTTCAATTCGATTTCAACTTGCGACCTTGCATAGGCGACTGCATCACGCGCCGCGCCGATGACTTGCGGTGTGGAACGCATCGAGTAGGCGTCCTGCACCTTGGTTTTCATCTTGCCCGTCGTGAGATCGGAGCCTTCGAGCACCTTCATGATATTCTTCGCGGACGTCACCGCGCCATTGAAGCCGCGCAGTTCATGCAATTTCGTGTGGTAGGGTTTGAGATTTCCGAGCAATGCTTCGATGGACATCGCCGCCGCGATCTCTGCCTGTTTCAAAAATCTTTCCATATCGTAAATGTGCAACGCAGACATGGCAGTGAGCACGTTGGAGCCGTTGATCGCGGCAAGGCCGTCGCGCGCCTGCAACCCCGGGACTTCAATTCCCGCGCGCCGCATCGCTTCGGAGCCCGGCATGCGTTCGCCATCGTAGAACGCTTCGCCCTCGCCCATGAGGAGCAGCGCGGCTTGTGCCATCGGGGCAAGGTCGCCGCTCGCGCCGACCGAACCCTTCGTGCAAACCACCGGCGTGACTCCCTTGTTCAACATATCAACGAACGTCAGCGTGATCTCGGGCCTGCACCCGGAATTCCCGTGCGCGTGGACGTTAACCCTCCCCGCCAGCGCCGCGCGGACGTTTTCGATGGGTAACGGTTCGCCGATGCCCGCCGCATGATTGTAGATGAGGTATTTCTGAAAATCCTTTACCTGCTCATCGTTGAGAATTTTCTCTGAAAACTCGCCGATGCCCGTGTTCGTCCCGTACATGATCTCTTTCTTTGCGAGTTTCTCCTCCAGCATGGCACGGCAGACTTTGATCCGCTGCAAGGCTTCGGGGGCGAGTTCAACTTTTTCGTTATGGCGCGCGATCGCAACGAGTTTTTCGATGGCGAGCGAAGATCCGTCAATGGTGATGGACATGGAATTTCTCCTGCGTGGGATAAACGTATTGTACTCGAAAGGAAAACGACCTTTTGGGGATAAATTGAGTACAATCCCTTCATGCAAATCAACCCGGAAGATCTGCGGCGAGTGGACCTTTTCAAAGAAGCCCCGCTCGAAGACCTGAATGCGCTGATTGGAAAATCCATCCTCCGTCCCATCGAGGAAGGCGGATTTCTGTTTTTCCAGGGCGACCCTGCTTCCCATGTGTATGTTTTGATGTCCGGCAGGGTAAAACTCCTGCAATCGAATCCGTCCGGTCAACAAGTCAACTTGCGGACAGTGAAAGAGTGGGAAATGTTTGCCGCGTTAGGTGCGGTCCGCCCCGCCGCGACCTACCCGGTCACCGCCCAGGCGCTCGAGTCCAGTTCGGCGCTTGCCATCGATTCGAAATTTCTGCGTGAGATGATGCAGACCCGTCCATACCTGAACTTTGGATTGATGCAATTAATGACCGGTTACATCAACGAACTACAGGCGCGCTACAGGGAAATGGCGACCGAACGCGTCGAACGCCGCCTCGCCCTGACTCTCCTGCGTCTGGCTTCCCAAATCGGGAAGCGGATTCACGAAGATGATCCGGCGGTCGAACTTCCGCTCACCCGGCAGGATCTGGCAGAAGCCTCCGGGAGTACGATGTTCACAGTGAGTCGAACTCTCGCAGAATGGGAAAGGCAGGGGATTCTTGAAGCAAGCCGCGGTCGGGTGTTGATCCGTAACCCGCATGGGTTGGTGAAGATCGCCGAGGGCGAAGAGTCGGAATAAAACATCCATCCTTCCCTTGGGGTTTGTAAAAATATAAATTACTTGTTGGGGATGCAGTTGTACTGCATCCCCGCTCGCAGTGCAACTGCTCGCGAACAAAAGACGGGAAGTTATTCGTTTACAGACGCATAGGTTCAAAACGGACCCGCAAAACGATGCGCGTCCTTGTTTACATCCGCTTTCCATTCCCCACTATTTGCGCTTAAGCAAAGAAGAAATCCCACATTGTAGGTAAATTTGGGGTGTATGAACGATACACCTCAGATCCAGCTCGAACAGACGGTCGAAAAGACCCTGCAGGAAAGGCCTGAAACATCCCGCACATTTATCAAACGCGGAACATTATGCGTCGGGTGCTGGATGCAGAAGTTCTGCACCATCAAGGATGTGGCAGAGATCTACGAGATAGATTCGGGTGAATTATTGCAAGATTTGAACCAATACACATTTGAACGCGCGGCTCGCTAGCCGCCAAAGGAGAAACCATGGAAGTCTTTACCTATCTCTGGCAATACATCGTCGAAGTGTTCGGGCTTTTTATCGCATACGTATTTGCCGCCATCTTCATCTTTTTGGTATTACGCCAGTTCCATTCCAAAAAGATAACCGCCGCGCTGGTGATCGTCTTCATTGCAGTCTCCATCGCGTTCTACATCCCGAATGGCGTGCCGAACGAACTCGCATACCCGCTCTCTCTAAAGTCATACGGTCCGGCGGATCCCCCCAACCTGCCCTTCAAGAATGTCTTTCATTTCTTCACGAATTTCAATAACTTCGAACGCATCGATAACATCGCTCGCGACCCGAACGAAGTGCCGCCGGCAGTGGTGTACGGTGAAGACGGCATGATCGAGGTCAGCCTCACGACGACGGAAGTCATCGCTGAAATGGCAGACGGCACGACGATCAATTATTGGACGTTCGACAACGCAGTACCGGGTCCGTTCATCCGTGGGAAGGTAGGAGATACCGTCCACCTGACGATCCACAACGACGAGACCAGCCTGCACCCGCACAACGTTGACTTTCATGCAGTCACCGGTCCCGGTGGCGGCGCGGCAGCAACCATCGTCGCGCCCGGCGAAACCAAGGAAATGACCTTCAAACTGCTCAGCCCCGGTCTGTTCGTTTATCACTGCGCATTCAGCAACCCGGGTTTGCACATGACGCACGGCATGTACGGGTTGATCCTCGTCGAGCCGGAAGGAGGGCTTCCCCCCGTGGACAAGGAATTCTATATCATGCAAGGTGAGTTTTACACCGAAGGCAGTCTCGGTCGTGAAGGTTTACAACTGTTCGATACACAAGCCTACCTTGACGGCAAGCCGCAATACATCGTCTTTAACGGCAAGACCGGCGCGCTCATGGATAATATGAATGCGGAAGTCGGCGACACGGTTCGCATGTACGTTGGCAACGGCGGAGTCAATTTGACCTCCAACTTTCACGTGATCGGCGAGATTTTCGACCGGGTCTATCGCGAAGGCGATCTGGTCACCCCACCTGCGGAGGGATTGCAAACCACACTGGTTCCGGCGGGCGGCGCGGTGATGATCGAATTCACTTTAGAGTACCCCGGAAACTTCGTCCTTGTGGATCATGCGCTCGCACGCGTCGACCGGGGCGCGTGGGGCGTGCTCCACGTGACCGGCGAAGCGGACCCATCCATTTATGATGGCGATATTCAAAGCGGCGGCGGTCATTAAGGTCCCACCCACAAATTCGATTTCAACAGCGGAGACTCAAACGTCTCCGCTGTTGATTCACGAGGAAAAATGAGCGTGTCCTGCAGTTGACCAGCACACAAAATCCACACAGTTCTTTCACCATTTTCTAAAATCTACGAAGTAGGAAGGTCGGTTTTTTTATCGGACCGTCACAAGAATAGATTGGAACATCCGCGCATTCTGTGTATTCTGCGGCTGAAATTTTAATTTTACTTTCGAGTACAATCACGCGCATGTCACACGACCATCGCCAGCTCACCCTCTCCGACCTCGAACCGATGGCACAGGTGCTGGCGCAGGCTTTTTCTGAAGACCCGCTGGTTTCATTTATTTTGCCCAATCCAAAAACGCGCGTAAAAACCGTCGCGAAATTTTTCCGCGCGATGGGCAGACTCAACATCCGCGCGGGTTGCGCCTTCGGCGTTGGCGATCCGCTGGAGGGTGTGGCAGTCTGGAACTTCCCTGACAAACCCGAAGCCTCCGCCACACCGAAGGATCTGTTATTTTTTCTACCGGTTTTATTTTCATCGTACATCATCGGGGCGCGGCAGGCGCGACCCATCTTTCATCAGATCGATATCAACCACAAGAAATACGCGAGCGAGCCGCATTTTTATTTGGATAATCTCGGCGTGCTCGCATCGGCGCGCGGCAAGGGGTTTTCATCCAAACTCATCTGCCCATTTTTGCAGATGGCAGACGAGCAGAAAGTGATCTCCTACACCGACACGGTGACAAGATCGAACGTGCCGCTCTATCAGCATTTCGGCTTCGAACTCGTGGAGGAAAACCCGGTCACCGGGACGGGGATCACAGTCTACGCGCTGAGGCGGATGCCCCGCTGAGCGTCTTCGGTTACAATCGCCCCTTATGAGCCTGGAAAATATCGATGCCTTGAAACAGCATCCAGCCGAACATGCACGGCTGACATACCGGCTGAAACATGCGAACGTTTATGTTTCAAAGGAGGGTTTCCACTTCATTGATTATCTCGACCCTGTGGAAAATATTCCTCCCGAGATCGACGCATCAGAACTGACGGGTGAAGTTGCCGCGTACATCGAGACGCAGTTGCAAGCCAATGCGAAAAAATTCTCCAACCAGTCAGGCATTCTACAAAAACATCTCCCCCTCCGACAAGCAAAAGTGCTCGATATCGGCTGTGGCGGCGGATTGTTCCTCTCCCTTTTAGAACAGGAGGGTGCAGATGTCGTGGGCATCGAATTGAGCGACAGCCGCGCACAATATGCCAAAACAAAACACGGGCTTGAAATCCACAAACACCCCATCGAAAGTGATTTTTGGCAAAAGGGCTACACAAAGCATTTCGATGCGGTCACTCTCTGGGATGTGATCGAGCATGTGAATTTCCCAATGCAAACGTTGCAGTCCGCGGCGAATGTATTGAAAAATGGCGGGCTGTTGTTGATCGACACACCCTGCCGCGATGGGTTCTATCACCGCTTCGGCGAATTCACCTACAAACTCACAGGCGGCAGATTTCCCACATTCCTGAACGCGATGTACTCGTCGCATTTGTTTGGGCATAAACAAATTTTTTCAACCAGCGAAATGAAGCAACTTTTTGAGTCCGTTGGGTGTGAAGTGTTGGAACTGCAGAAGTTTCATGAGCTGTCTTTCCCGTACGAGTTTTATTTGAAAAAACTGTTTAGATCGCAAGTGGCTGTGAATTTGCTGTTGCCATTTGTGAAAATCTTTTTCAAAGTATTCAAAATTCAAAACAAGATGCTGGTTGTTGGAAGGAAAACAAAATGAGCGAAGAATATATCCCAAAGATCGCCATGAGCATCCATGCGCATCCGGATGATCAGGAATTTTCCATCGGCGGCACGCTCGCCAAATGGTCACGCGCCGGGTGCGGGATCATTTCCGTGGTCATCACCAGCGGCGACTCGGGCTCGAACGATCCTTCAAAAGACGGCAAATATAAAAAAGAGCTTGCCGACTTGCGCGAGAAGGAGCAACTCGCGGCGAATGCCGTGTTGGGAATCAAAGAAACGATATTTCTACGCTACCCTGATGGCGAACTGGAACCGACGATCCAACTCCGCAAAGACCTGACACGCCTCATCCGCCAATTCAAGCCGGATACAGTCACCTGCGGGAA
>DAOTZF010000010.1:0-3607 GCA_034434415.1 Anaerolineales bacterium | reverse complement strand
TGACGAGCTTCTTGATGTTCGAGAAGCCGTCGAGCAGGGAATATTCGGTGTGGACGTGGAGGTGGGCGAAACTCATCGCAGTCTTCTAGTCTTCTAGTCGGGGGCCGCTTCGTCTGACTACGAGACTATTCGACTATGGACTATAGGACTAAACGGATTATAGCACGTCTGTTCGAGGATGAAGCAGGCGGGAGGCTTAAAGATTTGATCAGGTTGCAGGTGTATCTTTACTTTCCCACACAACACCCACCTTCGCCCCTTGCCCCGGCTTGGAATTGATCCGCACCACTGCGCCGATCAGGTCCGCGCGTTCGTGCATGCCCGCCAGACCAAAATGTTTGTTGGCAACCATGTTATCAAGCGGCAGGTTGATCTCGGTGGCAAAGCCAATTCCATCATCCATCACTTCGAGGTTGATCTCCCCTTCGAGCAATTCACCGGTGATCGTGATCGAACTCGCCCGCGCATACTTCAACGCGTTCTCACAGGCTTCCTGCACGATGCGGTACACATTATTCTCCACAACTTCGGGATACCTATATGTCCCATCCATGCGAAGGTCTGCAAGGATGCGGATCTTGTCGTGATGCCTTTCAGAGAGATGGTCTGCTAGACCTTCGAGCGCGAACTTCAAACCGTACGTAAGCGAGGGCGGTCTCAGGTCACTGATGATCTCACGCAGGCGTTGGATCAAAAGGTTGTACGAATCCATGAACCCCGGCACCTGTGACAATTCCTCATGTTTGCTCAAGATCGCCGCCATCTCGTTCAACACGCTGTCGTGCAGGTCGCGACCCAGGCGGTTTCGCTCCTCTTCATAGCGATTGATATTTGCGTGATACATCGCCTTAAGCCGTTCGGTTTGGACGATATTGCTCAACGCGATCGCCGTCTGATTGGCAAGCGATTGAAGGATGGGGAGTTCCGCTTGTGGGTAGTGATCGTCCGGGTCGCGGCGCCCCAACAGCCACGCGCCGATCAGGTCGGGACCGAGTCGCAATGGGAGAAGAAGACGCACCCAACTCAAGTGTTGATTCGCAGTGGGTAGCGGGACCAACTCTCCCGTCGGCGAATAAGCGATGAATTCCATCAGCGCATCCTCACGGAGCTGCTCTAGAGTTGCGTTTTCCAAAAGCATCACCTTCGGCGAAGAATTGACGATCTGCACGAAAGCATATTGCCGCACAAACAAACTGGGGAAGACCTGCTCTTTGAGCAGGCGGAGCAGATCATCCATCGTATCCGTGGCAACGATCTGGACGGAAAATTCCTCCGCCAAACGGGGACTGGAAAGATTTATGCCCAGCAATCGCCTATCGATCCAGGATTGAAAACCGGGGAAGAGCAGAATGCCGGCAAAGGTAGTGAATAGCGCGATGATTACAATGGCAAACGTCAATACTTGCGGCGAATACTCTACAAATTTTGCATAGGTAATCAGCGCGACAAGGAATACGCCGAGCAGGATCATGAAGATGTAGAGGGAGAACGCCCGGTTGACGCGAAGTTCCAGTCCTCCAAGGCTCTGCCTATACAAAACATACAAATACGTTGCGGGCAAAATCGGCAAGACCGTCAACGAGAGCGGACCTGCATTAGGCATGTCTCCCGCGCGTCCGATCAGGCTGATCCCAACGGCTGGCAGGAACGCCAGAAAAGCCGCAGCCGCCAGCAATCGGAGTTCCCCGCGTTGCTTCGGTCTGACAATATATCGCCAGCCAAGCAGGACGAAGCTGCCGCCAAACGCAAAAATCAGCGCGAAATAAAACAAGAATCGAGGCGTGGGTAATAGGATTTCCGCCGCAACAAAGCCGAGCCCCACGAAATACAATAAATATCGTTTCGCTCCAGCCAGTGGGATGAGGAGCGAAGGGAATACCAGATGAAGGTGGATGTACACCGGAAGGATCAGCCATGCAACCACCCGAAGAAGAATCGAGCTCCACCAGATTTGCCAGATCGAAATGCTCCCCATAATAATGAAGATGCCCATTAAATAATTGGCGGCGATCATCAAATTCCTGCGGACATCCCTCGGGCGCACAAAAAGGTGGGCGGTCATGCCGATGAACCAAAAGATATACGCCAGCCACCAGACGTTGAAAAAACGCGACGAGAACTCGGCGGAGTGAAACCCCCGATAGGTCATCGGAACTGTACGTTCTTTCCCATCCCGTTGAATCCCAAGCTCTGTGAGCTGGCCGCGCTGGGCGTTTTCAAAGAGTTGCAGGGTTTTGTCTTCCCGGAACGAATCCAAACTGACGGATCCAACGCGCTGAAGAAGATCGCCGACTCTGAGCCCGTCCTCTATCAACCCGGAATCGTAAATGACAAGAATTTCACCGGTGTAGGGGTTAAATGAAAATCCCGCATACGGGGCGATGAAGAGCAGGCAAATTGTGAAGGACAATAATATGACGAGAACCGTGAAGGAAATCACACGATCGAGCAGGCGTTGATTTGGAAGGGAAATCTTGTTCATTCGACCTGTTTATTGCACGTGCACATTCCCGACGATTGGAGGTGGTTTCGATTGATTATAGCGTAAGAAAAATACAAACGTCGACGATTCAAACAAGCAAGGCAAATCTAAATTTCTCACAGGAGGCGAGACCATGGACATGCAAGAGTTTTACCACCGGCTTTTCGTAAAGCCTGAAGGACTTCACCAGCGCCGGCTGCAAGGTTTGACGCGCGTGACACGCACCCAGATCATGGATGCCACGCGCGAAGGGACCTGGCTGTTCTGGTGGAAACCGGAAACAACACCGGGATAGGTTGCATGACAAAACACCTGCCGGAAGGGTTGATCCTGCTTTGGGCAAACGCTGGATATTCAAGCGCGCATGGATGAAACGGCTTACTGGAAAACGACGCGGACAAAAAGCTCGCCGTTCTTTGGGGCGGCGTTACAACTCGGCGCGCTAGCCGGAGGAAGTTCTGTGGAGGTTGCCAACTCTCTGAAAGCCGTCGGACAATCGTATGGAGAAATCATCCAAATCCAGGATGACTTGCACGACTCGATGGAAACCCCGGCAAACCCAGATTGGGTTCAGGCGCGATGCCCTCTCCCGATCCTTTTCGCCTCGATTGTGGAACATCCTGACCGGGAGCTTTTTCTCGAATTAAGGAAAGTAGTCGCCGATCCCTCCGCGCTTCGGGAAGCGCAGGAGATCCTCATCCATTGCGGGGCGGTCAGTTATTGCATCGCTCAATTGATTCGAATACATCATGAAGCGGAGGGGCTGGTGAAAAACATCCCGCTTGCGAATCCCGCGCCGCTTGTCTCATTATTAGATGAGGTCATTGCCCCAGTACACAAATTGCTCGAGGCGAGCGACAAGCATGTGTCACCCTGAGCATTAACGAAGGGTCTCGCTCGCCGGGGTGGGATTCTTCGTGGCGCTTGGTCTCGATATGGACTTCGTCCTACTCGACCAACGGCGCCACTCAGAATGACACGCTATCTTCTTGGAGCGGGAATGGTGGGAGGTTCGGGGGAGATCAATCCCATTTGGCGGGCTTTGGTCACTGCGGCGATGCGGTTATGAACACCTAATTTCATATAAGCCTTGGATAGCAAATTGCGAACCGTCGAATTCGAAAC
>DAOTZF010000009.1:0-15401 GCA_034434415.1 Anaerolineales bacterium | reverse complement strand
GGGAATTCATCCACCGCCGCGCGAACGTCATATCCGCCCATGTGAAGTGTGCCGGCAGGGATATAAACTTGAGGCATTCCATCGATTGGCGATGTTCGATCCGTTTGAGATTCTGATGTGAATGTTGCCGTTGGCACCAAGATTTCAACAGTTGCTGATGGAATAAAAGCGGGTTGGCTTGTGGGGGAGGAAGGCAACGTTGGCACAACGGTTGGTTGCGGTGTTGCTGTTGAACAAGCGGTGATGAAGGTAAAAAGGATTGGAATGATTTTTTTCATGATTATTTTTAAGGCGACGTATGCGTCGCCTACGCGATTATGGCGTTGACCCGACAAAATTCAACGCGTACAACGCGTCTTCGTAACCGGGGCGGACAGATAACGCCTTGCGCCATGATTTTATTGCTTCATTGAGATCACCTGCACGATAAAGTGCCCAGCCGCGCCATAACCACGTCTCCTCTGACATATCCGTGCGCTGAAGCGCGTAGTCAGTTAGTGCGAGCAGATCGTCGTTGCGATTGGCGTGGAAGTTCGCAAGGAACGGACCGAATTGATAGCGGAACATCCGTTGCGGCAGACCAAGTTCACGCGCCTTGTCATAGGCGGCGTTCGCTTCGTCGTAGCGTTCAAAATAAACGAGGTTACTCCCTACGTTGAACCACGCAAACGCGTCGTTCGGGTCGGTAGTTGTCGCGGCAAGAGCGGCATCCAGCGCACGCTGGCGATTCAAGTCCGGGTCCCAGTTTGAACCGAGAATGGACTTGATCTCCTCCTCCTGTTCCGGCAGGTAGACGATCATGTACAAATAATTGAAAGGCTTCCACTCCGATTCGAGTTGATCGTAGGGAATCTTCTTATCGGGTCCGCGGTAGGTGTCTTGCGCGGTAAAGATTTGCGCGGCGTCATCATAGCCGGTGAGCAGGAGGTAATGCGCCGCCCAAAGATCATCATCGGGCCAGCCGGTGTCCTCTGGATTTAATGATGTTGTGGATTCAACAATTACCGGATATGCCGCGGCGATGAGCCTCTTCAGAGTTTCGAGATCGCCGCCGACGCGATATTCGATGCGGAGCCAGCCAGCGTAGTTGCGTACCCAGAACGCCATCTCCTCAGGGTTGACGTTGCGGTCACCGTTGACCGGTTTGATAACATCTGAGATATCCTTTTGTGAGCCGGTCCAGCCGAACATGTGCAACATCATCGAAAGCGCGGCAGGACCGCAGTTGTTGGCGGTCTGTTTTTCGTAGGGAGGCGAGTTGAGGAATGCTTGCGCGGGGGGCGGAGCCAGTGTCGGTGTCGGTGGAATTGTTGTAGTAACGACTTCAGTCGTCGATGTTGGTTGGATTGCAATGGTTGGCGTGCCGGGTTTTGTCGGTTGCGGGATTGCCGTTGGCACATTGTCCACCGGGTTGAGAACGTTTTTTACGTATGTTCGCGCGACCTCGAACCTCCACGATAGGCGGCTGTTGACGGCGGGAATTTGATACACCAAAAGCGCGGCAAGAACAAGTCCCACGCCGGTAAAGGCGATATTTCTTTTCTTCATGCAGAGGAGTGTACCAGAGGAGGATGAGACCCATTTAATCCACAGATTACCCGGATGGTGCAGATTTTTTCAATCTGTGAAATCTGCCAATTCTGCGGATGAAATTTACTGATGCCCTAACAACTCCAACGCGGCGGTGATGGATGGGTCAGTCTCGAAGGTGATCGTATCCCATTCGGCGTAAGCGAAAATGTCCGGCACAATACCGGTTTCCTCGAAGTTTGTGTTGGATGTCGCCGAATAAAACGTCTCGGAGGCGATCCACAACTGCGAGTCATCATCGAAATCGTATCCGTGCAACACTTCCACGTTGCCGAGGCTGGTCTCGCCCACCACTTGTGCCCTGCCCGAATCTTTAAGCACGGCGGCAAAGATCTCGCCGTAACTGACTGTGTCTTCGCTCACAATCAGGATCAAGGGAACGTCTTGCGAATTATGGATGGATTCACCGTTCACATCCAAAGGCCGTGAAGAGGTTCGGCTGACGAACTCGCCGAGATTGCCATCGGTGAACCATTCGAGGATGGGATCCACCACAGAACTGCTGCCGCCTCCGTTCAAGCGGAGATCGATGATCAGCCCATCGAGCGGACCGAAATCATTCAATGCCTGTTCGATCTGCGGGGGAAGCGTCTCATCGAAAAACGACGGGATGAAAATGTATCCGATTTTGGATCCATCCGACGTCGGGACGAGGCGTTGATCGATGGTCAGGTTGCCCTGAATGGCGGTGCGATACAACAACAGATCGCGCGGCGTCCCGTTCGGCGATTGGACTGTTAACACCACCGCGGAACATTGCGGACCGCGCACGCGGCTGGCTGTGTTTTCGTTCACTTCGAGCGGAATGCCGTCCACCGCGATGATTTTGTCGTGCGGTTGGATTCCCGCAAAGCGTGCCGGCGAATCAGGGAAGGTCGAGATCACGGTGAAGGTTTGCCGCTCCTCGTCCGGCAGGGAATAGATACCCACACCCACGTAGTTGTTCTCGCCGCGCAGTTCAGCCTCCGAGGCTTGGGCGTCGAGCGGCGAGAGATAAAACGAGTGTTCGTCGCCCAATTCCACGATCATGTTATTCACCTCGATGTAGAACTGTTCGGTGGAGATGCCAGCCTCGATCATGCTCCGGTAGCGCGATTTGATCTCCTCCCAATCATTACCGTTGAAATCAGGATACACATACACATCGTCTATGATGCCGGTCAGGCGATCGAAGATCTGCAATTGTGTTCCCTGCGAGATCTCGGTGATCGGTTCGAGGGTTTGTGTTGGAACAACCTGCTGAGGCGGGACGGTTGCCGGCGCGACGGACGTGCACTCCGGCGGAACGTATGCTGGAACGAGTGGCGCGGTTGTGGGCTCAAACGGTTCTGTCTCTGTGGCTGGCGGAAGCTCGGTAGGCGGGTTCAAACCCTGTGTTACAGTATTGCAAGCCAGCAGGGATAAGACTAGAATGCCATACAAAATTCGTTTCGTGTTCATTGATTCGATTCCTTTATGCGTTCGAGCAATTCATGCAATGGTTTGAGTTCAGAGACGGGTACGGCAAGGTTTTTCGTACGCGTTTTTTCATATTGAAAAACGCGCGTGCCTTCGGGCACGGGTCTGGCTTTTCGGTTGAACTCTTCGCGGGTGAGAAAACCCGCGAGCAACACATTCATGCCGTAGACCCAGATGTTACCCCATTCCAGCGCGCCGATGAGATGCAGTTCATTTCGCTGGGAACAACGGATGCCGATCCTTGATCCGGGCTGCGTTTTTATGTGGATGTAGACAAGCGAGTAGAAATCGTTCTGGATTTCGACGCGCGTACGCGGCGGCACCTCCACTTCGAGAGGACGCATCTCACGCGCTTCAACCTGCCCGCCCAACTCGAGCGTGATGCCCTCCTCCGCCTCCGACTTCAAGACCAGCGCGCCGAGCGGAGTCCACGCGGCGGGGCGCGCCCATGAATCAGGCATCACATGAACCAAATAGTGCGGTTGACCTGCGCCGATGGCTTTCTTCAAATCCTCCTGTGCCGCGGCAATGAGACTGGATAAAAATGCGAAGAGGTAAATATCGCTGTCCAAATGTCCCTCCGCCGCGTTTTGGTCAGAGGGCACGAGCGCCGGCGCCTTCAACAACACATTCGGATTGCGCTTCATCTCTGAAATTTGTTCGCGATACGAAATGAGAAAAGATTTAATGTCGCATCTTCGCCCGCCCAACGACACATCGTAACGGTCCGGGTTGGTGAACGGTGTCGCGCCTTTCACATCGAAGGGAATGTTCTGTTCCGAAAGATATCGCCGAAATGCTAATTCCACTGCTACATTCGCGACGATTCTTCGCAACTTGTCATATGGCGAACTTCCTGCGCGGATGAAAGTATTTGTCAGTGACCTCAGCGCGTAGGCAATCCCTGTCTCGGTCAGGTCGCGGGTGTAGGGGAGGTGGATGAGGTCAGAGGGGGAGAGCATGGAATCGTATTGCGAAGAATCAAACCTTTATAAGGATTTTGTATTTGATGAAGAATCTTACCATGATTGGATTGTTTACCGAAGTTGTCCGATTGATCTTGACAAATATTTGCTCGGGGGTATTATCGGACTAGTAGTGCAATGAAGTATATTTGCACTAAACAGGAGGTTATCAATGGTTAAATGGACAAGTTCACCAATCCATTTCTTCAAAGTGATCGGTTTTGCTTTAATCTTGCTTGTTTTTATGAGTAATCAAACTGTAAGCGCAATTGCAAATTTGGATCCGGAAGACCCAACTAACACTCCTTCGCCAACGCTTACTTTTACACCCACCAATACTGCAACTCCAACATTTACACCAACTCCATTGACCGGGCTGACTCTGGCAAGCACCTCGTATGGATGCACATCAGGTCCATATATCACCTGTTCTGCTTCGGTTGTCACTACGCATACCGATCCGTACCGTTGGGATTTTGACATTACTTATACGTATGGCGATAATAAAACATGGACGGGCTCTAACTTTACTTTTAAATTGAAGTTCAATACAGGTATTTATTATACGGGCGCGCCCATCTGGTGGAACATGTATCCAATCACCAATGAAGTTATGCCCAATCGCAAGATAGATATCGTTTATTCGGGCGTGCCTGATTTGGCTTCCATGGATTACCCTTCAGGGACGTGGACTGTACCTGGGCAACCCATTCCGTACAATGATTTCACGGTTGTTTTTTCAAGAACTACAACCGCCCCTGAAATACTCGTTAGAACTGACAAGTGGCATCTTACAGTAGCTACATATCCGAATACGGTAACGCCTACTTCAACACCAACGCTCACTTTCACCCCCACTGTGACACCTACTTTTTCGCCGACAGCAACTTCTACAAATTCCCAAGATTGTTTAGGAGGTCTCGATTACGAGATACAGGGCGTTACAGGAAATAACGGCATAAATGATTACTATGGTGTTCGGGGAATGGCGCATGTTTGGGATCCGATAGTAACGCCTTTTGGTGCATATGTTAATTCGGTGTGGATTTTGCAAGATAGTCAGAACTCTGTCGAGATCGGATGGCTTGAACGTGGCGGGACTGACGAGCGCACCTATTTTCGTACTTGGACATTCCAGGGGATATATAATGAAGATACTTGGGGATCGCCGGCGTTGGATACCGATCACGAATTTCAAGTCTTTAATAATGGTGTCGGCGGGTGGCAATATTACGTTGATGGTGTCCAAAGAACCCCAAACGCTCTGCTTGAACCTTATGCTGCGGATGCTGGAGCCATGCGCGAGCGTCACAATACGTGTGACTCGGGTTGGGCGCATTGGTGGGATCTGCAACGATATGATTATTACGGAAATTGGGTATCATGGCAATCACTTGAGGAAAGAAACTATGATTATCCTTGGTTCTTGGAGTCTATTTCGACATCCGAGTTTTTTGTAATCCTGCCTTAACCGTCGCTGAAGATTTGTCTACACGGAGTAGTTCCAATAAGGAGTCCGCAATGAGATTCAATCGAGGAATAATTTTGGGAATATTAATTCTGGCAGTCTTGGCTTTGTTAGGGACCATTTCACTTGAAAATAAGGAAATCGAATTTTCTCGTTCAATGCAAACAGAATACGCAGAGCCGATTTCGCCACGAATCGATGCCCCTATACCAAATGCCGAGAAACTTTCAGTTTCGGAGGCGCAGTCGAGGGTTACATATGAAATCCCCGTTCCGAGCGATCTAGGCATCAGTGATATTTGGGTGTCCAAGAACGGGATTCCGTCTGAGAAGTCTGTGGCTGTAAAATTCAATAACGATGTGTTGCTAATCGTACACCATATAGATACTCCCCCTGATTGGGATCAAATTATTACGAGTGTGCCTCAACTCGTGAAAATAAACGTCAATGGGAATCCCGGGGTAGGCACTAATCCCGGTCATACTACAAGCAACGGGCGTAATTTTCCACATCCGGGAAGTGTTGGATGGTGGGTAGACGGATTAAGAATCACTATATATTCTGATACTTTATCATTAGATGCATTGTTGAAGATTGCTGAAACTGTTTTACCAGCTTCTACTCCCGTTGATAAGGAATCCGTCGAAACCGAAACACCTTGATATGTATTGGTCAAAGTGAGCGTTCATTCCTAAACTGCAAACAATAGTGATGGAACGTATTACTCACCCACGCGGAACCCAACCCAAAAGGTGAAAGACGTTGGTTATCTTGAACCCAAATCTTTTCATCTTTCAGCGTGTACGTCTTGCCAAGCTCGCGGGCAATATCCCACGCCAGCGGATAAATCTTGCCGCCTTTTTTCACGTTCTTGACGATGATGGTGAGATACGCCTTCTCGCGTAGTAACGACTTCAGTCGTTCATAAATATTCACCAGTTTTTCGAGAAATGCTTCGTAATCGTCCACGTTACCTAAGTCGTTCGGGTCATCCGAATAGTGGACATCCAACTCGGTTGCGGTGCGCCGCTTCTTTTGAGTCTCGGCGCCTTTTGCGCGGAGCATGTCCCAATATGGGGGACTCGTGAGGACGTAGTCAATAAGTGGTAATTGGTAATTGGTAATTTGAGCCGCATCGCCGTTGATGATTTGCGATTGGAGATTGGAGACTGAGCTGCCGAGCGTTGCTCGTTCCTCTTCGATGATTCTCGACGCAATATTCGCGTACTTCGGATTCAACTCGAAGCCGTAACTATTCCGCCCTGCGCGCAGCGCCGCGACAAGAGTCGAGCCTGTCCCTGCCATGGGGTCAAGCACGCTCTCGCCTTCCTTGGTGAAGAACTCGATGAATTCCTGTGCCATCGTCTCCGGGAATTTGGCGGGGTGCACCAACACACCTTTCTTGCGCGGCGGAGGGTTGTGGATGAACCACGATTTCTGGAACTTCAACCATTCCTTGTTGGTGAGGTTGTTGAGTTTGTTGCGCGGCATCGTTCAATGGTAATTCGTAAATCGAAATTCGTAAATCGTAAATCGAAAATCTCTATGGAGAGGGGGTTCTCGTTGGCGCGGTGAAATTGACAACATACACCGTCATTTCGGAAAACGTAACCGTCACCGGCGTCTCTCCCTGTGAACGAGCGAACACGCCAAACCCTCCGCTGGGAAAGCTCTTGTCGTTGATGCTGAATTGGAATCGGTCGTTGAGGAAGAGTCGCATCTCCGCGCCGACCGCCCAAATCCCGATTTTTACCTGCCCCGGCGCGCCGAGTGGCGCGTCGCCGCTGGGGACGGCTTCGAAGATGATGAGTTTTGTGCCGTTCTTGATTCGTTCCACGTGAACGAAGCCATTGCACGAAAGCACGAACCGATAGAACGAACTTCCCTGCGCGCGGAGGATGAGCCCGTAGTTATCCTCACCGCGGCACAGGTTGGTCTGCGCGTTGATCTCGGCAAAGAAATTTTCTATCACAAGACTACGCCTCATGCTCGCGAGATAAACCCCGGGTTGCACAACGATAGTCAGGCGGTTGCGGCTGACAGCCGCGCTTCCCTGATCAGAGACGGCGACATCCCAGAGCGCCGCATCGGAAAAATCGTCGGTCAGAATCGCATCACCGACCCCGGGATTCATTTGCGGCGTTGGGGTGCCGGTCGCGATGGTCCGCGTGGTGGGAGTCGCGGAGGGCGGGAACCAGACCACCGTCGCGGTGGGAAGCGGAGTCTCCGAGGGCAGGGGAGTTGTAGTTGGCAGAGTCGCATCCGCAGGCAGGCAAGCTGTCAGGAGTGCGAATCCTAATAAAATAAATAGATATAAAAATTTCATGTGATGAATAATGACATATAATTTTTCAAGTGTTGTACAATATCGTCGTTCGACATTCTACCGCTTAACGCGGAATATCGTAGCACATAAGGAGACTGCATGACTCAAACGAGGGTGCTGGTGACAGGCGCGTGCGGAGAAATTGGTCAGGCTCTGGTGCAGGCATTGGCGGCGCGGGGCGGGTATCACATCACGACATCGGATCTTGCGCCATTGCCTGAAAGCATCCGTGCAATGTCGGCGGAACATGCGCAGGGAGATCTGATCTACAAGATCAAAACATTTTACGATCAGGATTTCGATGCGATCTTTCATTTGGCGGCGTCGCTCTCCTCGAAAGCGGAAGTGTCGAGCGAGGACGCGCATCGCATCAATGTGGAGGGCACGATGCAACTGCTCATGCTCGCCGCGTATCGTTCGGAAAAATACCAGAAGTCGGTGAAATTTTTATTCCCAAGTTCGATCGCCGCGTATGGCATGGAAAGTTTGGATGCAAAACGGTCGGCCGGGCGTGTGAAAGAGGAGGAGCATAACAATCCGCACACGATGTACGGATGCAACAAACTGTACTGCGAAAAGCTCGGCGTTTATTACAGCAAATATTTCGGCCAGAAACATTTGGATGAAGACCCGCCTCACTTTCTGGATTTTCGCGCGATCCGCTTCCCCGGCTTGATCTCAGCCTTTACCCTGCCCAGCGGCGGGACAAGCGACTACGGACCGGAGATGCTCCATGCCGCGGCGCAGAAGAAACCTTATGCGTGCTTCGTGCGCGAAGATACGAAGATCTCGTTCATGGCGATGCCCGATGCGATCAAATCATTGTTGATGTTGATGGATGTTCCGCGCGAGAAATTAAGTCATCAGGTGTATAACATCGCCGCCTTCGCGTTGACTGCCGGTGAATTTCGCGACCGGGCGGTGAAAGCCTTTCCGGGCGCGCAGATCGCATTTCAGCCGAACCCGCGCCGTCAGGGAATCGTCGATTCGTGGCCCGAAGATGTGGACGATTCGCGTGCTCGTAACGATTGGGGCTGGACTCCCGATTACGATGCCGATGCATTCTTCGATAAATATTTCCTGCCGGAGATTCGGAAACGATATGGTCGGTAGGGGCGACGCATGCGTCGCCCATGCGATTGATTGCCTGATATAATCCCGCCGATGAAGAGCAGGTTCATCCTTTTTATTGGGCTTTGGATTATTTTAATTTTACTGATCGGCATGGCGCTTTCTACAACGAACGCCGTCGCCGCGCCCCGCGCGCAGGGATTCGTCACCGCAACGCCCGGTCCTGATGGACGGATTCTGTATACAGTCGTCGAAGGCGATAACTGTGGGCAGGTCGCCTTGTTGCATGGAATCACTGTCCAACAGTTGCGCAATCTCAATTCACGGCTCGATGAAAACTGCACCTTGACCATCGGTCAGCAACTCGTGGTTGGGCTTGCCTCCAACGAACCCACGCCGGGACCCGCGCCCACGCTTCCACCGCCGACTCCCACCTCCACGCCGGTGGACGGGACGACGGAAGTCTGTGTGTTGCTCTTCGATGATGCGAACGGTGATGCGTTTAGGCAGGAAACCGAATTTGGAATCGAAGGCGGCGCGGTCAGCCTGACGAATTTGAACGGTTCGTATTCGCAACAACAAAATACGTTGTCCACATTCGACCCGGATACACTCGAACCTGACCGCACGTGTTTTCTCGATGTCCCTCAAGGGGAGTACAACGTGAGCATGGCTGTGCCTGATGATTACAACCCGACGATGGTGTTGAGCTACACATTGACCGTGCGAGCCGGTGACCGCGCCTCGATCGATTTCGGTGCGCAGTCGAAAACGATCACGGTCAGTGAATCGGTGGAAGAAAACGCCGGAGGGCGGTCACCGATTTTAGGAATCTTTGGTTTTCTGTTATTGCTTGGAGGTGCCGGGCTGGGGTATTACGCATGGCGTTCGAGCCAGCCGAAAAGCAAATTGAAGGGAAGCCCGCTCGACCGAAGATAGAAAACAAAGACCGCCATATCGGCGGTCTTTTATCTTTCGTTATATTATGTCATTCTGAGCCGCGAGCCATAAACAGCGAGTGCGGTGAAGAATCTTCATCATCTGTAAGCATATCGAGACGCGATAGAGATTCTTCGCTCCCTTCGGTCGCTCAGAATGACATGATACTTATCCCATCGGATGTTTCATCCTCTGCCCGCCGATCAAATGCAAATGTAAGTGAAAAACGGTCTGCCCGCCATCGGGACCGGTGTTCGAGATCAAACGGTATCCTGTTTTATCGATCCCCTCCTTTTCAGCCAATTGGCGCGCCACGCGGAATAGATACCCCATCAACGGCTCATCCGCTTCATTCAGCGTCCCTACCGATTCGATGTGCCTGTTGGGCACGATTAAAATGTGCGTCGGCGCGACCGGGTTAATATCGCGGAACGCGGTTGCCTGTTCATCTTTAAAGACGATCGTGCCGGGAATTTCACCGGAAACAATTTTGCAGAAAATACAGTCGATGTTCATAAATGCCTGCCTCTTGGGTGGTATGACTTTTGTCTTATTCTACCTCGTGCCAGACATATGAAAAGGATTAGAAATGTCCCGCCTGTCCATGTAGTCATGTAATTGGCGATATAATCCACGCGCAAAGGAATAAAAATGAACGAAACTGCATTGACCTGGCTCGTATTCATTCTCGCGTTCGGCGGCATGGTGATCATCCATGAATTGGGACACTTCATCGCCGCGCGCTTGTGCAAGATCGAAGTGGAGGAGTTCGGTATCGGCTTGCCCACGCCAGGCGCTATTAAATTATTCACGTGGCAGGGCACGAAATTCACATTGAACTGGCTTCCGCTCGGAGGATTCGTCCGCCCGAAGGGTGAGAACGACCCGACGGTTCAGGGTGGACTTGCGGCGGCTACACCGTGGCGGCGATTCATCGTCCTTGCCGCGGGACCGTTGATGAACCTGCTCACGGCTGTCATCATTTACAGTTTCATCTTTTATCGGGTTGGCGTACCCGATACAACCCGTGTTCTGGTCAGTTCGGTGATGGCAAACTCCCCGGCGGAAGAAGCGGGTTTTCAGTCTGGCGATATTTTCGTCAGCGGTAACGGAGATTCCATCCGCAGTTACGATGACCTGCGCGTCATCGTGGATTCGAATCCCGGTCAACAAGTCGTTTTCCAGGTGGATCGCGGCGGGCAGGAGATCGAATTGACCGCCACGCCCATATTCTTCGAAGATGAAGGCCGTGTCATGATCGGCGTGGGGCTGGGTGTCCCATTCGTGAGGTCCAGTTCCCCGGTCGAAACGTTGAGTTTAGGCGCGCGCTATACATATCTCAACATTCGTAATTTGCTGTCTCTACCCGCGCAGATGATTCGCGGCAACCTCACGCCGGAGCAAAGCCGCGTGATCGGCTTGAAAGGTATTTACGATATCATCGGGCAGACCGTAAGCCGCGATATCGAAGCCAGCGCGAACACCACAGCCGCGCAACCCTCCACCGACCCGATGGATCAACCGATCCGCACGCTCGAATTGATCGCCGCTCTCTCCATCAGCCTCGGCGTCTTCAACTTGTTCCCATTCCCCGCGCTGGATGGCGGGCGCATTATTTTCCTGTTGCCTGAGTTGATCTTCCGCCGCCGCGTCCCTGCGCGCGTGGAAAATCTTGTGCATGGCTTGGGCATGACCGTGTTGCTGCTGTTCATGATCTACGTCAACGTCATGGATTTCGTCAACCCCATCAACGTCACCATTCCCTAAATGAATACACAGCCCAATCCGTTCCAACCCGTTTTGGATTCTTTGCTCGACTCAAAAAAGGAGTTCCCCAAACGCTACCTGCAACAATTTTCGGACATGGGAGCGCTGGAACTCAAGGCTCTCATGGATGTCTGGCAACGAGTCGAACGCAACCGCAAGTTGACCCTGCTCGAAGGTCTCGAGACGTTGGTGGAAGGCGACACGCTCGTCAACTTCGACGACTTCGCCAAAGCGCTTCTCACCGACGCCGACTCGACCATCCGTGGACGCGCCATCCGCCTCCTGCGCGAATGCGAAGACGTGAAACTTGTCCCCGCGTTTATCAATATTCTTAAAAATGACCCCGAACCGCAAACGCGGGCAGAAGCCGCTACCGCGCTCGGTTTGTTTGTAGACCTTGGCGAACTCGAGGAGATTCGAGAGGATATCTACCATCAGGTGGAGGATGCCCTGCTCGAAACAGCGAATGGAAACGACGATGTCAAAGTCCGCCGCCGCGCATTGGAATCGCTCGGCTACTCTTCCCGTTCCGAAGTTCAAACGTTAATCGAATCGTCCTATCGCCGCGAAGACCCCGCGTGGAAAGCCAGCGCGGTGTTTGCCATGGGTCGCTCCGCCGACAGCCGCTGGGACGATGAGATCATCCAATCATTGGTCAGTGAAGATCAAAATGTGCAGGATGCCGCCATCGTCGCCGCTGGAGAGCTCAGCATCAAGGAAGCCAGCCCCGTCCTGCTCAAACTGCTGACCGATGCAGAAGAGGGTGAAGTTGCCAACGCGGTCATTTGGTCGCTTTCACAGATCGGGGGCGAGGATGTTCGCATCTACATCGAGAACCTGCTCGACCAGACCGATGACGAGGAGCAGATCGAATTCCTCGAAGAGGCGCTCGAGAACCTATCCTTCACCGAGGACCTTGACCGCTTCGACCTTCTGAATGTTGAACCTGATCTGGATCTGGAAGACGAAAACGATAAATCCCTGCTGAACTAGCGGGGAATTTTTTCGCGCGTTTGAATTTTCACCCCAGGTCACGGAGACGTTATAATCCCCGTGACTTTTTGATTCCTCATACCCCTCTCCTTGAGGGAGAGGGCAGGGGTGAGGTGAATCCAACGGTTAATAAAAATGTCCTTCTCCATCCTCGCCTCGACCTTTGCCAACAATTTACTCCCGATTCTCCTCCTCAGTGGTGCAGGCTTCGCTCTCGGGAAGATCCTCGCCATTGACGCGCGCACGATCGGGCGCGTGGTATTTTACATCTTCGCACCCATGCTGGTCTTTAACCTGCTCCTGCAGAACGATATCAAACTGAATGAAGCGATCTCCGTTGTCGTATTCACAGTGACGATGATCCTCATCATCGGCGTGCTCACGCTGGCATTCGGGCTTTCGATGAAGCTCGAACGTCCCGCGCTGATGGCGGTGCTGATCGCCACCATGTTCGGCAACTCGGGCAATTATGGTCTGCCGTTGGTGTCGTTCGCCTTCGGCGAAGAGGGATTGCGATACGGCGGTTTGTATTTCGTCACCACGTCGATCCTGTTCAACACAGCCGGTATCCTCATGGCATCGTTAGGACATGCGAACTTCAAAGATGCCGCGCTGGGGTTGCTCAAAGTTCCCACCGTGTACGGCGTTCTGCTTGCCCTGCTTATCAACGGGTTGAACATCGAAATCCCCGTCGCACTCTCGCGCACCATTGACCTTGCCGCGAACGGAAGCATCCCGTTGATGATCGTCCTGCTCGGCATCGAACTCTCGCGTGTGCACTGGTCGAAGGAGTTGCGCGGGGTGGGGCTGAGCGTGTCGCTGCGATTGGTCGCCGCGCCGATCATTGCGCTGTTGCTCGCACCGTTGTTCGGGATGCAAGGCGCGGCATGGCAGGCGGGCGTGACTCAGGCTTCGATGCCTGCGGCGGTGAACACAACCATCCTTGCAACGGAATACAAACTCGATTCGTCGCTTGTCACCGCCATCGTGTTCATTGGCACAGTCCTCAGCCCGCTCACGTTGACTCCATTGCTGGTGTTTTTAGGAAGATGAACGTGAAGGTCGCCCGCTGGTTTTTCCTTTTCATCCTCGTTGCGGTGTACGCGCTGGGAAGCGCAAAGCAGGTGCAGGGTCAGGGAGGAATCGCGCTTGAGAATGTCGGGGCGGTGTATCAATTTGGGGAGCAGGTCATCTTCTCAGCCACGGTTCGAACCTCAAGTTCCATCCAGAGCGCATCGATCGTGATCTTCGATGAAGGGTTCGGCGTGACGCGCGTTCAGCCTGTAGCCATCAATGCAGACGGCACCACACAATTCATTTTCGATGCGCGGCAGAACGCGTTGCGTCCATTCACATTTTTGCGATGGCATTATGAGTTTACCTATGACGGCGGCAGTTTTTTTCAAAGTGAAACGTTCTCACTTCGTTATGACGATAACCGCTTTGCATGGCAGAGACTCGAGTCAAATGGGTTGCGCGTGTTCTGGCTTCAGGGTGATTCGGCGTTCGCGCAAAATGCCTTGAACGCGGCGCTTGCAGGTGTGCGCGCCATCAATGAAATTTTTCCCGTTGACCTGAACCAGCCGATCGATATTTTTATCTACCCTTCGCAAAACGATCTGGTGTTCCTCGGCACGGATTCGTGGACAGCGGGTCACGCGAACCCTGCACTGGGCGTCGTCCTGGTTACCATTGAGACTGGTCTCGATCAGAGTTTACAAATGGAACAGCGCATCCCGCACGAACTTATGCACGTGTTGACGTATCGTCACATCGGCGCAGGATACCAAAATATGCCTGCGTGGCTGCGCGAGGGACTCGCAACGTCTGTTGAGATCAACCCGACCATCGAATATGACCGCGCACTCCTGGATGCCAGCGCGCGCGGGACGTTGATTCCGCTGTTGGATCTATGCGCTTCGTTCCCGCCCCAGCCTGATTCAGCGTTTTTAGCGTACGCTGAATCTCGTTCGTTCACTGTCTATTTGCGCAACACATACGGCTCTTCGAAATTGCTCGAACTTGCCCGCGCCTACGCGGACGGTGTGACCTGCGACCGCGGCGTCGAATTGGCGTACGGCACATCCTTCGCGCAACTCGAATCGAACTGGCGACAGTCCGCGCTCGGGCAGAACGTGTGGGGTGCCGCGTTGCAGAACCTGCTCCCGTATTTGATCCTGTGCGGTATCGTTTTGTTCGTCCCGTTGATCATCGGTTTCAATGCGATGAGGAAGAGGAAATGATGAATGGCGTAGAGGCGGAGCATTGCTCCGCCCCTACATTTTGTGTGTGTCACCCTGAGCGATAGCGAAGGGTCTCTACGATAATCTCAGAGATTCTTCGCCGCTTCGCGGCTCAGAATGACATGAAAAGGAAAACCAATGCCAAACCTCGTTCGCGCGCACATCTGGGTGAAGGGACGCGTGCAGGGCGTGGGCTTCCGCGCCCACGTGGAATATCACGCGCGGCAGATCGGCGGATTAACTGGCTGGGTGCGGAATGTCGGTTACGATACCGTTGAAGCCGTCGCGGAAGGGGAGCGCGAAAACGTGGAACGATTTATCGAGATGGTAAAGCAAGGTCCAAGCATGGCGCGGGTAGACGAGTCAACGGTGGAGTGGGAGGATGCGAAAGGAGAATTTCGGGAGTTTGGGGTGAGGCGAAGCGGGTGAACTGATACTCCGAAATACGTAAGCGAAGATTCTTGCTCACTCCTATACCATGGTTATCACAACGCTTCCTGTCCTCCGTCCTGCTTCCATATATCGGTGAGCCTCAGCAACTTGTTCCAGTGGAAATCGTTCATCTATGATCGACTTTAACT
>DAOTZF010000008.1:0-6566 GCA_034434415.1 Anaerolineales bacterium | reverse complement strand
CCAACGCAATTCGCGCAAAAATTGGGGCGCGGTGAATTTGCCATCTCTGTTGAAATGGATCCGCCGCGCGGACTCTCGACTCACAAGTTATTGGCGGGCGCTTCGCTTCTCGCCGACGCAGGGGCGGACGTGATCAACGTCGCCGACTCGCCGATGGCGCGCATGAGGATGTCCGCATGGGCGGTATGCGATTTGGTTCAACGAAAGGTCGGGATTGAATCGACCCTTCACTTTCCGACTCGCGGAAGAAATCTTTTGAGGGTTCAAGGTGACTTGCTCGCCGCGCACGCATTGGGCATTTGCAATATTTTCGTGGTGATGGGTGACCCGACTTCGATCGGCGATTACCCCGAAGCCATGGACAATTACGACCTCGTGCCTTCGGGTTTGATCAAACTCATCAAGCAGGGATTCAACGAAGGCATCGACCATTCCGGCACAAGCATCGGGCAACCGACCAATTTCTTCGTCGGTGCGGCTCTGAACTTATATCCTCCAGTTTTGGATAACGAGATCAAAAATCTGCATCGCAAAGTGAAAGCAGGCGCGGACTTTTTCCTGACACAACCGATCTATCGCCCAAGCGATGGGGTGAAATTGCTTGAAGCCTACGAAGCAAAGCACGGCAGGCTTGAGAAGCCGATTCTGGTCGGCATTTTGCCGCTGGTGAGCGTGAGACATGCGAATTTCCTGCATCACGAGGTGCCGGGCATTTCCATACCCGAAGAGACGCGGAAGCGCATCGAATCCGCTGGGGACGACGGGGTGAAGGCTGGGGTGGAGATCGCGGTCGAGTTGGTGGAGCAGGTGAGACCGTGGGCGGGAGGCGTGTATCTCATGCCCCAGTTCCATAAATACGATATGGTCGCGGAGATCATCGAGGCGGTGAAGATAAAATCGTAGACAGGTAGACAGATACACAGGTAGACACGTATTTACCTATTTACGTATTTACATGTTTCCGTGTCTACGTGTATACTTTCGCCCATGCTCCTCGTCATCGACATCGGCAACACGAACCTGACACTTGGCCTATACAACGGCAACGAGCTTGGCTCGCACTGGCGGCTCGCCACCGACCACGCGAGGATGCCCGACGAATATGGCTTGCAGTTGCAGGGGTTGTTGCAAAACGCGAAAGTGACCTCCAAACAACTCACCGGAGTCTGCCTTGCATCTGTTGTGCCGCAGTTGACGGGGCGCGTGGTGCAGGCGTGCCGCGAATATCTCGATCAGGAACCGTTCATCATCGATGTGGGAATCAAAACCGGTGTCAAAGTCCGTTATGAAGACCCGCGCGCGGTCGGCGCCGATCGAATCGCAGATGCGGTCGCGGTCGTTTATTTGTACAAAGGTCCCGCGTGCATCATCGATTTCGGCACCGCGACCACTTTCAACGCCGTCACAAAAGACGGCGAGTATCTTGGCGGCGCGATCACAGCAGGAATCAACCTCGCGACCGAGGCACTGTTCACACATGCCGCGAAACTCCCGCGCATCGAGTTACAACGCCCGCCCTCGGTCATCGGACGCAACACGGTTCATGCGATGCAGGCAGGTCTGTTGTTCGGTTATGTGAGCATGGTCGAGGGCATGGTCGAGCGTTTTCGCAAGGAACTCGGACCCACGATGAAAGTGATCGCCACGGGCGGTCTTGCAGAGATCGTCGCGCAGGAGACGGACGTGATTCAGATCATTGCGCCGTGGCTCACACTCGACGGTCTGCGGATTCTGTGGGATATCAATCATCCGGTGTAATGCATGATGTCATTGCGAGCCGCAAAGCGGCGAAGCAATCTCCTGTTCGAGAGAGATTGCTTCGTCGGGCTACCGCCCTCCTCGCAATAACATTAGCAACATTAGGATGCGGGGGATTCGGACTCATTGCCACACCGACTCCAACTCCGACCTTTTCAGCGACATGGACCCTCAGCCCGATTCCTTCTCCGAGTGAAACTGCATCACCCACTTTCACCTTTACTCCCACAGAAACGTTAACACCTCCCCCGACAGCGACACCAACCGTTACACAGACATTCACCCCGACAATAACCTTTACGCCCGAGTTTATCTTTCAGGGACCGGGAAATGTCGTTGTGCCAATCCTTCTTTATCACCACATCGGCTTCTCGCCAAAAGACAGCGAGTACTACGTTTCGCCCGACGCGTTCGAGAGCCAGATGAATTATTTGTACACGCACGGATATCGAACGATCTCCGTCGAACAGTTGACGCAAGCGATTCACTTCGGCGCGCAACTCCCCTCCCGCCCCATCCTGTTGACCTTCGACGACGGGGGTGAAACCGTCTACACCGAGGCGTTGCCTATCATGCAAAGTTATGGATTCACAGGCACCGCCTACATTGTCTACAACTACATCGGCGCGGGCTTGTTCATGGATCGCGACCAGATCCGTGAACTGTACAACGCGGGCTGGGAGATCGGCAGTCACAGCACCAGCCACCTCGACCTGACGACTCGTCCCGGCAAACAGGAGGATGAGATCGTCAGCTCACGGCGCAGACTCGAATCATATCTCGACCTGCCAGTCCGCAGTTTTGCCTATCCCTTCGGCGCGTATGACAGCGATTCGTTGCGGCTTGTGAAATTCGCGGGCTATATTTCCGCGATGGGACTTGGGGATCAATCCGTTCAAGGCAAAGGAAATATCTTTTATCTGTATCGCCAAAGCATTACAGCAGGGACGACCCTGGAGGTGTTCGTGAGTCTCTTGCCGTGGGGACCATGATTTGTAGGGCGGGATAATTAATATCCGCCCGATGTAATATCCGTTAACAGAACTCAAATGACGCCGACCCTTGCCTGCAAGTTTCACCCAGACTATAATGCCGTGCTGGTTCAAAGCTAGGAGAAAGAAATGCCTGTTTACACGTATCGTTGCAGTTCATGCGGAGTGCAGTTCGAGAAGCATCAAGGCTTTCACGATGCGCCGCTGAAGACCTGCCCTGAGTGCCGAAAGAAATCGTTGAAGAAAGTCATCACACCCACGAAGGTCATCTTCAAGGGTTCGGGGTTCTACGCCACCGATAACAAGTCTGCCCCGGGGAGTAAATCACATTCCCATGAGAAATCTCATTCGCATTCAACGGACAAGTCAGGTGAGAAATCGTCCGACAAGAAATCGGAAAGCAAGACCGAATCGAAGAGCAGTGAAAAGAGCGAGTAACGAAAAGAGAGAAGTTTGAGGCTTCTCTCTTTTTGATTCACCAGAGACCCTGAGCATAGCAAAGGGACTCCCTCACCGGGTTGGAGATTCTTCGCCGCTTGGTTTCGATACAGACTTCGTCCTACTCAACCACCAGCGGCTCAGAATGACATAACGAGGTATTACACCATCCACGGACCGACGAGGGCATCGATCGAAATGCCGTATGCCACCGCGTTCCAGAACCTCATGCTGGCAGGCTGGTCTTTGACCTTTTGCCAATACCCTGAAAAGACAAAGACCGTCACGACCAGCGCAGCGACAAAACGGGCAAGGATCGTCGTCCACGTGCCGAAGTTCCACGGACCACCGGTGCGGGCTACCTCCACAGCGATGGTGTAAACCCAGCGTAGCATTACACCGAGCAACACGCCGAAGAACACCTGCACCTTCGCGCCGGTGTCATCCTGCTGGGTTGCCAGTTTGAAAGTGATCGCGTCGTTGAAGATGAAAGAATTCATGGGGATTCTCCTTTTTTGAAAGTCAGACTTATTCGCGTACGCGTACCCTGCTGCGTTCCGCAGTGATCAACGCGCCGTTCAACAAATTGGATTCGTACCGCGCAAGAACTTCCATACACACATTCCCTTGCTCCTTCGTGGACAGGTTTACCAAACGAACAATACCGGAGTGCGCCTGACCAAAAACTATAGCCAACTCTCCAAAATCCTTATCGAGTGTAATAAGCACGCGATTTCCGAATGTGCGGCGGCGAGAATCTCTTCATCACCTGGGTCAGTTTCCCAATCGCCGGACCAGATGACATCATGCCCGGCGCGAGTGAGCACCTGTTTCACACCGCCCCACACACAGGTGTCCAGCAAAACTTTCACGCGGCAGTCCCGCTGACCAGCAACTCAACGCGTTCGTGGCTGACCAGCCGGTTGGCGTAAACCAGACATGCCCGAATATCTTCGGGTTCCAAAAAGGGATACCCCTGCAGGATGGTTTCGGGTGTGTCGCCCGCGGCAAGCATTCCCAGCACGTGTTCCACTGCAAGACGGCGACCACGAATGATGGGCTTGCCGCCGAATATCTTGGGGTTGACAACGATCCGTTCCAATAGTTTGTTTTCTTCCATGGTAACCTCTTCGTCAATTGTACAATATTTTTGACGTTCCCTACCGCTTCCCTCGGCGAGATCGATGCAGGGTTTTTCTCATCCCACGTCTCGCCGGTCTTGTTCACAATCAAAGCGATGTTTTAAGACAGCGTGGGTCATCCGATGAACACCTGCTCTTTCGCGCTGGTGTCATCATGGTGAGTTGCCAGTTTGAAGGTGATAGCGTCAATAAAGATAAAAGAGCTCATGGTAATTCACCTTTACGAAGTTGGAAACAGGGATCAATTCTCAAGGTGTTTCATCCTTGGGAAATATCGCCAAATGCTGGGCCAACAATATGTTTTTGCCCGGTTTTTCTATAGGCCGAAATAGGACTATATCATGTTCAGAATTATAGAATTTCTGCCGATTTTCTTTGATGGATGAATACAGCAGATTCCCATCGAGAGAGGGGATATTTGGAATACCAAAACCATGCGATTTGAGAAAGTAACAAATCCACAGATCGTCATAAAGATAATCCAAGCTGCTTACAAGTGATTGTCGAATATCACCGATTATTGCCTCAACAAGATTTGAGTTCGATCTAATCTCCTTAATTATCAATTCTATGATAGCCAAGATTTGTGGAAAAACTTTGGCTCGTCGCTTCTTCAGCAAAAACAGTAAGCTTATAGTCTTTTGAATCTGTTCGTTTTTTAGAGACAACTTCAATTTATAGTCTCTGGTAATTAGTTCACCTAGAAATTTATCAATAATACCCGTGCCAGGGTATCTTTTATCAATATTTATTGTATTAAGTAATGTGTTTTCAAACTTTTTATAAACAATCGATTCTTCCTGCTTTAATGAAAATTGTTGATACTCAACTATCCAAGGTCGATATAATCCCTCTGGCAAATTTAAAATCACGGTTTTATCTTCACCTAAGCTAAGATTGTAATTTCTCATTTGTCGCTGAAGGGCTTTAATAACGCGATCAGCATCAGTTTTTGATTGAACAAGAATTTTGTAATCGTCCTTAAATCGGACAGCAAGAAAATCAATCCCTCCAAGTTCGTCCGAGCATTTACGGTCAATTGCAGCTAAAATAATTTCGGATACAAGATCAGAGATAACGGGTCCAATAGCCAAACCATTCGTGCCTCCATCATTTGCATTCTGAAATAATTTGTCAAGTTTTGTCCCGAAAAGATCATAAACAAACTTGTCGTTTCTGGCATCTTGCTTATTGTGCAAAGCCCAAGCTATGCTATGAGTATAGATTGACGGGTAGAAGTTCTTAATATCAGTTTCAACGAAGTATTCATATTTGTAAGAGTCTGCAACTAAATTATTTTCAGCCATCTCGATAAACTCATAGATCATCCTGCCAGAACGTAGAGTGCCAAGTTCACCAACACTTTCATCGGTTACAGGCAATGGAAAACTGTATGAGTAAAACCTTATGTCACTATGAAATAGGTGATCTTGAATAGCGCCCCAGTTTTTTGTCAAATGGAAAACAATATCGTGATATATTTTTGGTTCAATAATTCCAAAAACTCGGTCCGTCAGGTTAGATTTTGGAAAAAACACGTTTAGCAATTCAGATTGGCTGGGGCGATAATTTCTTCTACCAATATTATCCGATGAAACTTGAAAATATGGTTCTTTTCTTAAAATAAAATTTTCAACATGAAAACAAGGAGGCAGTACATACTGCTCCGGGAAATACCCTTCAGACAAGAACCAATCGGCAATTGTGTCCTTGTCAACTTTTTCAATTAATTGCTTGGTTTTTGAAAAATGTTCTTGGGCTAAAGAAAGCATTCCAGATGTTCCTTTCGAAAGTATACATCACAATTTTGGAATTACGATGAGTGGTATTGACATAGAAATTGCCCCCAGCAATAAGGCCGAGGGCAAAATCAAAGTGGCAAAAGCTCCTCGACCAGGGCTCGAACCTGGAACCTAGCGGTTAACAGCCGCTCGCTCTGCCGATTGAGCTATCGAGGAAGGCGAGCGGGATTATACGTGCAAGGATAGGGGGTGTCAAGAAGTGTGTCCGTCATTGCGAGCCACGAAGCGGCGAAGCAATCTCCTATCTGTGTTGGAGATTGTTTCGTCGAGCTACGCTCTCCTCGCAATGACGGAGGCTAGTATTTCACCGCGCCGAAGTTGCGGAGCTTGTCAATGCGATGCGTGGCGGTGATCTGACGCACGGTGCCGGTCAACCCGCGCACGACGAGCGAGTCTGTGCTGGCGCCGTCACCGAAGTAACGCACACCCTTGAG
>DAOTZF010000007.1:0-2516 GCA_034434415.1 Anaerolineales bacterium | reverse complement strand
ACGAAGACCGGTTGTTGCAGATATTTCCCATCCCCAAAGACAGGGACAATCGGAGAATAGCGCATAAACCGAATCAGCCGCCACATATTGCGGTCACGTGGACTGCCGTAAATCATCGTCGGACGCAGGATGGTGAATTTCAGTCCGCTGGTTTCGATGGCGAGTTCCGCCGCCACACGGACCTTCTTGCTCGGCGCGTTGAGTTGCGTGAAGATGGCGGTGGTGCTGATGAAGACAGCGCGCTTGATACCTGCGTTTTGCGCGGCGCTGATAATCGAGTCTGCGTGACCGAAGCCGAGCGAGGCGATGTTGATGAGGGCGTCTGCGCCTTGCGTAGCGGAAGTCAAGGATTGGGCGTCGGAGACATCGCCCAATGCCCATTCGATTTCTGGCTGAGGAAGTTGTGAGCGATCGCTGGATGCGCGATAGAGACAGCGGACTTCGTATCCGCTTTTGAGTAAGAGAGGGACGACGCGCGAGCCTGTGAATCCTGTCGCGCCTGTGACGAAGATTTTCATAAATTCTTATTAGTGTGGTCTCGATACGCCGCTGATTGTCGAGTAGGGCGAAACTCGTATCGAGACCCAGCGGCTACTCGACCACCAGATGAAACAAAATTATTCATTAACCAAACTTCTCAATAACTCAAGTGTTCCATTCAACTTGTCGCGGCGGTCGAGGTGTTTGACTAAATATTCGCGGGCGTTTTGTCCCATTTGCTGAACGCGTTTGGGATCCCTTGAAAGATCAAGAATTGTATTTGCCAGCAATTCATCATCCCCAGGGTGGACATACACCCCGCCACCCGATGATTCGATCAACTCGCGAGTGATGCCGTCAATGACCAGCACGGTCGCACGTCCCGCCGCCATGTAGTCAAAAACCTTGTTGGGGTACGTGGTGCGGAACATGGGAATATCCTGCAAAATTGCGAGACACACGTCCGCAGAGGCGACGACACGCGGCATATCTTTCTTGGGTCGAACGCCAGCAAAGATAACATTCGATAACTTCATCCGCTCCGCTTCACTTTGCAAGCGCGGGCGTTCTTTTCCGTCACCGAACAGCACAAATCGGATTTTGTCTTCGGTGTTCAACCGTTGAGCCGCGCGCAGGATCGTGTCAATGTCATTCGCCTGTCCCAACGCGCCCGCGTATAGCACAACGAATTTATCTTGCAATCCCAACTCAGTCCGAATCGACGAGCCATCCACGTGCGGGTTGAACATTTCCACGTCCGTGCCGTAGGCGATGTACGTGATCTTTTTCTCAGGCACGCCTATGCGGATCATATATTCTTTATATGCAGGCGAGTTCACCAGAATTTGTGTCGCACGTGCATACAAAAACTTCTCCAGCCAGCGTGCCAGCGCGATGACCACAGGGTTCTTCAACACACCCATGCTCACGCCGAACTCGGGCCACAGGTCGCGCACTTCGAGCAGGAACGGCTTGCGGCGAATGAATGAAACAAACCACGCCGAAACCGCCTGAAAGATCGGCGGCGTGGTGCCCATGACCAGATCAACGTCGCGCACCTGCAACGCCGTCCATACTGAACTAAACATAAAACTAAAGAATGAAATGATGCGCCAGAAATAACTGCGATGCAATGCGGGATAAATATACGCACGCAAAATTCTTACGCCTTCAATGATCTGTTCAGCAAATATTCCCTTGCGTGAAATCGTGCGCTGACCCGTTTGATAATTGAGATCACTGGCGACGATAATGAGTTCATGTCCGTGTGATTGTAAAAACCTCGCCATCTCAAAATGACGTGTGTGTCCTGGCTCGTCCGGTGAAACGAAAGCTTGATTGATCAACAAGATTTTCATTGGATGTGATTATAAGTTATTTGCTCGAGGAAAAATTTCA
Organism: Anaerolineales bacterium; assembly: GCA_034434415.1. Lineage (GTDB taxonomy): Bacteria > Chloroflexota > Anaerolineae > Anaerolineales > Villigracilaceae > Defluviilinea. Next base: position 638 of record DAOTZF010000007.1, on the reverse strand, counting down.
AGTCCTCAATACGAAGATCGATTCTGCCTGGGATGATTCCTCGTGAGAATGATGCACAATATCACCTGATTTGCATTATAATCATCGCATAAGGATTGAGGAGAAATTACATATAATCCTTATAAACCATCCGCTCTAACTTCTGAAAGGAGTTAATTATGAGTTTCTTCTCGAAAATTCTCGGCAAGCTTGGTCTCGGTAAGAAAGATGATGACAAGCCGCAATTCGCAGGCATGGCCAAACCTGCTGGTGTAGTCAAAGGCAGCGCGCCTGCAGGCGCCAAACCAGCGGGTCCTGGCTCCATGGCGCGCCCCACGATGGGAAAAGATGACGATGCCCTCCCGGCATCGATGGCGATGTCTGAAGTGGACGTGGTCGCCAAGCTCGAGGGTCTCGCTGCGGCGAACCCCGCCAAACTCAACTGGAAAGTCTCCATCGTCGACCTGCTCAAACTGCTCGACCTTGAGTCCAGTTTCGAGGCGCGCAAAGAACTGGCAACCGAACTCGGCTGTCCTCCAGACATGATGGGCGACTCAGCCAAAATGAACACCTGGCTTCACAAGGAAGTCCTGCGAAAGATCGCCGCGAACGGTGGAAACATTCCGAAGGAATTGCTCGACTAATCGTTTCCGAATGAC
>DAOTZF010000006.1:0-8037 GCA_034434415.1 Anaerolineales bacterium | reverse complement strand
CCGATATCGAGCCCGATGGGAGCGTGCAATCGTGCAAGTTGACTTTCAGTCACTCCATCGTTCATTAATCGTCCGCGGCGTTTTTCATTGGTAGTTTTACTTCCCAACGCACCGACGTAAAACGCGGGGCTGTTCAACGCGATCTTCAACGCGGGGTCATCCAGTTTCGGGTCATGGGTGAGCGATGCGATCGCAGTGGAGCCCGTGATCTTAATCTGCCCGAACGCGTCATCGATCCATTTTTGAATCAACTCATCCACATTAGGGAAACGCTCGGCACCTCCCCACGCCTTGCGCGGATCGATGAGAACTGTTCGGTAGCCGAGCGTCTTTGCCAACGAAACCAATGCGACCGCAATGTGCACCCCGCCCACAACGACCAGAGTGGGTGGCGGGAGAATCACATCGAGAAAAACTTCCAACGAGTCGCTCAATTGCACACGGCGCGACGTACCCTGGTAAAGTGCCTGTATGCCGATTCTTAACACCGCGTCGTTCCATTCGTTGCCAAGCGCGCCAGCGATGAGTCCGCTTTCAGAAACCAACAACTCGCGACCAACCAAATCGTCCGCGCCGCGGAAGACCGTGATATGAAGGACAGGCGTTTCATCTTTCAATGCTGATCGGAGAGTTTGGAAGAATTCTGGATGAAGCGGTTGGACGAAAATGTCTATGCTTCCCCCGCAGGCGAGACCCACCTCCCAAGCCGTTTCATCTGCGACGCCGAAGTGAAGTAGTTGGGGTCGATTGGATTCAAGCGATTCGAGTCCCGCTTCGACGACTGCATTTTCCACGCATCCCCCGCTGACCGAACCGACGATTTTTCCGCTGGTAGTGATCGCCATGCGCGAACCCGCCTTGCGCGGCGAGGAACCCCATGTTTGCACCACGGTGGCAAGCGCGATGGATTCACCCTCTCGTTGCCAGCGTTCGATGTCAGATAAGATATCGCGCATCAATATTGCTCAAGTCGCCGTCCTCGGCGGCGAGGACGCCGCCGAGAGCAATCTTATTTCTCTTCTATCCTCTTCTTCACTTCATCGTAAAACACGCCTGCCAGTTTCTGCGAGACGGGAACCATCAATCGTGAAACGAGGCTCGCCAATTGTCCAGAGACATTGACATCCGCCGTCCAGTTGACGAGGGTGGAGTTATCCGGTCCATCGCTGAGGGTCATTTCACAGACCGCGTCCGCCGCGCTCCCGGTGGCTGTACCGTGCGCTTTGAGTTTGGCTCGGTCCGGCTCATTGAGTTCGAGGATGTCTACATCACCGGAGAATCGCGCTTTGACGGAACCCAGCCCCACTGAGACAATGCCGCGATATTTTTTAAGCGGTTCGATGGTCTCGATCTTTTCTACGCCGGGCACGCACTGCCCAAGTTGATTCGGGTCGGTGAGAAAATCCCACACTTTCTTGCGCGGGGCTTTGATGGTGACATCGCCTTTGAGTTGCATGGACTCTCCTAGTCAACGAGGATAGGCTTGGAGTGTAGCACATTGGGGAGATGAGAGTCAACGGGAGGCGAACGCGTCCAACGCAGAGCCGGGTGACATCCGAAAAGGAAGCGGGTTTTTTCATCCTCATGCAGGTGAAATCTGCGTATCCCCGTCCAAATTCGAGGGTTATGTACAGTAAGATGAGACCAGTCGGGTTGCAGGAATTCGATCCCACGATGAACATGCTCATTGCCCGTGAGTTTGTCTGCCATTTATTCTGTCGCCGTGCGTAGGATGCTGGCGACTTTTTATTTGGAGGTGCGATCACAACATTGATACTTACACCCGCAATCGTTGGAAAGGAGAATGGAACAGATGGCAACAAAAAAGAAAGCGAGCAAGGCAAAACCCAGCAAGGCGAAGACAAGCCCGGCAAGACCAACCCAATCTACAACAAGAGGAGAAACTGCAATGGCTAAAAGTAATATGATGGGCTATCTGCCCAACGACGCGCCCCCGATGGGACAACGCATCCTGTTGGGGTTCCAGCATGTGCTCACGATGTTCCCCGCCACTGCGTTCGTTGCGGCGTTGTGCGGCTTCCACGTGGGAACCGTTCTATTCATGTCCGGCGTGGGAACGATCGTTGCCCTGATGCTCTCGAAATGGCAGATCGGCAAATTCATCCCGCTGTTCTACGGATCGAGCTTCAGTTACATCGCGGCCTATCTCGCGATCGCTACAGAGATGACCGGTTCCGTCCCCGCCTTCGGCGTGCCCCTGCCCGATGAAGTGCTCAGCACCATTCAAGCCGGTATCGTGGTGACGGGCTTGCTCAACATCGTGATGGGCTTCCTGATCCGCGCGCTCGGCAAAGACAAAGTTGACATGATCCTTCCGCCCGTAGTGACCGGCTCGATCGCGGCGATCATTGGTTTTGGTCTCGCGTTCGCGGCGCTCGGCCTCGCGGGTGCAAACTGGGGTATCGCCTTTATCACATTGCTGGCGACCATCCTCGCTTCGGTATACCTGCAAAACAAGGGCTTCATCGGCATGTTGCCGGTGATCATCGGAGCTGTGGTGGGCTACATCGCTTCTGCGGTTCTCGTCCCCGGTTCGGTTAATTTCGCACCTGTAGCCGCCGCGCCTCTTTTTGCGGTTCCACACTTCACCTTCCCCACCTTCAGCGGCGCATTGGTTGGCACGGCGATCTTCAGCGTTTCCATCATGGCGATCGCGACCATCCCAGAATCCACCGCCCACTTGTATCAGATCAGTTTGTATGTTGACCGCGTAGCAGAGGACATGGGACGCGAAAAATACGAACTGGACAAGAACGTCGGTTTCAACCTGATCCTCGACGGCATCGACGATTTCCTCAAAGGCTTGCTCGGTTCCACCGCCGGCACCAACTACGGCGAGAACAACTCGTTGATGGCGATCACACGCAACTACTCGGGTCCCGCGCTCATCATGGCTGGCATCATCGCGGTCCTGCTCGGCTTCGTCGGCAAACTCGCAGGCTTGATGCAGACCGTCCCGCTGGCGGTAAGCGGTGGTTTGTCCATCTATCTTTTCGGCGTGATCGGCATGCAGGGTATTGCCCTCATGCAGGAACATAAGGTCAGCATGTTCAATCCGCGCAACCTGGCAGTCGGCGCGGTGATCATGGTGCTCGGCATCGGCGGCAACATTGGTTACCCCAACGGCTTCCTGCCCATCCCATTCCTGCAGGGGATTTTCCCCAGCGGCTTGCCAGCCATCGCCACTGCCGCAGTCGCGGGCATTTTGCTCAACGCGATCTTCCTGATCTTCAAACCTTCCAACGACTCGTAATTGGGAGAACGCATCTATCACAACGGGACAGCTGAATTGGCTGTCCCGTTTTTTTCGTTTACAATGCAACAGAGGAGAGACCTGCAATACCCCAACATCTCCCTGCTCCGCCGCCGTCCCCGGCGGCGGTGTAACCACCAGACTACTGTCCTCCAACAAAATCTTTCGCCGGGGACAGCGAAAAGAGCAAGCTGTATGACCTTCCCATCCTTCCACGATTCCACCCACTTATATTTCATCACTGCATCCATTATTGACTGGAAACATCTATTCATCACGCCAGAATATATCAACATCCCATTGAGCTCCTTCGCATGGTTGCAAAAGCAATACAGAATTTTGCTCTTCGCCTTTGTCATCATGCCATCTCATCTTCACGCCATCATAAAACCGGTAACCGATACAATCGGTGAGATCGTTCAACAATTCGGTTCTTTCACAGCGCACGAAATTTTGAAGAAACTACGCACAGACAATCAACAGGATTTATTGAATTTGTTTCAACAAAAGAAACGCGATCAAAGACATGATCATAGCATTTGGCAGGATATTCAGGCAAAGAACATCTATTCACCAGATTTTTTATGGCAGAAAATGGAGTACATCCACCAGAACCCCGTAGCAAAGGAATGGAAACTTGTAGAGGACAGAGCAGATTACCCATACTCCAGCGCAGGGTATTATGATTACGGAAGAAAACCAATCATCGAAATTACAGACATACGTGATTGGCTCACATCAAATCCTTCGCCGGGGACGGCGAAGGGAGCATAAGGTGCAGAGGAGAGACCATGCAATATACCAACCTCGGCAAGACTGGAATGAAGGTTTCGCGCTTATGCCTCGGCATGATGAGTTACGGCTCCAAGTCGTGGCGCGAGTGGGTGTTGACTGAAGATGAAGCCAAACCGTTCGTCAAACGCGCACTGGACGCAGGAATCAACTTCTTCGATACGGCAGATGTGTACTCACTCGGCGAAAGCGAAAAAATAACCGGCAACCTGCTCAGGCATTTCGGTGTCAGGCGTGAAAGTGTTGTCGTCGCCACCAAAGTCAACGGGCAGATGAGCGACAATATCAACGACAAGGGGCTCTCGCGCAAACACATTTTGGATGCGATAGACAAGTCGCTCAAACGCCTGCAAATGGATCATGTTGACCTGTACCAGATCCATCGCTGGGATTACGAAGCGCCCATCGAGGAGACAATGGAAGCGTTGAATGACGTGGTCCGCGCGGGGAAGGCGCGTTACATCGGCGCGTCTTCGATGTTCGCGTGGCAGTTCGCAAAAGCACAGCACACAGCCGAACGTCACGGATGGACGCGTTTTGTGTCCATGCAGAATCACTACAATCTCGTCTATCGTGAAGAAGAGCGCGAAATGATTCCGCTGTGTATGGATCAGGGCGTGGGACTCATCCCGTGGAGCCCGATGGCGCGCGGATTTTTTGCCGGCGACCGCAAACCCGGCGGCGGAGGGGAAACCTCGCGCGCAAAATCGGATCCTTTTGCAAAAAACCTGTATTTCCGCGATGAAGATTTCGTTGTAGCAGAGCGCGCGGCAGAGATCGCTAAAGAACGCGGTGTGACCGCATCTCAGATCGCGCTGGCGTGGGTGTTGAGCAAACCCTACGTTCATAGTCCCATCATCGGCGCGTCGAAGATGGATCACCTCGAACAAGCCATCGCCGCGCTCGAGATCAAACTTTCGGAGGAGGAAGTGAAGCGCCTCGAGGAACCGTATAAGCCGCATCCGGTGCTGGGACATTCCTGACGATAGAAAATAGAGGATTGATGGTGGACGGTGGTCAACTGTCCGTTGTCCATCGTCAGCGGTACAATTGGCTTATGACCGAAACATTGAAAATCTTCATCCCCATGGCGGGCTGGGGAACGCGCATGCGTCCGCACACGTGGAGCAAGCCCAAGCCGCTCGTCAGCGTGGCGGGCAAGACCGCGCTCGAACATTTGATGGATATGTTCAAGACCCTGCCAGACCCTGAAAACGTGGAATATGTTTTCATCGTTGGTCCATATCTCGGCGAATTACAGATCCCCGCGTTCATCAAGGAAAAGTATCCGGACATCAAAGCCCATTATGTGGTGCAGAATGAAATGAAGGGACAATCCCACGCGCTGTGGCTGGGGCGCGAATTCATGCACGGACCGATGATGGTCGTCTTTTCGGATTCGATTATCGAAACGGATTTCTCCTTCCTTAAGGAGGAAGAATCAGATGGGGTCGCCTGGGTTCTGCCTACCCCCGATCCGCGTCGCTTCGGAGTGGCGGAGGTGGGCGCCGATGGCTGGGTGAAGCGCTTCATCGAAAAGCCGACATCATTGGAAAATAATCTCGTCGTCATCGGTTGTTACTGGTTCAAAAACGCAGAAAAGTTGCTCGCTGCCATCGAGGAACAAATGGAACGCAATATCACCTTAAAAGGCGAATACTTCCTCGCGGATACGATCTCAGTAATGATCGAGCACGGCGCCAAAGTACGAACGCATAACGGTCTCAGCTGGCTCGATGCAGGCACCATCGAAGCAACGCTGGATACGAACAAGGTTCTGCTGGATAAAAGCGGTTCGCACGTTGGAAAGTTTAAAGGTTCAAATGTGGAGATCATCGGGCCCGTTGCGATCGATGAGACAGCAGAGATCAGCAACTCAAAAATCGGGCCTCACGCTTCGATTGGGGCAAACTGCACGATCGAAAACAGCACAGTTGCGGAAAGCATCGTGGAGGCGGGGAGCGCGATTCAAGACACGGCGTTGAGTCGCTCGATGGTGGGCAAACAGGCAAAAGTCCGAGGCAGAGGCGACGGGCAGGTCTTCCAATTGAATATTGGTGACAACAGCGAAGTCGTCTTGTCGTAAAATATGAACGTGGTCGAATGTCTTTCAGGCACGGAATACGCAGAGACCCCTCTCGCGCTCACATGGGAAGGGTACAAATATGAGATCGCGGAGATCGTGGCGCGCTGGCGCGGTCCGAGTGAAAAAGGGTTTCGGGTGAAGACGGTGAACGGGCAAGCCTTTGATCTGACATATCGGGAAATCCCCGACGAGTGGCTGATACAACCCATCTAAGGAGGCTCCATGCAGGAAGTGACGAATGTGCAACGTCTGTCGAAACGGGTAGCCGGACTCAAGCCTTCGGGCATCCGCAAGTTCTTTGACATTGCCGCGACCATGAAGGATGTCATTTCGCTCGGCATCGGCGAACCGGATTTCACCACGCCGAAACCGATCCTCGAGGCGGGCATCCGTTCACTGCAAAACGGCGAGACGCATTACACATCAAACTGGGGGAAAATGGAGTTGCGTGAAGCAATATCGAAAAACCTCCAACGCTTGTATCAGATCAAATACGACCCGACGGACCAGATCATCGCAACAGTCGGCGGTTCAGAGGCGCTATACCTCACCTTCACCGCCATCCTCGACCCCGGTGATGAAGTCATCATCCCCACACCGTGTTTTGTTTCGTATCAAGCCGAAGTCATCATGGCGGGCGGAGTTGCCGTTGAGATTCCCAGCCGCATGGAAAACGAATTCATGGTCGACCCGGCGGATATCCGACGGGCTATCACCTCACGAACAAAAGCGATCTTTATCGGCTACCCATCCAACCCAACAGGTGCGGTAGCGACGCGGGATGTGATGCTGGAGATCGCACGAATTGCGGAGGAGTTCGATCTGCTCGTTGTGACCGATGAACTCTATGACCGCCTTGTGTACGATTTCGAGCATGTCTGCTTTCCCGCATTGGATGAGAACCTCAAAGACCGAACTATTCTCATCGGCGGCTTCTCGAAAAATTACGCAATGACCGGCTGGCGCATCGGCTACGCCTGTGGACCTTCGGATTTGATTCAGGGCCTCGTCCGGATTCACCAGTACAGCATCATGTCCGCCCCAACGACCGCACAGGATGCCGCGCTCGTCGCCATTCAATCCGGCGATCCTCATGTGGAGGAGATGCGCCTCGAATACGACCGCCGCCGCAGGCTACTCGTTGCGGGACTCAACCGCCTCGGTCTCTCGACCTTCGAGCCGCGCGGTGCCTTCTACGCGTTTCCGGACATCCGAGCCTCCGGCATGGATGATGAAACCTTTGCCGAAAAATTATTGCTCGAGGAACATGTCGCGGTAGTGCCGGGCAACGCGTTCGGTCCCGGCGGCGAGGGGTTCGCGCGCATGTGTTACGCGACAGAATACAGCAAACTCGAAGAAGCGCTGCACCGCATGGAGAAGTTCATGAACCGGCACGGATGAACGTACGACAAGGTATGATACAAAGATCCCCGAGAAGTTTCTCAGGGATTTTTGTTTTGAAGAACTACGATTCCATCAATCGATATCAATATTGTTTTTATGGTGAATATCATCCTATTGGTTTTGATGGAATTGCACTGCTGGGGATGAATATCGTTGTATTTATTCAGAATGTCTCATACTCGAATCCTGCCAACACTATCGGTTGAATTTATCCATTACAACGAAATCAAGACCTTTTCGTATACAATGTATTCCAGCTCGATGGAAAAGGAATTTAAATGAAACTTACTGTCAACAGACTCGGGAAACAATATCGGCGTGACTTTTGGGGGTTGAAAAACTTTTCCCTCGAAATTGGACCTGGAATCCTAGGCTTGCTCGGACCGAACGGCGCGGGCAAGTCCACGTTTATGCGGATGCTGGCGACCATCACCAAGCCCACCGAAGGAAGCATTTTGTGGAACGACATTGATGTCGTTCG
>DAOTZF010000005.1:0-1940 GCA_034434415.1 Anaerolineales bacterium | reverse complement strand
CACTGAGCAAAGTCGAAGTGAGGAAAGAAGAATGCGAGCCGCAATGGATTTGGACATGGGCAGTATTTTAACCGAATCGGATTATCCCTTGCTTAACGACAAAGCCTCCCGCAATGTTTCCACGCGGGAGGCGAATTCTTTTCAGCACAACTCGGTGGTTGAGTAGAGCCGAACGAAGTGAGGCTCGTATCGAAACCACCATAAACAAGAGTATCCTTGCGAATTGGTGATTTCGATACGGGACGGACGAACACGTCCCTACTCAATCACCAGCGCATACCTACCCCTCAATCGCCTTTTTCATTGCCGCCATCGTGGCATCCAGACCTGCTTTCATCTGGGTTTTCATCATATCTTCCATACCGGGCATTTTGGGCATTCCTGCAGGTGTAAGCACCGCGTCCATTTGCAGGGTGAGCTTGGTGCCTTTCCCTTCCGCTTCGAGGATGTAGGTGTTGGTCACATCCGAGGCGGGAGGCGCGGCAAAGGTCTTCACGCCGAACTTCTTGTTCGGCTCAAAAGCGACAACTTCATTGTTGGTCACATTCTTGTGCCCCATCGAAGTGGTCTCGATCTTGTATTTTGTGCCGAGCTTGACCGGTCCATCCACTTCGACGCCGGTGATGTACGAACTTAATTTCTTCTGGTTTTCGAGATTGGTGATGTATTCGAATACTTTTTCGACGGGCTTGCTGATGCTCACACTGGTTTCGAGGGTTGCCATTTGATTCTCCTTTTGAAGTTGTGTACTTTTTGATTATATCCGTCTCACACGCTTCAATCCAAACGCGATCAAAAAGAAAAACGTAGCGGTGAGGACAATCGCCGCACCTGACGCAATACTCAGGTAATACGAAAGATACAAACCAATCACGCCCGAAAGCGACGCGAAGACCGCGGCAAGGGACATCATTCTAGGCAGGCGGTATGTGAGCAGGGACGCGGTCGCGGCGGGAGTGACGAGCATGGCAACCATGAGAGCCACACCAACGGTTTGAAGCGCGACCGCGACGGTGACAGCGATCATCACGAGCAAAAGATTATTGAGCAAATCCACGGGGAGACGGAGGGTGGCGGCAAGGACGGGATCAAAAGAGATGGTAGTGAATTCCTTGTAGAAGGCGAAGATGACGAAGAGTACGAGTCCGCCGAAGATGAGAATCAGCCACAAACTTTGAGTCGAAACGGACAGCACATCTCCGAAGAGGAAGTGACTCAAGTCCACGGCGTAACTGCGGACTGTGGAGATGAGCGCGATGCCCAGTGCGAACATGCCCGCGAAAATAATTCCGATTGCCGTATCTTCTTTAATTTGTGAATTTTTACTGATCGCGCCGATACCCAGCGACGCGACGATGGCTGTGCCGAGCGCCCACCAAAAAAGAGATTCGCGCCCGCCACCGCTGACGAGGTAACCCAGCGCGATGCCGGGCAGAATGGTGTGCGCGAGCGCGTCGCCGAAGAACGCCATTCCGCGCAAAACTACGAACGTGCCAACCACGGCACATACGATGCCAACGAGAACCGCTGCCATCATTCCCCGCTGCATGAATTCGTAAGAGAGAGGTTCAAAAAGAAAAGACATTCGATTTACGATTTTGGATTTACGATTTACGATTACGGAGGGTTTTGAGAGAGGCGACGGTCATGGCTAGGATTTCGTCGGTTTCTTTGTGAATGTTCGCGATTTGTTCTTCAGGAGTAAGACCTGCTTCCACAAGAATTTCGAGCCAGTATTCCGTTTCATCCGCTTCCTCTTCGACGATCTTCATTTTATTAATCATGTCAGGCGTGGATTTGGCGCGACAAGCGGCACGGTAATTTGCTCCGATGGACGTTCCCGAACGGATAATCTGTCTGGCAATCACATCCGCCGCGCGGGAGTTGGGAAGTTTGTCCATTTGCTTAATGATCGCCACCGACAATTTCTTCGTTCGCGC
>DAOTZF010000004.1:0-6629 GCA_034434415.1 Anaerolineales bacterium | reverse complement strand
CGTTCTCTCTCGACGATCAGCCTGAGCGCCACCGATTGGACGCGCCCCGCCGATAAACGCCCGCGCACTTTTTCCCAGAGGATCGGGCTGATACTGTAGCCCACCAAACGATCCAATACACGGCGCGCTTGTTGTGCATCCACCAAATCCTTGTTAATGTGACGTGGATGCGAGAAAGCCTCTTTGATCGCCGGTTCGGTGATTTCGTGAAATACGACGCGCTTGGCGCGTTCAGGGTCGATCTCCGCCGATTCCATCAAATGCCAGGAAATGGATTCGCCCTCACGGTCGGGGTCGGTGGCTAGGTAGATCTCTTCCGCTTTTTGAGCGAGTTTTTTGAGTTCTTTTACAACTTCTTTCTTTTCGTTCGGCACGCGGTATTTCGGGGTGAAGTTATTATCCACATCCACCGAAAGCTGCGACTTCAACAAGTCGCGGACATGACCCACCGACGCGCGAACCGTGTATCCCTTGCCGAGGAATCGACCGACAGTCTTCGCCTTCGCTGGCGATTCGACAATGACGAGTTTGCCTTCCCGCTTTTCCACCTCCTCCTGTTTTTCAGGTTTCGGCGGCGGAGTAAGTCCCGCGTGCGCGTCGGTCTTTCCCATTCGGTATAGTTTTGTTCCACATACAGAACATGTCCCAATCGTAACAGGAGACCCCTTCGCATTGAAACTCGCGACAGGGTCTTTCATCTCACGTTTGGTCTTGCATTTCATGCAATAGGCTTCCATAAACTACAAGTATCTCTCCTGATGATTCTGCTTCAATCGTTCCACGACGTCGCGTACGCGTTGCGCCTGATCCGCTTTGCAAACGAGCAACACATCGCCCGAATCTACCACAACCACATTATCCAAGCCAATGGTCACCATCAACCGCTGACCGTTCGCACTGTAAACCAATGTGTTATGCGAATCGATCTCGATGTGTTCCGCGTTGACTGCAATATTACCATCCGCATCGGGAATCAATACTTCGAACAGTGAATCCCACGCGCCGACATCGCTCCAACCCAACCCACCTGCGGGAAGGACAGCCACTTTCTCCGCGTGTTCCATGATACCGTAATCGATCGTCTGGCTTTTCAAACCTGACCAATGTTCTTGTATCACAGCATTTCGTTTTGGCGTATCCCACGCGAACGAGATCGCATTAACAACTTTGAAGAGTTCAGGCATTTGCTTTTTGATCTCGACAAGTATCGCGTCCGCCTTCCAGACGAACATGCCGCTATTCCATGAATGGTCACCGCTTTGAAGCAATTGTTGCGCCGTGACTTCATCGGGCTTTTCTTTGAAACGCTTCACAGTGTAGACGGGATATTTGTAATCGCCAGATAATGGCTCGCCTTGTTGAATATACCCATATCCTGTGGATGGAAACGTCGGCGTGATTCCCAAAGTGACAAGATAATCTTTATCCGCCACATCAAACGCCGAGTTGATGAGATGGTTGAACAAATCTTTATTGCGGATGTGATGATCTGCGGTTTGGATCGTCATCATCGCCTGCGAGTCGCGCTTTTGTAAAACCGCCGCCGCCAATGCTACCACAGACGCCGTCCCGCGCGGCGCTGGTTCGATCAAATAATTATCAGCAGGGATTGACGGAACCTGCTTTTGCATCTCTCGCGCCTGCTCCGCGACGGTGACGATCAATATCTTCTCAGGCGGAAACAACGCTTCAAGGCGCTCGACCGTGCTTTGAAAAAGAGTTTCTGTACCAAGCAACGGCAGCAATTGTTTTGGTTTTTCTTTTCGTGAGAGGGGCCACAGGCGAGTCCCCCCTCCTCCAGCCATGATAACAGCGTATGTGTGATGGGTCATTGGTTATTATTTTGATTCCAGAATAATTCGGTGGTTTCGATACGGCGGACGAACGCCGCCTACTCAACGGACGAATCATCCTGTTTTATATTCCGATTGTACCTCACGCACTGCGACATAATTCATACCACCAACCTGACGTACCATTCCTTTCAATTCCATAAGCGCAAGCGAAGCGGAAACCTTTTCAATTGGCAAATCCGCTTGATTACGGATCTCATCTATTTGCATCGGTTCGCTCGTCAGCACAGATAACAACTTCGCTTCGATTGCGTCACTCGGCATGATCTTGCGCGCGGCTTTGTGTTCGCCCACGCGTGTGATGTCCAATGCCTGCATGAGGTCGGTCACACTCAACAGCGGAAGTGCGCCATTTTGAATCAATTTATTTGTTCCCTTGCTTTGAGGGGCAAGTATACTACCCGGCACCGCAAACACTTCACGTCCCTGTTCAGCGGCGAACTCGGCAGTGATCAACGCGCCGCTTGTTTCGCCTGCTTCCACAACAACAACGGCAAGAGATAACCCTGAGATAATTCGATTGCGCGGCGGGAAGTTCGACGCGTCGGGCGGAGTGCCCGGGGCATAATCGCTGATGAGCGCGCCGCGCTCCATCATCTGTTCGGCAAGCTGACGATGCTCAGGAGGGTAAATCTTATCCACACCAGAACCCAACACCGCAATCGTTCGTCCGCCTGCTCTCAACGTGGCGTGATGTGCGACCGCGTCCACGCCGCGCGCCAGACCACTGATAACGGTCATGCCGTTTGCCGCAAGAAATGACGATAACTCCTCCGTGATCTGTCTGCCATACGGCGTGACGCGTCTTGTGCCAACGATCGCGACAGCAAACAAATCATCGGGCAGATATTCGCCGCGGATATACAACACCGGCGGAGGCTGGTCGATCTCTTTGAGTCGTTGCGGATATGTTTCATCCTGCCATGTCAGGATTTTGATCCCCTGCTTCTCGATTTTATCCCATACTTTATCGAGGTCTACGTTCTCACGCGCTTGCAGCACACGTTCTATCACTTTCTCACCCAAGCCTGCTCCCGCTAATTCATTCGGCGCGGCTTTCCATGCGGACTCCAAATCGCCGAAGTACGCGACCAGTCCCTGCATGCGCACCGCGCCGATGCCTTTGATCAAGTTGAAGCCGACCCAGAATTTTTTGTCGTTCATAAAGAGACTCTAGCCGCCGTCCTCGGCGGCGAGGACGCCGCCGAGAGCCTGGTTAGACAAGACCATCCAGCACGTGAACGCGCATCACACGCGAATCAACCTCCACGTCCAGAATGACCGAGGGAATCGCGGGGAGAAGAATCTCACTACCCGAGTCATCCCGCACTACATACACATCGTTCGCGCCCGTTTCCAAAATCTCGACCAACTCGCCAAGCAGATTATCACGCTCGTCTACAACACGAAATCCGATCAGTTCGTGTTGATAGATTTTACCCTCAGGCAAAGGCGGCACGTCTGATTTCTTGACGAACACCCATTGATTTCGATACAACCCTGCATCTTCTAGAGTTTCGATTTCTTTGAATTTTACAAGCAATCCCGATTGATGCGGACGCACGCTGGTCAGGGTCATGGGTTTGTGCTCATCGCCCACAAACAGTTTTCTGCCGAGCTTCATGCGTTCAGGGAAGTCGGTATGCAAATCCATGATGATCTCGCCCTGCAACCCATGGGGGCGCCGCAAAAACCCCACGCTCAAATAAAGCGGCTCGCCTTTCGGCGAGCCTGTATTTTTCTCTTTTGCCATTATTCTGGCTCGACCACATCGAGCGTGGCGTGCTTGCCTTCACGCTCTGCCGCCACACGCAACAACGTGCGTATGGAATTGGCAACCTTGCCGCCTTTGCCAATGACGCGTCCCATATCGTCCTTGGCGACAGCCAACTCGATGCGTACGCGCGACCCTCCTCCCGATTGAGTGACTTGCACTTCATCAGGATGCTCCACCAACGACTTGGCGATGTATTCGATCAGGTCTTTCATAAGAGAATGCCATTTCGCAGGTCACGCTTGACGTGTGACCTGCTTAATAATTTATTTTCCTGTCTTGGTGGATGCTCCGCGCTTGGTCTCAGCCTCTGTCGCTTCTGCCGCGAGCGCTTCAACCGCTTCGCCCTTCTTGAAGCGTTCCCAGCGATCCAGCGTGCCGGAGGCTTTGAACACCTGAGCCACAGATTCAGTCGGCAAAGCGCCGTTCTTCATCCAGTGAAACACGCGGTCTTCTTTTAAATGGACCGTTGCAGGTTGGGTGCGGGGATTGTAAAAGCCCAGAATTTCCAAAAAGCGGCCATCACGAGGGGACTCTTTGTCCGCGGCGACGACGCGATACGTGGGCTGACCCTTTAACCCGATACGACGTAAACGAATTCGAACCATCTTACTTTTTCTCCTTGAATTATTTTGCGTTTCAGGCAGGCATAGAGAGGTGTGTGAAAGGACACATGCGGGCTGAAATCACAGGCGCATATTTTACCACGCCCTTACACTGGCAAAGTAAATGAAATTTTGGTACCCTGCCCCGCCTCTGATTCTGCCCAAATTCTCCCACCATGTGCCTCCACTAAATATTTCGCAATGGATAAGCCCAATCCCATCCCACCTGAATCGCTGGATTTGTAGAATCGGTCGAAGATGCGACTCAAATCGGGAGCTTGGATTCCCTCCCCGCTGTCTTCGACAAAGACCGTCACGCTTCTCTTCTCAGAGACGACTGATTCAGTCACCCCAATTTTTATCTCACCTCCGTTCGGCGCGTACCGCACCGCGTTCGCAACGATGTTCGACAACACCTCGCGGATGCGCATCGGGTCGATCTCAACCACATCTACGTCGCTTAACTGCAACTCAAACCCGACACGCTTTTCCTTTGCCTGCGACCCAAAACTCGAAACTACTTCACGAATCAACAATCCCAAATCTGTCGGCTCGCGCTTCAAGTGAAGAGAGCCGCTTTCGGCAAGCGCGAGAGTCCGCAAATCGTCCACCAGCCGCGAAAGGATTTGCGTCTCATCGTACAATGACTTGAGTCGTTCGTTATCGGGGCTGTAAATGCCATCGATCATCCCTTCGAGATTTCCCTGCATGATGGTGATCGGCGAACGCAATTCGTGAGAGATGTCGGCAAGCATATTGCGGCGCTGCTTATCATTCAACTCCAGCTTCTCTGCCATCGAATTGAACTCGCGCAACAACGCGCGAACTTCAAAAGGTCCCCTCTCCTCCACGCGCACGGTGAAATCACCGTCGGCAACGCGATTCGACGCTTCGAGCAATTCATCCAACGGCATGGACATGCGGCGTAAATTGCGCACGCCAAAAAATACAGCCGCGATCAAGATCAGGAATCCTGCAAACCCAAACGGCAGAATAAAATCGGGACGATCCAGCGGAGGCACGCCGTGAAAATCTACGAACGGATCAAGGAAGAATCGCAGCAATGCCATCACCCCGATACAGGCAAAAAAGCTGAACAGAACGAAAAAACAACCCATTCGGCGGAAGAAGGGTCCACGGCGCATTTGCCATCGTTTTGGGGGCCATTCTTCATTCTCGGGCCACCATGGCGGGCGTTGACGAAAGGGAGGGTGATGTTTCATTGTGTTTGTAGGGGCGAAGCATGCTTCGCCCCTACCCATTCGTTATTTATCCGCAAATTTGTAACCAACACCATAAACCGTCAGCACATACTTCGGCTCGCTCGCCTTGACTTCGATCTTGCGGCGGATGTTCTTGATGTGTGCGTCAATTGCGCGTTCATAGGATTCGAACGCCACACCATGAATCGCATCCAACAGTTGCGCGCGGGTGAAGACGCGCCCGGGTTGACGGGCAAGCGTGGCAAGCAATTCAAATTCTGTGGGGGTCAATTCTTCGAGTTCGCGTTTATCGGCAGTTACACGCATACGCGGCACATCGAGAATTAAATCCGCCACGCGAATCATTTCGGAATTCATGTTCGCGGCATTTTCAATCCGGCGGAACGCAACACGGACGCGCGCCACCAACTCCTTGGGACTGAACGGCTTGGTCATATAATCGTCCGCACCGAGTTCAAGCCCGATGAGCTTGTCTGACTCTTCGGCGCGCGCGGTGAGCATGATGATCGGCGCGTTGGATGTTTTGCGAAACTCGCGGGTGAAGTCCAAACCGTCTAACTGAGGCAAGCCGAGGTCCAGAATGACCGCATCGGGCTTATCCGTTTTTGCGTGTGACAAAGCCTTCTTCCCGTCATGCGCGATTAAAACGCCAAATCCCGCGCGTTCGAGGTAATCCCGCACGAGTTGGGTGATTTTGGGTTCGTCGTCCACAACGAGGATGGTTTTCATATTTTTTGTAGGGGCGGGGTGACCCCGCCCCTACAACGCAATCCATTATATTATTCTTTCTTTTCTTCTGACGATTCTCCATGTGCGCGCTTGTGCCACTCCTCGAACATCGGCGGGAAGCCGCGCTCACCCCAGTGACCGCGATGTCCCCAACCCCAGCGCGGACCCCACATCATCATGCGGAAGGACTTGAGCGCAAGCACGAGCAGGAATACTCCAAAGAGGGGAATCAAGCACCCAAATCCCCACATGAATGGGTGGTGATAGCGCATCCCGTATCCGTAACCGAAATGCGGATACGGTGCGGGAACCGACTCGCCCGAAGGCGCTTCGATGGTGATCGGCGAGCCCTGCGCGACGCCTGCCTGAAAGGCAAAGAAGCCGATGGCAACGATGACCGCCAGCAAGACCAATCCTGAAACGACACGTAAAGCAATTTTTCCGT
>DAOTZF010000003.1:0-7673 GCA_034434415.1 Anaerolineales bacterium | reverse complement strand
TCCCCACTTGGAACGCACCGGGCAATTCGTCTGGAACGGGCAGTCATCTTCGCCCTTTACCTTCAGGCACTGTGAAAGCAGGATGGGTCCCTCGAAAGCTTCGACCACATCCCTCAACGTGATCTTTGAGGCAGGACAGGGAAGGGACAATCCGCCGTCACGCCCCGGAAATGTTTGAACCAGCCCTTTGCGCGCCAATTGCGCTACGATTCGACTTATGAACGCCGGGGGAATCAACATCTCCCTTTGAACATCCGCGCTCGAGACTCGCATTCCTTCGCCTAGCTTGGCGAGGGCAAGGACCACACGGACGGCGTAATCTGTCTGTCGGTTGATTCTCAGCATCTTGGCTGTCCTGAAGGAACCATTACTCCAAAGGTAAACGTTGATTTTTATTGTAAGCATTTCGGGTTCGATCTCGATGTGTAATTTGTCACAAACGAGAAGTTATGAATGTAATATGCGAAACCAAACGGTTTTTATCCAAATTTTGACATTCTGAATTTCCCCGGGGCTGCGGATGTTATAATCTCAGAAAAATTTCCGAAGAGGTATACATGATTGACCCTGTGATGATAACGATCCGATTGTTCGGTTATGAATATCCCATCTACTGGTACGGGCTGATCGTCATGACCGGGGTGCTGGTCGGCTCAATGATCGTGGAGCGGAGCCTCAAACGCCGCGGCGAAGACAGTGAAAAATTCTGGGACGCGCTCATCTGGGTGGTGTTGTTCGGCATCCTCGGCGCGCGGCTGTGGTATATCGTCAATGCCACACTGGGCGGCAATCGAATCTATATCGAGAATCCAGCAGAGATTATCAACCTCCGCCAGGGTGGGTTGCATATTTTCGGCGGGTTCCTGTTCGGCGCCATTATCCTTTTATGGTTCATTCGCAGGAACAACCTCGACCCGTGGTTGTATCTGGATATGGCTGGACCCGGTTTGTTGATCGGGCAAGCAATTGGCAGGCTTGGTAATTTCATCAATCAGGAGTTGTACGGACCGCCGACGACGCTTCCATGGGGGATTCCCATTGACGCCAGCAACCGTCTCGCCCAATTCAGGAGTCTGCCCGAGACCACGCGCTTTCACCCCACCTTTGCCTACGAGATGATCTGGAATCTCGCCGCGGCAGGGCTTCTATTATGGCTGTCTCGCCGGTATGAAAAGCAACTCAAACCCGGAACGTTGTTCGCTGGCTGGTTGATCCTTGCCGGTGTGGGGCGCACGTGGATCGAATTCTTTCGCCCGGACCAGCCGAAGATTCCGGAGTTGGGTATCAGTTATTCGGCGGTATTTTCAGCGTTGATGGC
This sequence comes from Anaerolineales bacterium, assembly GCA_034434415.1. Classification (GTDB taxonomy): domain Bacteria; phylum Chloroflexota; class Anaerolineae; order Anaerolineales; family Villigracilaceae; genus Defluviilinea. The sequence goes on along the minus strand of DAOTZF010000003.1, from coordinate 6,355 downwards.
AGTGGCTGGCGCGGCGCTGTTGATGATTCGATACAGGGCAATAAATGTTTCGTTTGCGGAAGACTGGGAAGAAGATTATAAGATCACCCCTCCCGCCGCGCCGCAGCCTGCTGTTACCGAAACTGATGTTGTGACTCCGAAGAGAAAACCTGCTGTGCAGAAAGCCAAAACCTCGCCCGCAAAAAAAGTAAAGGCAAAGACATCCACGCGCAAATTGCGGAAAGCAACCCCGAAGACGAGAAAATCTTCAACGTAACAAAAAACAGGTCGAGTTTATCTCGACCTGTTTTTTACTGATCGAACGCCGAGACCCTGGTTTTTATCCCCGCCAGTTCATTCTCGCGTTTGTCGAAGCCGAAACGTTCGAAGATATCGGCAAAGGTTTCAACAATTTGCTCGCGGGTGAAACCCATTTCTTCGAGCGAATACGTGTGGTCGCTTTTGAAGGCAAGCGTTTCCTTCACGGCCTGGTCAATGATGATAGGCAGACCCGGTTGATTTGGGTAGCCAAACTGTTCGTAGAATCCGCGAATCACCTGCTCCGGGCGTTGAATCAGATCGTCGTAGTTGAGAATCAGGTGTCTGGGGGAAGGATGCGAGTCGAGATATAGGAGGGGGTAGCGGTACCAGTGTTGGGTGAAATCCATGATTTCGTCCAGGTACAAATATCTGTCCTGCGGTCCGGTAAAAACGGCGCGCGAATAATTGATCCACGACACAGTGGAGGGAAACATATCGAGCGGATTACGGGCGAGGTAGATGATGCGTGCGTCGGGGAAAAATTCGATGACGGTCTGGATCTTGGCGCTGAACGCGGGAGCCTTCGCCACATAATATTTTTTACCGGTTGCGTACATGTGACGTTGCAGCATGGATTTGTAAAATGCCATGATCTCACGTTTACGTTCGGGCGGGAGCGCCTCGTCGAAGTGCTGGTAGTTGGGGAACTCGTCCATGAAGGGGAAGAGGAAGGTGCCCCAGAACGAATCCCATGCGTGCATGAGGATGTTTTCGTCCTCTTCGGGTTGGAAGAACGAGATGGGATGGATCTTGAATTGTCCCAGCGTACGGCGGTCGAAGGCGTAGAGGAGGCGATGCAAATGCCCGCCTGACTTTTTATCGAGCCGTGATATGAATTGCGTAAATTTCTTTTGCACGACCGAGGGGGTGAGGTAGATATCCCACGTGGTGAGGCTGGTAAATGTTTCCGAATCTCGCGAGAGCAGGCGGTGGAGGAAGGTGGAACCGCTTCGCAGGTTACCGATGATGAAGAGCGGCTTTTCGATGCGTTGAGTTTTGTGAGCGGGGTAGAGGATATCGTCGAGCCAGAAGCAGAACCAGTGAAATAACGAGCCGAGGGGCCAGATCGCGTAGAAGATAAGGAGGAAAATGATTCGTCTTCGGGTGAGGCGGGCGGGAGTATTTTTCGAGTCGAAGAAGGAGCGATAGAACGTGCGCCAGAACAGGCGGAAGTTATAGTGCATGGAAGCGGCGATTCCTTGAGTTGACATGGAAGAAGCCCGCGAAGGGGCTTCTTCGCCGCTATTCTATCAGGGTTTGCGGTTTTGCGTGGTCGGTTACTTCAATTCCTTCATGAATCGTGCAAAGCCGCTTTTGGTGAGGGATTCGAGTTCTTTGAACAATTCAGGCTCGACCTTTTTGAAATTGAAGCAGGATTTCCCTTGTATGTGTTTTTTGAGCGCAGGACTCATACCCTTGAGTAATTCGGGATACATGTAAACGGGCATCAGGTAAAAGGAAACATAATTCTTTTTGATATGGGTCGAGGCGAAATACAGTTCCCGCTTGTATTTTTCGCTGTACGGACCGTCGAGATAGAACACGTTTTGGTTGTCCATTTTGACGGTGAGTTTGGGCGCGTAGGGTTTGAGGATCCTTTTCAAATGTTCGAAAACTAAAGGAAAGTCAGTCTGTGAGGGCATCGGGAATCCTTTTTCCAGGGCTTTGTTTTGTCGTCATTTGCACTGCCGATACAACATAGGTTGGTTATGGCGAAGCGACATTGACTCGAATATAGATCGGGTCACCGAATGCCAAACCAGCCGGGTCGAACGCCTGCCATGCCGATTCATATTCTCCGTCCGTGAACGGCGCGGTAAAGATGATCTGAATGCTGGCTTGCGCGCCGGACTTTGCCGGGTAGAGCATGATCTCCTCAGGCGCGCCAAGTTCCGCTCCGCCGATGTGCCGGAGACGATAGTCCGCGTTCCAGTCGCATGTTCCGCTGTTTTGCACGAGCCATTGCTTGTCCATGGTCGCGCCGTATGTGATGAAGGTGTTGTCTGGGATGGTAAGGTCGCTGACGAAGGTCAGGTTGCTGACACATTCGTCCGAGTTGGCGGTTGGCTCGATCGTCGGCAGCGGCGTGGATTGAATCACAACAATGTTTTGCGTCGGATTGATGATGAAGGTCGGTTCGATGAGCAGGGATTGCGCCGTTGGTGGGAGGAAGGGAGTCGCTGTGGGGGCGGAGGAACAGGCTGAGATCAGGAGAATCAGGTTGGCGGTGAAAAAGAAGCGAGTTTTGTTCATAAAAATATAGGGGCACGATATGTCGTGCCCCTACGGGTCTTATTCTTCGTCTGAATTCCCACCACCACCGTCGTCGCCTCCGCCGATCTCGAGCGGCAGGGCGATCTCGCCGCTCAGTGCTTTCTGGCGGATCACGCCGTCGATCTCAGCCATGAGGGCGGGATTGGCGCGGAGGTAATCCTTCGCATTTTCGCGTCCCTGCCCAATGCGGATATCGCCGTAGGAGAAGAACGCACCACGCTTCTGGACGATCTCGAACTTGGTCGCCAAATCGAGAACATCGCCGCTCTTTGAAATTCCTTCGTTGAACATGATGTCGAATTCCGCAGTGCGGAACGGAGGCGCAACCTTGTTCTTGACCACTTTGACTCGTGTGCGGTTGCCGATGACTTCATCGCCGACCTTGATTGCTTGGATGCGGCGCACGTCGAGGCGCACCGAGGCATAGAACTTGAGCGCTTGACCGCCTGTGGTTGTTTCAGGGTTGCCGAACATCACACCGATCTTCTGGCGGAGTTGATTCGTAAAGATAACTGCTGTTTTAGTTTGGTTGATCGCGCCGCTCAATTTACGAAGCGCTTGCGACATGAGGCGGGCTTGCACGCCCATCGTCGCATCGCCCATGTCGCCTTCGATTTCAGAGCGTGGGACGAGCGCGGCGACCGAGTCAATAACAACTACATCCACGCCGCCGGAGCGGACGAGGGTTTCGACGATTTCAAGTGCCTGCTCGCCGGTATCCGGTTGTGAGACGAGCAGGTTGTCAATATCAACACCGACGCGCGCGGCATAGACGGGGTCAAGGGCGTGCTCCATGTCGATGAACGCCGCGACCCCACCCATCTTCTGCGCTTCGGCAACGATGTGCTGACAAATCGTAGTCTTGCCCGAGGATTCGGGTCCGTAAATTTCTGTGATGCGCCCTCGCGGAACGCCGCCGACGCCGAGGGCAATATCGAGCGAAAGCGAGCCTGTGGGGAAGGTCTCGGTCTCCATGAACTTCGCTTCGCCAAGGCGGACGATGGAACCATCCCCGTACCGTTTGAGGATATCGCCGACAGCTTTATCGAGCACGGCTTGCTTAGCACCGTCCAGGTGGCGGTTCGCCTGCGCTTCTTCCATTGCGGCGGCTTTTGATTCTTTGGATGATTTACGAGGGGACATGTTTATTTCTCCAATACAAGTGTAAGGGTCTGAATTGTGTGTAGCCGAGAGTATAGCACAGATGTTCTGACTGTCAAGGTTCAAGGGTGAAGCTTCGGGTTTTCAGGTCACGGCACGGTTGTCGCGGTTCCGGGCAGAAAATCGAGCGTCGGAACGGGCGGCGGGACGATTTGAAATCCTTCCTTGTCAGTAAACGTGAAATAGGTCACCTGCCCCGGGAAGATCTCGACGAACAGTTGAACATCCTTGTCATTGTATTCCATTAGTACTTTGTAAATTCCTGCAGGAAGATCACTTAGGACTAAATTCTCCTGATAATACGGGTCACCGTTGACCGCGCCCTCGGCATAGGTGATCACTCTTCGCAAAGGAACTTCAGAGGGGAGTGGGCGAACCTGCACTTCAACTTGATTCAACGGCTCGCCTTTTTCGCCCGTAAGATTGCCTACCAGCACTCCCCAGCCTTGAGGTGGAGACATCCATAGTTCCGGATTGTACGTGTTGTAAAACGTATTTCCGCCGAGGCGGACTTCAAAATGCAAATGCGGACCTGTCGTGGCGCCGGTATCTCCCACCAAACCGAGAAGATCGCCGGTCTCCACACGCTGTCCCTTGACCGCGGTGATCGCGCTCATGTGGGCGTAGATCGTGTACAACTCCTGACCTTTGTAGCCGAAATCATGCCGCACGACCACCGCCTTGCCATACGGGTCAGATTCATTGCCCGGTACTTCGGTGAACAATCCCCAGTCGGCTGAAACAACCGTCCCTGGGCCGGCGGCGAGGATGGGCGCTCCATCAGCGGCATCGATATCCACGCCGGTATGCACGATATTCGGGGCGAAGAAAACACCTCCGTACCGATATTCCGCAAGGGGCCAGTTGACGTTATCCGCGGCGATGGGGCGGGCGAAGTAAAAATGATCATACGGCGAAACAGCCCACGGCGTCGGATAAAGCGGCGGACGCCATCCCGAGACCGGTTCCGCGCCGGGAGTCGGAAGGACGAACCGAAACGGCTCAATGGTCGGACGCGGTGTCGCTTCAGACTCGCTAGGCAGTTGATTCGCTCCTCCAGCTATGACCGCCGTAGGCGTTTGATCCACGCTCGCGTTCATCGGCGTGCAGGATGTAAGAATAATAATTAAGAAAAGACTTTGAACGGTTCTTTTCATGGGGTGGTCGTTGGCGGGATGGGCGGAGGCGTTGGTGTGTTGGATGGCGCGGGTGTACTCGTTGGCGTTCGCGTCAGTGTTGTGGTCCCGGTCGGACGCGGCGTGCGCGTGTAGGTGGCAGTGGGCGTAAACGTCGGCGTCACGGACGAGGTCGCAGAGGGCGGCAGGACGCGCGTGGGTGTGAGCAGCACATCCGGCGGATAGAGCTGGAGCATCGCGGCGTAAAAATCCAACCCATCGGTAAGCGCGAATTCGGTGAAGCGCGCGCCGCGATAGAAAGTCCGCCAGTTGGGAAGGGCTGGAACGCGTTCCCAGCTGTATTGGTACGCGAGCGAAGTAACATCCACCCAGTAACCGGCGGGCGTTGCGCTATACGTCCCTCCCTGTTCGTATACTTTCGGGTCAAGGTTGTAACGCGCAGATAGATCCCATGGAGTCGTGCGAAGCGGTTCGCCCAGCGAACCATCCTGCAATTGCGCGCGGATATACAGCCGCCAATACGTCTGCGCTCCGAAATCTTCTCGCACAGCGACCATCCAGCCGGCATTGGTCATTAACGAATTGATCGCGAACGCGCGACCGGTGTATAGCCACGATTCTTCGAATCCCGGGTCGAGCGATGAGGTGATCGGAACGAACGCGTTCTCGAGGCTTGCCAGCGCGTCCCAGCCTGCCTCCTCGATCACGCGTTGGCGGAGGGCATTGAACGCCTCATCTACGCGATCGTGCAATTGGGGATACGGAGCCAGAACGCCATCCAGATTCACCAGCGAATATCTGCCGGGGACATTATCCGCTACCGGTTCGCCGACCGGCGCCCACAGCGGAGCGGGGGTCAACTGAGCGGCTTCCTGAAACACGGAGGGAAGCGAGTCGGGAAAGGTCAGGTTTGCCCAGACCAACCCTTTCAACGCCGCGGGGAAGTGCACAAGCGGCTGAAGGATTCTTCCATCACGCGTGTAGGTCGTGATGAACGTTTCATTTGGCGCATTGAAGGTTGTGAGGATCTGCCCGCCTGCCGTATCCCACGCGGGATAATCGCCATCACCCAACCAGACCGCAGGCGCGGTGCGCGTGGCATCCCAGATATAGATTCCGCTTCGTCCGACAGATTGGCTTAATGACGCCCATGCCAATTTTGTCCCGTCTGGTGACCAAATGGGATGCGATTCGGAGGCTTGGTCCGTGTTGCTCAAATTGGAAAACCGCTCATCCCCGGTTTTATCCAAGTCTGCGAGGATGACCTCGCCATCTGAGACAAATGCGATCTGGCGCCCACCGGGTCCCCAAGTGGGTGAGTGATCAGAAGAAGACGAAGTTGTCAAAAGCACGGCGTCTTGAAGCGGATTCGCGGCCGGTCCGATGACGATATCAAGGTTGTCATCGCGGTAGGCTTCGTACGCGAGGAAGGTTGAATCCGGCGACCAGGTCGGCGCGCCTTCGTATTCAGGTGTATCGGTGAG
>DAOTZF010000002.1:0-3677 GCA_034434415.1 Anaerolineales bacterium | reverse complement strand
TGATGGCAGGCTTTGGTTTGACCGCTGTGATCCAATTCCTGGTCACCGAAAACAAAAGCCGGCTCGTGACCGCGTGCATCATCGTTTTTTCGATCTCGACGGTCTTGTTCACGTACCCGTTGATCGTCTCTATTTTGGCATTCGCCGCTACCGCCGAACTCAACGAGGTACGATCTGAGTTGGATAATCTCGCTACCGGCGGGTTCCTCATGCTGGTCACTGCGATCTTTGTCTTTCTCGGCGGCATCGGCCTGTCGGGTTGGATTCGTTCACGAGCCGCGGGCATCATAACGACCGTTTTCGCGATCCTCACCATGTGCCTGACCGCCTCGGCATTGTGGTCGGTGATCTCGCTGTTCATGTAAATATTAATGCGATCATTTCTAAACGCGTAGAGTCTTTTGGTCGATGCTGTTCAACTCGTTCCATTTCCTCGTATTCTTTCCCGTAGTAACAACGCTGTATTTCCTGTTGCCTCATCGCCACCGCTGGGCGTTGTTGCTGACGGCAAGTTGTTATTTCTACATGGCGTTCATCCCCCAATATATTTTGATCCTCTTCGTCACCATCACCGTGGATTATTTCGCCGGGATCGGGCTTGAATCTGTTCAGGGTAGCCGGAGGAGATGGGTCCTGCTTGCCAGCATCGCTGCCAACGTGGGAATGTTGGGGTTCTTCAAATATTTCAATTTCGCCAACGAGAACATTGCCGCACTCGCGAATTTCATCGGCTGGAACTATCCGATCGAAAACCTCGCCATCATCCTGCCCATCGGGCTGTCGTTTCACACTTTTCAGTCACTCAGTTACACCATCGAGGTGTATCGCGGCAACCAGAAAGCTGAACGGCATTTCGGTTATCTCGCGCTGTACGTGCTGTTCTATCCGCAACTTGTAGCGGGTCCCATCGAGAGACCGCAGAACATCCTGCATCAACTGCACGAGGAACACCGCTTCGAATACCAGCGCGTCACTGATGGGTTGAAGTGGATGGCATGGGGCATGTTCAAGAAAGTCGTGGTCGCCGACCGCATGGCGCTCTTCGTCAACCCCGTCTACGATTCCCCACGGGATTTTCAGGGTCCTGCTCTCGTGTTCGCGACCATCGCTTTTGCCATTCAGATCTATTGCGATTTTTCAGGGTATTCCGATATTGCCTTCGGCTCCGCGCAAGTGATGGGCATCCGGTTAATGAAAAATTTTCAGCACCCTTATTTTGCAACATCCATTTCGGAATTCTGGCGCAGGTGGCATATCTCCCTCTCTACATGGTTCCGCGATTACGTCTACATTCCGCTTGGCGGCAACCGAGCGGGCACGCGGCGCATGGCGATCAACCTCCTCATCACGTTCCTTATCAGCGGTCTATGGCACGGCGCAAATTGGACGTTCGTCATTTGGGGCGGATTGCACGGACTCTATGTTGTGCTGAACAATCTCGTAGAACCGCGCTGGACCCGCCTCCGTGACGCGGGATTCGCGAAGCGGCTACCTTCCGCATTTGATGCGGTATCGCTTCTCACCACTTTTGGGCTGGTTTGCTTCGCCTGGGTCTTTTTCCGCGCCGCAAACATCTCCGATGCGCTTTACATCGCAGGCAATCTTTTCACGGGATGGGGCGATTTTGCCAGCCATGCCGCTAGTCAAATATCGGATGGCATGCACACAGGTCTATGGGGGTTTACCAACGGAATATTCCTTTCCTTTCGCGCGCTCTCCGCTCTCACACGCGCAGAGATCGTTCTATCAGGCATGGCATTCCTGCTCCTGTTATATATGGAAGTAAAGCAATTTCGAGGCAATGCGCTCGAATCGTTTAACCAACAACATCCCCTGTTTCGATATCTTTACTATTCAGCCTTGATCGCAGTGACCCTCGCATTGGGGACATCCTATACCGGCGTTCAGCAGGCGTTTATATATTTCCAATTCTAGAATGATGCGCTCGGGTGAATTTTCGAAATTCCTGAGAGGGTTGACCGTGGTCTCTACCCTCGCAACGCTGATGGTGGGGGCGATTTTCGTCGCTACGAGACCGGATGAAAAACATCTCTACCAAGCCAGCATGCTCAAATCGGCTTTGTTAAAAGATATCCCGTCCCCGCGAATTATCCTGGTGGGAGGCTCCAACATCGCCTTCGGTGTCGACAGCGAACTCATGGAACAGGAACTTGGCATACCGGTGATCAACGACGGTTTGCATGTCGCGCTCGGCATTGCCCCCTTGAATGAAGTGAAAAAGCATCTTGGGCAGGGTGATATTATCATCATCAGCCTCGAATACTACAACTTCACCGACGTGCAATCCTTCTACGGTCAACCTCAATATCTTGCAGATTGGGTGGAATTCTCGCCCGACAGGATCTGGTATATCCATGAGCCATATCGGCAAATGCCCTCCATTTACACGATCATGCTGGAGCGGAAGGTGAACCGTCAGCTGAATTATTATCTCAACGGCTTTTCGTACGAAGCGGGACGGAATTTCTACTCCGGCGACCTCTTCAACGAGCATGGAGACTTCACGGGCCATCTTGGCGAAGGGAACAATCGTCAGTTTGAGATCGCTGACTCGGTGTACCCGGTGAACCAACTCGATGAGGCGTATGTTTTCCTTGAGGAATTCAATCAGTTCGCCCAATCGAAGGGGGCGCAAGTGTTGTATGAGGCGCAAGCTCACCGCGAGACGAATTGCGAGAGGACCGGTAAAAGAAATCTCGACCGATATTTCAATCTTCTCAGGGCACGAACAACAATTCCTTTGTTGACCAATCTAGATCAATTGTGCCTACCTGACGATTATTTCTACGATACGCCTTATCATCTCAACGAGCAAGGTCGCCAAGTCAGGACAGAGCGATTGACTGAAAATTTGAAAAAATTCATCGAGAAATAAAAAAGCGCTCCACATTCTGGAGCGCTTTTTTATTATTTAATCTTAAACATGCTCATCATCTTCATCGCAAGGTTCAAGTCGCCGCCCAGTTTAAGCTTGCCCTGCATAAAGGCTTGCATACCGTCCAGTTCGCCTGTGAAGAGTTTTACGTAATCTTCCGAGTCGGCGGTCAGGGTCATCGTCGCGGCATCGGCGGGAGCACCCTGCGCCACGGCGACTTTTCCGTCCGCGATCTTCGCGTTCCATTCGCCAGCTTCTGCGCCTGTGAATTTGAAGTGGATGGTCGCATTCACGCCTTGCGCTTTTTCGGGCAGGAACGCTCCAGGCATTTTTTCCATAAGTTGTGATACGGTGAGGGGCATAATTTTAGTCTCCTAGTCTTTTAGTTTTATAGTCTTCTAGTCGAAAGTCAAATGTCCAAAGTCATGAAATGACTAGCGGACAAGTTGACCAGCCAACCAGCAGACTAACTTTGTAAATTCTCAAAGATCGCCGCGGCGCCCATGCCGCCGCCAATGCACATCGTCACCATGCCATACTTCGACTTGCGACGACCCATTTCGTAGATCAACTGCGTTGTCAATTTAGAGCCTGTGCATCCAAGCGGATGACCGAGAGCGATCGCGCCGCCATTGACATTGACCTTGCTTTCATCCAGTTCAAGTGTGCGGATCACAGCCAATGATTGCGCGGCGAAGGCTTCGTTCAATTCTATCAGGTCAATATCGTTGAGTGTCAATCCAGCGAGTTTCAAGGCTTTGGGTATCGCCACAATGGGACC
>DAOTZF010000001.1:0-1525 GCA_034434415.1 Anaerolineales bacterium | reverse complement strand
AGATGCCGACTTCCTCGAACATGACCTTCTTCATCTCATTGGCGAGATCGAACGCGTTCGTTTTGCCCGACCCATTCCGCAACGCTTCGAACTCGGATTTTGCGCCTGCTTCGGCATCCTCGGGCAGTTTCGCCCAGTCAGCAGACTTGGCGTACTCCGCGGCTTTAAGTCCGGCGTGTTTGCCGAACACAACGAGATCGAGCAGTGAGTTCGTGCCGAGACGATTCGCGCCATGCACAGACACGCACGCGCACTCGCCCGCCGCGAACAACCCGGGGGCGGTTGTGCCTTTATCGTCCATCACCACTTCGCCAAATTTGTTGGTAGGGATTCCGCCCATGGTGTAATGCGCGGTGGGCTGAGTCGGCATCATCTGTGTTACAGGGTCCACTCCGAGGTAGACGCGGCAGAAATCCACGATTTCAGGAATCTTTTTCAGGACGGTGTCGCCAGTTATCCTGTAGGGAGAACCGTCGGGGTTCGTGCGCCCATCTTCGTCCGCGTATTTGTGAACCGTCTCGGGGCGGATATCCAAATAGACATAATTTTTTCCATCCACACCGCGGCCTTCTTTGATCTCGGTATAGATTGCGCGGCTGACCACATCGCGCGAAGCCAGATCTTTTACTGCCGGCGCATATTTCGGCATGAAGCGCTCGCCCTTGCCGTTGATGAGCACCGCGCCCTCGCCGCGCGCGCCTTCGGTGATGAGAATGCCGAGTTTGTAAATGCCTGTCGGATGGAACTGGAAGAACTCCATATCCTCGAGCGGAATGCCGCGCCGGAACAGGATCGCCGCGCCGTCGCCGCTGTAGGCATAGGCATTGGATGTCACTTCGAAGATGCGGCCATGCCCGCCTGTGGCGAAAATGATCGCTTTTCCATGAAACGTGTGAAATTCGCCTGTAGATAATTCGACAGCAACAACGCCCGTTGCTTTGCCATCCACCATGATGAAATCAATCACTTGATATTCATCGAAGAATGTGACGTTGTTCTTGATGCACTGCTGGTACAGCGTTTGCAGGATCATGTGACCCGTGCGGTCCGCGGCGTGTGCAGCGCGCCTCACAGGTTTGCCTGTCGCATTATTCGTATGCCCGCCAAACGGACGTTGCGAGATTCGTCCGTCGGGCGTTCTATCGAAGGGCAAGCCCATGTGTTCGAGCTCGAGGACTGCGTCAATTGCCTCATTGCACATGAACTCAATGGCGTCCTGATCGCCGAGATAGTCTGACCCTTTGACGGTGTCGTACATGTGCCATTCGGGTTTGTCTTCCTCGTAATTGCCCAAGGCCGCGCTGATTCCACCCTGCGCCGCGCCGGTATGCGAACGCGTAGGATACAACTTGCTGATGACCGCCGTCTTCGCGCCGCGCGAGGCGTACAAGCCCGCCATGAGTCCCGCCCCTCCCGCGCCTACGACGATCACGTCGAACTGATGAACATTTGCCATGAAATATTGCTCCTAAGCCTTTATGTTGCAGTGAATTTTATGCTTTCCAAATGATATAGATACCCATTA